>NZ_JBFUIA010000055.1:0-27178 GCF_056402115.1 Mucilaginibacter sp. P4_C11 | reverse complement strand
CATTGGGGGATAGAAAATCAGTTGCACTGGCAACTGGATGTTGGTTTTGGCGAAGACTACAATACCACACGCAACAGGCAGGCCGCTCAAAACCTGGCAGTCGTCAGAAAAATAGCCTTAAATATTCTGAAAGCTGATAAAACCAGCAAGGCCAGCCTGAAGGCCAAACGAAAAATGGCTGGTTGGAACCATAAATTTCTGTTAACGCTTATCGCTAATAAAAATTTCTAATGCGTCAGCCCTGCCATTTGAAATCTGCACATCAAAAATCTGCACATTTTTTCCCATCTTTACGGCCAATAAAGTTCTTTACTTTTTTTCTGCAGAGTGGTTCCCGGTGTTTAAAGCACAGGGATTAATAAGGAACCGTGTGTAAATCACGGGCTGTCGCGCAACTGTAAGTAACACAAAAGGTTGTTGCCTTTAACAAAGTCCATTGTTCGCCCCCGCGCGAATGAGAAGGACGGCAACAATGTTACAAGCCAGGATACTTGCCGCTATGTAAAAGACAATGCTTTCGCGCAATGAAGCAGTAGTCGAAGAAAAAAGAATAGCTATACCGGCATTTGCTTGCCTGTAGGTTACGCTTTTGTCTTTTATTACCATTTACTCCGAAAGCATACCGAAAACCGTAAGGAGCATTAAGTCAACTTAATGTTTAACCAAAAACGTTTTAGCGTATGCTCAAAAACAATCTCGGGTACCCACGTGTAGGTGCCCACCGTGAACTCAAAAAAGCCAGTGAACAGTACTGGGCCGGCAAAATTACCCGTAACGATTTATTTGCCGCCGCCCGGCAAATTCGCCTGCAAAACTGGCAAACCCAGCATGATGCCGGTATCGATCTGATCCCATGTAACGATTTCAGTTTTTACGACCAGGTGCTGGATACCTCGCTCATGCTGGGCAACATTCCCGAGCGTTACACCCCGGTATTAACACAAAACAAGGCCAATACCGAAATTGACCTGTATTTTGCCATGGCCCGCGGCTACCAAAAAGATGGCCTGGATGTTACAGCCATGGAAATGACCAAATGGTTTGATACCAACTACCACTACATTGTACCGGAGTTTGTACAAAACCAGCAATTTAAACTATTTAGCGAAAAGGTATTTGACGAGTTTATACTGGCCAAACAACATACCGGCAACATACCAAAACCGGTATTGATTGGCCCGGTAACCTACCTTTTATTAGGTAAAGAAAAACAAACCGGTTTTGATAAAATAGACCTGATTAAAAAACTGGTGCCGGTTTACATCGAAGTATTAAAACGGCTGGCAAGTTACGGTGCTATCTGGGTACAGCTTGACGAGCCCTTCCTGGCGCTTGACCTTACCGACAAAGAGAAATCGGCTTATGCTTACGCCTACATGGAAATCAGGAAACAATGTCCGGACATCAAAGTGCTGCTGACAACCTACTTCGAAAGTCTGCACGAAAACACCGAACTGGCCGTAACCCTGCCTGTAAGCGCCATTCATGTTGATTTGGTGCGTGCACCCGATCAGTTGTACAAAGTTCTCACCGTATTGCCCGATAGCCTGAGCTTATCGTTAGGTGTAATTGATGGCCGTAACATCTGGAAAAACGATTATGTGCGCTCGTTAACCCACGTAAAAAAAGCAATTGCTGTATTGGGTACCGATAGGGTGATGATTGCGTCAAGCTGCTCGCTGCTGCACACCCCGTTTGATCTGGAGCTGGAAACCGCCATCATCCCCGAGATAAAAAACTGGATGGCCTTTGCCAAACAGAAACTAAACGAAATAAACGAGCTGGCACAGATCATTGGCGGCAATAATGAATTACTGCAAGAAAACCTGCGTGCCCTTACCAGCCGTAGCCTTTCAAAACTCATTCATAAGCAGGATATCAAACAACGCGTGGCAGCCATAACCGATGCCGATGCGCAACGTGAAAGCGGATTCATCTCCCGCCAGAAAATACAACAGCAGCGCTTTAAATTACCACTGTACCCTACAACTACCATAGGATCGTTCCCGCAAACTGATGATATACGCTCGTTAAGGGCAAGGCTAAAAAAAGGTGAACTAACCGGGCCCCAATATGATGCCGAGATAGAAAAAGCAACCATTGACGCCATCCGCTGGCAGGAAGAGGTTGGACTGGATGTACTGGTACACGGCGAATTTGAACGTAACGACATGGTGGAATACTTTGGCGAACGTTTAGACGGCTTCCTGTTCACCAAAAATGGCTGGGTACAAAGCTATGGTAGCCGCTGTGTTAAACCACCGGTTATTTATGGTGATGTAAGCCGCCCGGCGGATATGACCGTACGCTGGAGCAGCTTCGCGCAGCAAAACACCGATAGGCTAATGAAAGGTATGCTAACCGGCCCGGTTACTATACTGCAATGGTCATTTGTACGGGATGACCAGCCACGGTCCGAAACTACCAACCAGATAGCTTTGGCCATCCGTGACGAGGTTGTGGCCCTGGAAGCCGCCGGCATAAAGGTGATCCAGATTGATGAGCCTGCTATCCGTGAAGGTTTGCCGTTGCGTAAAAAAGACTGGCAAAATTATTTGAACTGGGCGGTAAAAGCGTTCCGTATTTCGGCCAGCGGTGTGAGGGACGAAACACAGATCCATACGCACATGTGCTACAGCGAGTTTAACGACATCATTGGTAACATTGCCGATATGGACGCCGATGTGATCACCATTGAAACCTCGCGCTCGCAAATGGAATTATTAGCTGCCTTTGCCGATTTTAAATATCCAAACGAAATTGGCCCCGGCGTTTATGATATCCATTCGCCGCGCGTACCCACGGTTGATGAAATGGTAAGCCTGCTGGAAAAAGCATCTGAATTGTTACCCGCCGGCAATTTATGGGTTAATCCCGATTGTGGATTAAAGACCCGAAAATGGCCCGAAACCCAGGTGGCACTTATAAATATGGTGACCGCAGCGAAACAACTTCGTCAGTTAGTTGTAGAAACAATAGCATCCTGACGGGTAAAAACAGGCAATTTGCGTATACTTGCCTGTTTTTTCAGATTTTTGGCATTTTATGAGATTAAAAAGTAACGCGGTTATTACAGGGGTTGGGGGGTTTGTTCCGGATAATATATTAAGTAACAGTGATTTAGAGAAGATGGTTGATACAAACAGCGATTGGATCATATCACGTACAGGAATTAAGGAAAGAAGGATTTTAACCGACCCTACACTTGCCACCTCGGATATGGCCGTTGCTGCTGTGAAAAATTTGTTAGAAAATACAGGTGTTTCTGCAGAAGAAATTGATTGCCTTATTATAGCTACATCAACCCCCGATCACCTGCTTTTATCAACCGCCAGCATTGTTTGCGATAAGGTTGGTTTAAGCAATGCCTGGGCTACCGATGTTAACGCTGCCTGCAGTGGTTTTTTATACGCTTACACACTTGGTGCGAGCCTGGTAGAAAGCAACCGATACAAAAAAGTAATTGTAATTGGCGCCGACCAAAACAGTGCTATCATTAATTATAAAGACCGCAATACCTGTATATTGTTTGGCGATGGTGCCGGTGCTGTTTTACTGGAGCCCACTACCGAGGATATAGGCCTAATTGACAGCGTTTTTAAAACTGATGGCCATGGCCGCGAATACCTGCTGGTACCTGGCGGTGGTTCAAAAATTCCGGCTACTGTCGATTCTGTTGAGGCTAATCAGCACTACATTCGCCAGGAAGGCAGGATTGTATTTAAGGCAGCCATTAAAGGCATGACAGAAACGTGTACCGAGGTATTAAAACGCAACGATATGACGATTGATGATGTAAACTGGCTGATACCTCACCAGGCCAATTACCGCATCATCCATGCCGTTGGCGAAAACCTTGGCTTACCCGAGGACCGTGTTAAGGTAAATATCGACAGGTACGGTAACACTACAGCAGCCACCATACCACTTTGCCTTTGGGATTTTAAAGACGATTTTAACCACAACGATAACGTTATTTTTACTGCCTTTGGCGCCGGCTTTTCATGGGGCGCAACCCTGTTAAAGTGGGGCACCTTGAGGAAAGCGTAAGGTAATTTAAAATCATATAACAATGACGGGGCTGTCATCCTGAGCCTGTCGAAGGACGCGCGGAGAGGCCTTAGCCTGCTATGCTTCGACAGGCTCAGCATGACAGGCCTTTTGATATTTGTTGACTCCATGACCATCGAAGAAAGAATAAAAGCATCAGAAACACGCATTTTTAAAACCGTGTTTCCTAATAACACCAACCATTACGATACGCTGTTTGGCGGTTCGGCTATGGCCATGATGGATGAAGTAGCGTTTATAACCGCTACCCGTTTTACACGAAAAAGAATGGTTACCGTATCATCTGACAGGATTGATTTTAATAAGCCTATCCCGGCGGGTACCATTATCGAACTGGTGGGCTCCGTATCGCATATTGGCAATACCAGTATGAAGGTGTTGGTCGAGATCTTTATCGAAGAAATGTACTCTTTTGTGCGCGAAAAGGCCATTACCGGCACTTTTACATTTGTGGCTATCGACGAGCATAAACACCCGGTAAAGGTTGTAGATTAATAAGGTACCTTTTATGTTAATAGCGCTGATAATATTGCCTGTTTAAAGCCAATTAAGTTTTATAATTTAGTTGCTTATAAATCTGCACATCAGCTTCATGAACAAAAAAACAGCAATCTTATTAATAGCGCTGGCGCCATTAACTGCCTTTTGCCAGCAAAATTTAAAACTTTGGTATAAGCAACCCGCAAAGGTGTGGACAGAGGCCCTGCCTTTAGGCAACGGACGGCTGGGTGCCATGGTATTTGGCCGGATAGGCCGAGAACTTATCCAGCTGAACGAAGCCACTTTATGGACCGGCGGCCCCGTACGCACCAACGTAAACCCGCAGGCTTATGACAATTTACTGCTGGCAAGGGAAGCGCTGTTAAAAAATGAAGACTATGCACAGGCTAATGAGTATGCCAAAAAAATGCAAGGCTATTTCTCAGAATCGTACCTTCCGCTGGGCGATCTAAGCATCACCCAAAAATCAAAAGACACTATCCCCACGGCTTACTACCGCGACCTGGACATCAGCAATGCTATTGCCACAACTCGCTATACAATCGATGGCGTAGAGTATACCAGGCAAATCATCAGCTCGGCCCCGGACCAGGTGATCGCTATCCGGTTTACAGCAAATAAAACCGGGCAATTAAATTTCACCCTGGGCACCGGCAACCAGTTAAAATACCAAAATGTTGTTATATCCAACAACCAAATTTTAATGAAAGGCCAGGCCCCTTCACACCTCCAACCCAGCTACGTTGATTCAAAAGACACCACTGCGCTTAATGATAAACCTGGTTGCCGTGGCATGCGCTATGAATTACAGGTTAAAGCCATTAATAAAGATGGTGTGCTAAGTGCCGACGCCAACGGCATTACAGTGAAGAACGCAACCGATGTAACTGTTTTTTTATCGGCTGCTACCAGCTTTAACGGCTTCGATAAATGCCCGGATGCCGAAGGTAAGGATGAGCATAAATTAGCTACAGACTATTTGGAAAAAGCCATAAAATATAGTTGGCCGGCATTGCTGCAACATCATTATGCCGATTACCATAAATATTTTAACCGTGTCGCTTTTAACCTTGCCAAACCTGCCGACGACAAAAACGCATTAGTACCAACAGACGAGCGGCTGTTTAACTATTCAGAAGGGGCTAAAGATCCATCATTTGAAACATTATATTTCCAGTTTAGCAGGTATTTGCTGATCTCCTGCTCGCGCCCGGGCGGGACTGCGGCTAATTTGCAAGGTATCTGGAACAAGGAGGTCCGGCCGCCGTGGAGTTCAAATTATACCACCAATATTAATGCGCAAATGAACTACTGGCCTGCCGAGGCGGCAAACCTATCGGAAATGCAATTGCCTTTTATCAACTTTATAAAAAACGCGGCTGTTACCGGCCAGGTAACAGCCAAAGAATTTTACCATACCCGGGGTTGGGCGGTGCACCATAACAGCGATATCTGGGCATTATCAAACCCGGTTGGCGATTTAGGTCACGGCGACCCTATGTGGGCCAACTGGACAATGGGATCGCCATGGCTATCGCAGCATTTATGGTGGCATTACCAGTTTACAAACGATAAGGCTTATCTTAGGGATACTGCATACCCGCTTATGAAGGGTGCTGCCCATTTTTGTATGGATTTTTTGGTGCCTTACAAGGGCTACCTGGTAACTGCCCCTTCCCTATCGCCCGAGAATAGTTTTATTGACGATAAAGGCAAACAAGGTACCGTATCTGTAGCTACAACCATGGATATGGCCATCATCTGGGATTTGTTTACCAATGTGATAGATGCCGCAGGCCGGTTAGGCACAGACAAGGCTTTTCGCGATTCGGTGATTGCCTGCCGCAAGCAATTATATCCGCTGCACATCGGCAAAAAAGGAAACCTTCAGGAATGGTATAAAGATTGGGAAGATACAGATCCGCATCACAGGCACGTATCACATTTATTCACCGTTTTTCCGGGTCATGAGATCTCCCCTATCGAAACGCCGGAACTTGCAGCAGCCGCAAAAAAAACGCTGGAGCTTAGAGGGGATGCAGGCACCGGGTGGAGCCTGGCCTGGAAAATTAACTTTTGGGCCCGATTACTTGATGGTAACCACGCCTATAAAATGATCCATTACCTGTTAAGGCTCACTGGGTCATCAAAAACCAATTATTCCAATGGCGGCGGTTCATACGCCAATTTGTTTGATGCGCATCCGCCGTTCCAGATAGATGGCAACTTCGGGGCATTATCCGGCATGTGCGAAATGCTGGTTCAAAGCCAGTCGGGCGAGATCAGCCTGTTGCCAGCCATCCCTGATTGCTGGGCCGAAGGCCATATTTCGGGCTTAAAGGCACGCGGCAATTTCCAGTTAACTATGAACTGGAAAAACAAGCAGATAGTTACAGCGTCGGTTTTATCGGTAACCGGCGGTTTATGCAAACTGCGTACAGCCACACCGTTAAAAATTACGGGCGTACAGGCAAAGTCGGTAAAAACAGCTAATGGCTATTTAACAAGCTTTAATACTAAAAAAGGAGTTTTGTATCAGATAACCAGCTCAAAAATTTAACCAAGTCCGTAGAAACCTGAAACGGCAAACACTGACAAACAAAAACACTGCAGAAATGACGAAGGTTAAAACAAACCAATGATACCATTTTATAAAAAAGGTTACCTTAACCGTTAGGCACCATTGCTGCACCTCATATTTTTGCCGCGTCTTTATCAATAGTATTTAAGATGGCAGCGGCAGAGAACCGTTATTCAACATTTGAGCCTTCAATGAACGTTGAAGACATTTGTAAGCCAAATTTGCTGTAGCAATGGCGTGCTTAACGCTCTAAATCACTAATAAACAAGTTGGGGTGAACTGGCTAAAAAAAATTTTGCTCCAACTCTTTAAGAACCTGCCTGGCTAAATTTACATCAAGATTCCACCAGTTTGAGGCTGTTAGTTTATCTATTTTGTCCTGGTCAAATCTAAACTTTAATATTTTAGCAGGGCTACCAACTACTATCGCAAATGGTGGAACATCTTTTGTTACCACGGAGTTTGCTCCGATTATTGCGCCATTGCCAATTTTTACACCTCTTTTGATAATACTATCAACACCTATCCAAACATCATTACCAATCTCACTAATCCCTTTTGTTAACTCATCCAGTATATTTTCGTAAAAGATTGCACTTGTTGACAATGCCCGTAAATTATGTTCGCCTGGACCAATTGTCACATTATCTGCTATGCTACAATACCTGCCAATATTTGCTTTAGTCACAACGCAGCGACTCCCTATGTAAACATAGCTCCCTATTTTGCTAAATTTATCTACGGTAGTTCCCTCTCTTACTTCAATATGATGGCCAATTAAACTTTCGGGATCGACTCCTGATGGGAGAATCGCGCTATTGGTAATGTCTAAATCGGACAACAGTTCTGAATGAATACGTATTATATCATCGCCGACAGAAAATACTAAATGTTTATCATGCTTATGTACAAATTCCCTGAGAAAATCGATAGTAGGATAACCATTCTTGCCGGTAAAGCACCGAGCGCCGTCTATTAATATTGTGTGGCTTTTTATTGGATGCGCAAAAATGTGCTTAAGCTCATTTAAGATAGGTGAATTTAATTTCTCCTTATCGGTAAAGTCTTCTGAATAATGACCGTTTAACCAAAACAATGCGGGCTTTGAAATCCCAGGCAATATCTCAGCCAACACATCTCCGCTATCTCCCTGGTAGACAGATATTCTTTTTTGAGCGCTAAATTTATCTACAGCATTTTTAAAAAGTTTTTCATCAAGCTCAATGGTTACTAAGCGTTCAAAAAAATCTAAGCACGCGGCTGTCGTTTCACCTAAATATGTTCCTGTTTCAACAAAAATATTAGCTCGATGAAACCTCGCGTATCGCTTTATAACGGAAAGTTTTATGGAATGAGGAGGCGGGGCAGGACGGCCAGCTTTGATCCATTCTTTGATGGTATTATCGGTGGTTGACTCTCGGGTAACTGTGCCGATGCTGCTTCGGTATTTCTTAAATAACCTGTAAATAATAGTTCTTTTTAAAAAATCCTTTAGCATAATAATCAACTATAATTGTGAATAGCCAAATATATAAAAACCATAAGGATATCATAAGCCAGTTACAATGTAGGGAAATCCATCTAACTTTTGAATAGCCTGCCGATGTTAAAGACATATACATATCCAATTTACCTACGGTTAAAACTGAAGAACATGCTTACGGGGATAAAATGAATATTAGGCCCCCTAATATCTTACACAGCCAAATGTTATGTTAGTGGTCAGTAGGCTGTTACCATTCAAAAAAAAGCACCCGCCGAATCCTGGATTTGGGACGGCGTGCACCCCATGCCGGCCGGGCACAAACTGATAGCCCCTAAATAGATTAAAGCAACAAAAAAGAACTGCGGTTTCCCGGGCTAGTCAAACAGCAAACAGTTGCCCCATATCCTTAAAAGCCTTAAATTCCAACGCATTTCCAGATGGATCGAGAAAAAACATGGTAGCCTGTTCGCCGGGCAGGCCTTTAAAACGGATGTAGGGTTCAATAACAAATTCCACGTTTAGGCTTTTTAATTTAGCCTCAAGTGCAACCCAGTCATTCCATTCCAGTACCACACCAAAATGCGGTACAGGTACGTCGTGCCCATCAACCGGGTTAAAATGATGTTTGGTATCATCAACCGGTTTAGGTTTTAGGTGGATAACAAACTGGTGGCCATATAAGTTAAAGTCCGTCCAATTAGTATCGCTGCGGCCTTCGCCGCAGCCTAAAACTTCGCGGTAAAATTTTCGGGCCTCGTCCAGGTCATAAACCGGCACTGCAACGTGGAAAGGTGTTATTTTGCTCATCTTATAATAGTTTTAAGTATTGAGTGGTGAGTTTTGAGTGTTTAGCCGAAAACAATAAATCTTAATTTAAAGAAAACCTGTCCCTACCAAAACCAATTCCTTCCCCACTCAAAACTCCGAACTCAAAACTCAAAACTTCCTCAATGTAATCCTTTGCGTTTTAACAATCCCCCGGTGGTATCGTCCACGCTTTGCTGTACAATAAATGCCTTGGGATCTATTCGCAGGATGGTTTGTTTTAACGATGGAATCTCCAACCGGGTGGCAACAGTAAAAATAATATCCCGAGGGTCGTTTACGTGGCCATCCTTGCCGTAACCGCTTTTACCCTGGTAAATGGTAACACCCCTGCCCAGCGTAAGTGTAATTGCCCGGCGAATGGCCTCGCTATGCGTAGATACTACCGTGATGCCCGAATACTGTTCAATACCATTCAAAATAAAATCTATCATTTTGGCGGCAGCCATATACGTTAATATGGAGTACATAGCCGGCTCAACGCCCAGTAAAAAGGCAGCAAGCCCAAATATCACTACGTTGAGCAGCAAAATAAAATCGCTCACCTTTAGCAGTTGAGTACGTTTGCTGATGAGTACTGCTGCTATCTCGGTACCATCAAGCACGGCGCCGCCCCGCATGGCCAGGCCGCTGCCCGTACCTATAAATACGCCGCCAAAAACCGCTGTAAGCAACTTATCGTGCGTTACATCGGGGAAATTAATAACTACCAGGCTTACCGATAGCAAGCCAATGGCAATGGTGCTTTTTATGGCAAACCACAGCCCAAGCTTTTTATAACCCAGCCACAAAAACGGCACATTAATTAAAAAAATGAGCAAAGAAATGGGTATGGCCGAGATATCTGCAACCAGCATTGATACACCCGTTACCCCTCCATCAATAAAATGGCTGGATAACAGGAAACCCTTAAGGCCAAAACCGGCTGCCAGGATACCCAACCCAATAGATATTGATTCTTTGATGATCTTCATTACCTTCATGCCCAAATATAATTTATCCGGCGCTAAAACGGGTTGTAATAAAGCAGATAATTAAGAACAGGTTGGTTTTAAGATGCAAAATATAAATAGAATAAGATGCCAAGCTAAAATATCATAACTTCCGGCTATTCAAAAGTGCTAAACCTACAGACCCAGTTTAGCAATAATCTCATCTGTGGTACCTACTTCTCCAATCCTCGGGAAAATATATTTAAAACTGCTATTGTGTGCATCTGCAAACCTATCGCTCATGGCATCGCTGGCAAAGGCAATATTATAGGCAAATTCATTAGCGCTGCGGGCGGTAGCTTCGACACCTATGCTGGTGGCCAACCCGGCCAGCACAATCTGGGTAACGCCATGTTTTTGTAATTCGTCATGCAGGGCGGTTTGGTAAAAAGCGCCCCATGTTTTTTTGGTTATCCTAATGTCGCCGTCCTCTACTTTAATTTCGGGCACGATATCCAAAAAATCGGAACCAGGTACTGATCCTGCGTTTGGATTACTATCCCTGCGGGTGGCAAAAGCAGCCGAACCAGCAGGGTTAACATTTACTATTACAACCGGCAGTTTTGCCTTGCGAAAAGCGGCAAGCAACTTAGCCGAGTTTTCCAATACCTGGCTCATAGGGTGCGCCGTGGGCATTTGCACAATGGGCTTTTGCAAATCAATTAATACAAGTGCGGTATTTTTATCAATGGTAGTTATCATATTATCTGCATTTATTTCAATTATCGCTGTTAGTATCCATTCAATTCGTGTCTATCAAATTCGTAAAATTCTATCCAACTCGTGAAATTCGTGTGTATCAGTTTGATGTTAGTGAATTGACCGGGGGGTGTTGTAAAGTTACTTCGATAGCTTTTTTGAGCCTGATTTTCCTGAGGTACGCCAGTTGCAATAAACCCAGCAGCAGCGCCACAAGACCTTCGCCTAAAACCGTATCCGGAACGCCTATTTTTTGCGAAATGCCCCCTACCAGTAAGCCACCAAGAGGCTGCATCCCAAAAAAAGCCATGGCATAAAAACTGATAACCCTGCCGCGCATAGCCGGATCAACCGTAGTTTGAATGAGTGTATTGCTAATGGTAATCTGGGCCATCATCCCAAAACCTGTAATGGCCGCAAACAAAAGGGCAATGTAATAATTAGGGATGTGAGAAAAGACAGCCAACCCCCCGCCGAAAATTAGTGTACTTACAGCCAATATCTTTTTAAGATCTCCTCCTGCTTTTATTGAGGCCAGGAATATAGCGCCCGAAAAAGCGCCCAAACCTATCAAGCTATCTATAACCCCAAAAGTTGATGCCGTTCCCTTAAAAATATCTTTGGCATAAACCGGTATCAGCGTATTAAAGGGTAAAACCATGAGGCTTATTAAGGCCAGCATTACCAGCACAAACTTAATTGACGGTGTGCTTTTGATATAACTAAAGCCCTCTTTAAGTTCAAAATAGATGTTGTGCGTATGTGCTTTCGGCTTTGATTTGGGCAGCCTCATTAACAACAGCGAACCAATCACAGCAATAAAGCTGGCGGCATTGGCGCCAAAGCACATTACATCGCCAAATTTCTCGAGCACCAGGCCTGCAATACCCGGACCTACCAGTCTTGACAGGTTTACCATAGATGAGTTAAGTGCCAGCGCATTCGGTAAATCAGCTTTATCGTCAACCATCTCATAAACCAATGATTGACGGGCGGGCACATCAAAAGCATTAATGATACCCAGAAGAGCGCTTAAAGCGATAATTTCCCAAACCACGTATCGCCCAAAAAACACCAGCGCCGTGAGCAAAATAGCCTGCATCATTGATGCTGCCTGGGTAAACAACAATAACTTATACCTATCATACCTGTCTGAAACTACCCCGCCCAAAAATGAAAATAAAAACGAAGGGAACAGACTTGCAAAAAGAGTAACTCCCAATAAAAATTTAGAATGTGTTTGCGAGTATATTACCCAACTCACCGCGGTTTTCTGCATCCAGGTACCCACCAACGATATGGATTGACCGGCAAAATAAAGCCTGTAATTCCGGCTTCTAAATGCATTAAAAGTGTTTATATTCATTACTCCCCTATCCCTGTCACGAAGACTTTATTCAAAATCAACAATTTTTGTTAGCGGGCCAATTGCCTTTTTTATCAACTCCTGTTCCTCAGGTGTACAGGTTGCGGCTATGGCATCATTAAGCCAGGCATTACGCTCGTTACGTACCTGGTGTAGCATATCGCGCCCAAGATCAGACAAGGTGATGATGGCTTTACGTTTATCGGTTTCCGAGATCCGCCTTTTGATTAAACCGCGCTGCAGCAGGTTGGCCAATATCTGCGACATGCTTTGCGTAGTTATTTTTTCCATAGCTGCCAGTTCGTTAGGCAGCAATTCCTGGTGCTGATCAAGCAGGGCAATCGTAGAGCGTTCGGTTAACGACAACTTATCGGCAGTTACCGAATGCTTCCGCAGTACCTTAATAAGCCTGGTTACCACGGTGCGCAGGTCGGCCGCCAGTTGAATATCTTTTTGATCTGTCATTTTTATTATAAAGAAAACTTGTAAGTTTACCTTACAAATATAAAGAAATTTTAGGCATTTATTGAATTACCTCTATTTTTTACATTGGTGTTATATGACATTGGGTAGCTTTGGTGTGGAATAATTAGGTATAGCCATGGGTATAAAACACGATATAATTTCATTAGATGATATCAAACTGTTGGTTGATACCTTTTATAATAAAGTTGGCGAAGACGTTTTACTGGCTCCCGTTTTTAACGAGCGCTTAGGCGATGGCTGGTCGCCACACCTGGAAAAGATGTATACCTTTTGGCAAACCCTGCTATTGCAGGAACATACCTATAATGGCGCCCCGTTTCCGCCACATGCGCGCTTACCTATTGACGAAAAGCATTTTACAGAATGGCTAAATTTATTTACAGCTACAGTTGACAGCCTTTTTGCCGGCGAAAAGGCCGATGAAGCCAAATGGCGTGCAGGTAAAATGGCCGAAATGTTTCAATATAAAATAGCCTATTTTAAAAATAATCCGCTTAATATTATTTAGCTATTTATTTACCGGGCAATATGCGGGCGCATTTTAGTAATTTTGCCTTGTGCCACCACCTGTTAAAAAAACACCTGCCAAAACCACAGTTCCGGTAAAACGGAAACCTGCAGCGAAGAAAAAAACACCTTCCACAGTTCCTACAGGATGGATATTTGCCGCTATTGGCTTACTACTTATAGTGCTTTCGCCCTTTTATTATGGCTACGTTTTAAAAACGGCAACTGCAACCTGGCGATGGATACTGGATGCCGGCGAAACCACCAATTACCGTACCTACAAAAGTTTTGGCGTACGCATACCGGCCAATTATACGGTACATGGCATTGATGTATCATCGTACCAGGGCAAAATAAACTGGCAAAAGGTAAAGCAGATGAACGAGGATGGCGTACACATTAAGTTCGCTTTTATTAAGGCAACCGAAGGCGTTTTAATGACCGATCCCTATTTTCAGCGCAACTGGCGCGAGGCCCCGAAGGCCGGCCTTATTTGCGGTGCATATCATTTCTTTCTGCCCCAAAAAAGCGGCTTATGGCAGGCTAAATTCATGCTGCAAACGGTAAAAATTGAAAAAGGCGACCTGCCGATGGTTGTCGACGTAGAGAAGTTATACCGCACTACGCCCGAAAAAATGCGTACTCAGCTTAAGCTGTTCATCCACCAAATAGAAACCAAAACGGGTGCAAAACCCATTATTTACACCAACCTGAGCTTTTACCAGGATTACCTGCAAGGTTATTTTGACGAGTACCCGCTGTGGATTGCCCACTATTACCAACCCCAGTTAAAGGTGAGTAGCAATACCAACTGGCAGTTTTGGCAACACTCGGACAGGGCCCACATCAATGGCATTAGCCAAAGGGTTGATATGAGTATTTTTAAAGGCGATACTACTGCATTTGAAAAATTACTGGTGAAGTAAAAAATCACCCTGTTACCCCTTCCTTCTTATAAACATTCATCAAACTATCGGCCCGGTACCTATGTCCCTCCTTTAAAAAGGCATAGTAAGGCGCTACGAGTTTGGCAGCGGCAGATGAGGGGTATTTATCCAACAGGTAGTTGTAGGCTTCTTTAAAATAATCGCTCAGGCGGTTCTGGTCATCCATAACCCAGGTGTTATCGGTTCCCTGGAGCAGCGCCTGTAAATAGCTTTTCTGGTTAACCGAAGCATCGGTAATACTTATAAAACCAGAATTTTCTTTAACAAACTGCTCCCACCATATTTCCCTATCTACCAGCTGCTTTGCACTTATAATTATCGACGCATCTTCCATATAAACAGCCTTATTCTCCTTATTCAATTGCTCAAGGTAGGCCTTCATCACCGGCGACACGGATTCATAAAACCATTTACTGATAAAATCCCGGTCTTGCCCCACATAGGTGTCGCCTTCTTCCATAATAATCGTAAAACCGTTATCGTTTAAGTGCCTCAGGTATTTTGCAACTTTTGCCGGCAGTTTACCTGGCTTAACTTTACGCATGAGTATAGTGTCGCTTCGGTCGGTACGGTCATAATGAATATCATCAAGGGTTTTATCCAATTTATCGTAGTATGCGCTAAAAATCAAAAAAGCAGTATCGCAGGCGGCAGGGGCTTGCCCTTTGAATAGTTCTACATATCTCCCTGCAGCCGTTGTTGCATTTTCAGGATCGGTAAAATTTAAAGATTTAATAAATACCACATACTGATTAAACAACGGGTTTGTATATTGCGGCTTATTGATGATTGAAGTTTTAGCCGGCTTATTAGCCTTAACAGCATGTTTCGTTTCTGCCGAAGGTTGCTTTTTATGCGAGCAAGCGCACAACACAATTAAACACGTAAACAGGAATACACAGTTTTTCATGGCAAAATGGAAGTATCTTGCATAAATATGAGCAATTTGTTTGGAAACAGAAAGCGCAACGATAAGACAACAACTCCATCATATGCCTCGGAAGCATATTATATATCAAAACTTTCAGCGCCGAAAGGCCTCCATCATCCAGAACATCTTTTACTATGAAAATATCTACATTATCTTTTTGTGTTTTATTGAGTGCGTTGGTTTCTGCCTGTCATTCGGTTATAACCGATGGCACCGTGGGCAACCAGGAACAAACCAATATGCACAGCACCTATGACGACAGCACGTTAAACAATAAGATATTGCCTGTAATGATGCCATATAACCGGCTGATTGACCCGGCCGGCAAAGTGGTGCGCTTTGGCGATCCCAATTTTGAAAACCATAGTCTTGATATCAAACTGATCCCTGGAACCTCGGTTTTAGCTGTTGAAGACCGGTACGGCATTACCCTCATTGATTCGGTTGGCAGTAAGGTCGTAGCACAATGGACTTATAACAAGGATAAACGGTACAATGGCCTGATGAGCACTTACTCGGGCTTAAAGGTTCAGAAAAGTGGCACAGAAACTCAGATTTTTTGGAGCGCAGCCAATGGCGATTCGCATAAATCATTTGTAATGCAAGCCCTATGGAACGGGCAGGATATCAGCATCAAAAACGCATTTGAATTTAAGCCCGCTGCGCCATCACCATTGGCGTTACCCAATGAATTATTAATCAATACCGAAGCGGGTACCGATTATTTATATGTGGCTTTGAACGGCAACAACCAACTTGTAAAAATTAACCTGGGCACCCAACAAACTATTTATACTAAACCAACCGGGGTAGCGCCCTATGGCCTTGCTCTTGTTGGGCAGCGCCTTTTCATCACCAACTGGGGCGGAACCGAACCAACTGATACTACCCGCATGGAAACCGCGGGCGTACCTTATGGCAAAACTTACATCGACCCCAAAACCGGCGCTACAAGTTCCGGGAGCGTACAGGTATTTGATATTGCAAGCGGCAATGCGCTGAAAGAAATTTCCGTTGGCCTGCACCCAAATGTTATCATAGCCGATAAAAGCAACCGTTTTTTATATGTTGCCAATGCCAACAGCGATAACGTATCCGTAATAAACGCTGCAACTTTTAAGGTGATTGAAACCGTCCCGGTAAGGTTGATGCAGGATAAAAACGGCTACATCGGCGATTCGCCAAACGCACTTGCGCTCAGTAACGATGGTAACACATTGTACGTTGCCAACGGGCTTGATAATGCGGTGGCGATAGTTCAGCTTGGGTCAGTTTCATCGGCGGGCGGCAAGGGCGAAACAGTTGTTAAAGGCTTTATACCTACCGAGGCGTATCCCGGCGGCTTACTGGTTGTGGATAACACCCTTTTTGTAACCAACCTGGAAGGCGAAGGATCGCGGGTAAGTACCAAAGAGTTTAAAGCCGGGCCGCTGGTACCTGATGACGTTACTGCTTATAACTCGCACCACGAAAAGGCTACGGTATCTATCATCCCGTTGCCGGATGATGAGTTATTAAAAACATATACCAATCGCGTAAAAACGCTTAATCTTACCTTCAGGCAGGATATAGCACAACTGATACCGCGTAAAAACATCACCCCAAAACCAATGCCTGATCGTATTGGCGAACCATCGGTATTTAAGCACGTATTATACATCATCAAAGAAAACCGCACTTACGACCAGGTTTTAGGCGATATGCCCCAAGGTAAAGGAATGCCCTCATTATGTATTTATGGCGATAGCATCACCCCTAATCAGCATAAGCTGGCCAAAGATTTTGTGTTGCTTGATAACTATTATGCATCGGGCAAATGCTCGGCCGAAGGGCACCAATGGACTGATGCCGCCATGGTTACCGACTACGTGGAGAAAAACGTACGCGCCTGGTTCCGCAGCTACCCGCATGTGCAGGAAGACGCCCTGGTGTACGACAAGAAAGGTTTTATATGGAACAACGCCGCCGATCACGGTAAAAAAGTAAGGATTTACGGCGAGGCATCGGCACCCCATTATGACGAAAAATTAAGCTGGACGGATATGTACAATAACTACAAAGCCGGCATCCCGCTTAAATTTTATAACACCAGTACCGTATCAAGGGTGAGGCCGATGCTATCGCAAAACTACCCCGGATCGGACGAGTTAAAAATAACCGACCAGATACGGGCCTCTGCTTTTATCAGCGAATTAAAAGGCTATGAGAACCAGCCCGGCGATGAATTGCCAGAGCTGATGGTAATGGCCCTATCAACAGATCATACGCAAGGTACCCGGCCAGGCCTTCCTAAACCGGAAGCTATGGTGGCCGATAACGACCTTGCACTTGGCCGTATCATTGAAGCCGTATCCAAAAGCCGTTTCTGGAAAAACACCGTAATATTTGTTACCGAGGATGACTCGCAAGCCGGTTGGGACCACGTATCTGCTTACCGCACAACAGGCTTTGTGGTTAGTCCGTACAGCCAGTTGCAAAAAACGGTATCAACCAACTATAACCAAACTTGCGTTGTGCGGTCAATAGAGCAAATATTGGGCATACCACCGATGAATATTATTGATGCAACCGCCTTGCCCATGTTCAGTTGCTTTAGCGATAGGCCAACCGCCTACGCTTACAGCGCTGTGCCAAACCGCATCCCACTTAATAGTATCAACCCAAAACTTGCCGCGCTTAAAGGGCAGGCTTTGTATTTTGCCAAAGCATCATCAAAGCCAGAGTTTGACCACATTGATGGCGGCAACGACGATATGCTGAACCGCATTTTATGGTACGCAGCAAAAGGTAAAAAAACCTACCCCGTAAAATTAACCGGCAAAGCCGACAAAGGTGATGATGATTAAACAGGGCTATTTATTTTTTTGCCGAAATAAACCTTACACCATCGATATGTTCGCCAATGAGAATATTGGCCATATCTGCCGTTTTATAATAGGGCGGCTTTCCGGGCATATCATCGGCAATGCCAATACCGTTAATCCTTAAATTTTCAAATACAACATTTTTTATACTGCGGTCATTATCATACCCGGCAATTACCGAGATATTGGAATGGCGACCCTTGAAATCAATATCTTTAAAATAAACATTTTGTATTCCTCTGCCCGGCGAAGTATTGTAGTAGTGATTAAACATTACCCTGATATTAACAAGCTGCCCCTCTCTGAAATCTTCCACCCTGATATCTTCAAAGCTAATTTGATTCAGCAGGTTACTGTCGCCCGCGTTCAGCGCGATGCAACCCTGGTAATCAATTTGATGCTCGTGCTGCTCCAGTATGTCTATATTTTTAAAAGTCATATTTTCAAGCGTATCAGGGTTGTTGGTATCGCCGTGGGTACCAATTAATATAGGGTGGGCAACATCTGCCCAAAGCGTGGCGTTGGCAACAGTTATATTTTTGGTGTTGCCATAATAATTCCACCTGTGGCCATAAATGGCAATACAATCGTCTGAATTTCTCATAAAGATATCGCTGATGGCAACATCCAAACTGCAGAAAACATCAATACCATCGGCGTTTCCTTCAAAGCTAAACGACCTAAAATTACTGATCTTCACCCCTGCCGACTGGCCGATAAGCACACTGTACTTATGTGGTAAAACGATGATCCCGCTTACTTCAACGTTTTTTGAAAACGTGATGGTTAACTGGTCGTTACGGGAACCGGGTATAGCGGAGGGGCTGGTTTTCTTAATGCCTGCTTTTTGTATAAGAGGCAATTGAGTCAAAATTCCACGACCAAGGATACGTACGTTCTCTACCTTATCAACAAGAATCTGCCCTTGTACAATGGCACCACCTGCTAAATAGATAGTTTGGTTCGACCGGGCTTTTAAAACCCCTACCCTGTGTATCCCAGGGCCAAAATAGGTTACACTGGCATCGGCCCATGATGGGTGGAAAGTTTCAAGTGGATTGGCAAACAGCTGCAGGTTATGAAATATATCTCCGTTTATCTCTATGGAAAGATTCCGGGGTCTATCCAAAAAAAAACTGACTTCGTTTGATTGTAATTTCGGTGTTATGCCAAAACTCAACGGCCTTACCCGGGCTTGTTTAACAGTGCCTCTGTTATAAGCAACGGCAACCTCCACTACACCAGAAAAATCAAAATAAGCAAAAGAACTAAGCTGATATTCGCTTTTTGTATTAACAACGTTAGTAACCTTGGCCATATAGGTAGGCACCGTTTTCCAATCTTTTCCATTTTGCCTTATTCTAACAGTAAAATCGGTTGTTAAAGCTGCCCCGTCAGGAGCGTTATAGGTTATAAGTTGGGCTTTTGCAAGGTTACCAATACACAACAACAATAAAAACAGGGTGATAATTCTTTTTTTCATTAAATATAAATAGTTGAAACTCCCGACGTATACCTGCCGTCGGCACAAATCTTCGCGTCGAACCAATCCACACCTAACTTCCAATAGCCCCTGTGATTTAGCCAGAGAAGCAAATGGGTTGGTAATGGTTACCGATTGAAGATTTTATAAAAATCGCCCGAAAAAAAAGAAGAAAAAGGCGGTTATCAGGCCAAATACAGGGGGTATATTTAGCGTATCGCCGTTAAAAACAAGCAAAAATGAGCTATCTGTTCATATTTAAACACCACGGGGCCGTAAAACATAAGTATTAGTTATTACTTAATGCTTACTTTTTTGGTTAACCAAACTATCGTTGCAGCTCCAATTCCCGGGCTTATTTTTTCAGATTAAACAAATCCCTTGTTGTATATTTTATATCAAACATCGCCGGTTACCTCCCTTTCATCACCACAATAGCCCCGTTTATCGATAACATCTATCGTCCCCAAAATATTGGCAATACTTTCGGACAAGTAAACGATAACAAAATATTAAATTAATTAAATCATGAAAAAGTTAATACTTTCTGTAGGGTCAGGCTTGCTACTGACGGTCTGCATCCTGGTAGCTTGTAAAAAAAGCAGCTCAACTGATGGAACTACAACAACTACCACCACAACCACAACGGCTTCAGTTTCGGCTTTAACCTGTGGTTCGGCAGTAGTGTCATCAACTGCAACCGTTAATACCGTATTTAGCGGTAGCGCCACTATACCGTATACTGGCGGCAATGGTGCCGCTTATACCGCCGGTAGCGCAATCTCTTCAACCGGTGTTACCGGCCTAACGGCCACTTTAGCCGCGGGAACACTGGCCAGCGGGGCGGGTAACATCACATATGCCATTGCCGGTACACCAACATCAACAGGTACTGCGTCTTTTTCAATTACCTTTGGCGGGCAAACCTGTAGTTTCACCGTTGCGGTAGACGCCGCAAGTACATCAACAACGGGTTGCTCTACCTCAAACACCATTGCATCAAAAGTAGTATGCTTAGCCAACGCTTTTTTAGCATCGCTTAGCACGTCGCAGCAATCATCTGTTGTACTTACGCTTAACCTGACCAATGCAAAAAGATGGTCGAACCTGCCATGCGGGGTTTCATGCAGAAACGGATTGGCATTTAGCAGCTTAAGCAGCACACAATTAGCAGCAGCTAAAGCGGTTGCAGCGGCAGCTTTCGGAACAACAACCGGCGAAGGTTATGACGAGTTTACACAAATTATGGCCGCCGATGATTACCTGGGCCAAACCGCTTCCGGCTATTCTTCGGGCAATTATATTATTGCATTTTTGGGCACCCCAAGTACAACAGGAAAATGGATGCTACAGATTGGCGGGCACCACTATGCGCAAAATATTACTTATGACGCAGGTGTTGTTACCAGTATTACACCTTTGCACCAGGGAGTAGAGCCTAAAGGTTCATTTACGTTAAGCGGAACTACTTATAGCGGCCCGCTGGAGTCTGAACATACCGCAATGCAGGATATGCTTGGTTCTTTCACCAGTACCGAACTGGCTTCGGCAAAAATATCCAGTACTTTTTCAGACTGCCTGATGGTACCTGGCTCTACTACTAACACTTTCCCAACCACTAAACAGGGAATTAAAGTTAGCACGCTTAGCACTGCTGCGCAGGCAAAAGTACTGGCAGCCATGATGCCATGGATCAACGACGTGGATGCTACTGCTGCCGCCGCATTTACAACTATTTATCAAAATGAGCTTGCAAGTACTTACGTTACCTATGCCAGCAATACATCTGCTGTTGCCGGTACCGCCAGTTCATTTTTAACAACAAATACCGATTATGTGAGGATAGACGGGCCAAGTGTTTGGATAGAGTTTATTTGCCAGACAGGTGTTGTGCTTTCGGGAATTCACTACCACACTGTGATGAGAGACCATACCCGTGATTACATAGGTTTATAACAAGAATCATAGAAATTATGCAAAACATCTTTTCGATAAACAGTCGCCATAAAAACAGTTGGCGGCTGTTTATTTTTGTATCCGTTTTTGCTGTTACAGCATTAAGGCCAACCATTTCAAGTGCTCATCAAACGCCCAATACGCTTGTTTTTTTAGATGTAAGCCCGAACAGGGTTGCCCTGGAACTCCAAATGCCCTTATCAGAACTGGAACTTGCTTTTGGCAACAACATATCTAAAAACCCCGAAACGCTTATTGATAAATTCGGGACCCAGCTAACAGAATACCTCAAAGCGCATGTACACGCTTATTTGAAGAAGACAGCTCCCTGGAATGTTGAAATAGTAGCTTTGAGGATGAATAAAGGGAGATACATTGAAAATGGCATCGATTATTGGGAAGTAGTTGCCAACGTGGTTATCGTCCCGCAACCCGGCGAAAGTACCCGGAAATTTATGCTCGATTATGATGTGATCATGCACCAGGTTGTAAACCATGCAGCCCTTATCTCCATCCGCAGCGATTGGGAGACCGGAAACTTAAATGCTCCCTCGGCTGATGCCATGGTTATCAGCTGGAATACCAAAGATAATGTGATATACCCATTGGAAATAAATTTGCAACAGGGAAGCTGGTTTAAGGGTTTCAAAAGCATGTTCGCCTTAGGTATGCAGCATATTAAAGAAGGGACCGATCATTTGCTGTTTTTGATAGTTTTGCTGTTACCTGCAGCATTGTTGACAAAAAACAAGCAATGGGGCAAGTTTGGCGGCACAAAATACAGTATCCTGAGGTTATTGAAAATTGTTACGTCGTTTACAATTGGCCACTCTCTTACCTTGCTCATTGGCGCCTTAGGCTGGTTAAAACTGCCTGCGCAGCCTGTAGAAATATTGATTGCATTTTCCATTTTAGTTTCTGCGGTTCATGCCATAAAACCCATTTTTCCGGGGAGAGAAATGTTTGTAGCGGCGGGTTTTGGCTTGATACACGGCTTAGCGTTTGCATCCATATTAGCTAACCTTAACCTGGGCGCAGGTACTATGGCGCTAAGTATTTTAGGCTTTAATTTAGGGATAGAGGTAATGCAGCTGTTTGTTGTTTTAATTACCATTCCGTGGTTAATTTTACTAAGCCAAACGTCAGTTTATACGTACGTACGGGTTGGCGGCGCGGTCATCTCGGGTATAATTGCCATTGCGTGGATGCTGGAGCGTGCCACACAAACGCCTAATTTTGTTTCGGCTTTTGTAAATCAAGCAGCGCAACAAGCCGTGTGGGCCATCCTGCTGTTAGCAATTTTGGCATTGGCAAGCTTCGTGGTAAACAGGCGTATTGCCCGTTCATGATGAAACAGGTGCCGCAGGTTGGCGACATTATTGAAGCGGGCCGGTACTGCGTTCCTGATTACACGGCAGTTTAAAAAGTGATGGTCCTGCTGAATAAGACATTGGGTCAGTAAACGCATCTAATTGGGTTAACATAACTTAACACATTTCGGGCATATTTTTTATAAATATTTAACAATCAATGCTTTATATTTTATCATGGTTAACACTAAACTGATCGCGCAATTTAGGCGCATCCAATATTTGTGCCTTTTGTTGGCCAATACATGTCCCTTTCATGCCTGGGTCATTTGACCACGATCAGCCAATAAAAACAAGGTATCGACGCTATAAGTTTATTCTGTTAGCTATTATCAAATAACAGCTTATCGCCGTTAACTATTTAGATGCGTTTGCCCTGGGGCGTTGGACTAACTATTTTGCCATATTTCAGAAAACTCTATATTTGCACATCCGTTCACGAATATTACTCCAATGAGAATAACAAAGTAAAACCGATGGTCATGTGCCATCATACAATCCGCAGCCCGCGGTAGTTTTTGGTCACCGATTTTTCAATGCTTTTACTTTGTTATTATGAGTATCCTCATCCGTTCACTCACATATATCCATCCCGACAGGGAAACCCTTTTTGAAAATATAAACCTTGCCATAGCTAAGGGCGAAAAAGCCGCGCTTGTAGGTTTTAACGGCGCCGGGAAATCAACGCTATTACAATTGCTTGCCGGACAATTGCTTGCCACCGGCGGAATGCTTTCTCTTTCCGAACCTTTTTGGTATGTTCCGCAGCAAATGGGTAATACCGGGCAAACCATTGCCGAAGCTTTACAGGTTGGCAAAAAGCTCACCGCCTTTCGGGCCATCCTGAACGGCGATGCCCACCAGAATCATTTCATTGATTTGCAGGACGATTGGGAAATTGAAGAAAACGTACTGGCAAGCCTGGCGCACTGGCAACTGCACTATCTTGACCCGCAGCACCCCATGAGCACACTTAGCGGCGGGGAAAAGGCCAAAGTGATGTTGGCAGGTATTACATTGCATCAGCCGGGCATTATTTTGTTGGACGAGCCCAGCAATCATCTTGATACACAAAGCAGGGAGCAACTTTACCATCTAATACAAACCAGTAAGGCCACTATCCTTGCAATAAGCCATGACCGCACCTTGCTAAATTTATTGCCCGAGACTATTGAATTAAGTGCCGTTGGCCTGGAGCGCTTTGGCGGTAACTATGATTTTTATGAAAGCCAAAAACGGCAGGACATTTATGCCCTGCAGGCCCGCGTTCATGAACAAACTAAAATCCTTAAACAGGCCAAAGCAAAAGCCCGGGAACTAACAGAACAACGGCAGCAACAGGAAGCCCGCGGCAAAGCACAGGGCAATAGCGGCTCGTTACCCCGAATCCTGGCCGGTCGGCGCAAAGCCCAGGCACAACAAAGCAGCGCGAGGATAAGCGGCGTTCAGGATGAAAAGATAAGCAAGGTTGCTGCAAAGCTCAGCGAACAAAGATCCAGCCTTCAAACATATCAGCCTCCTTCTATCATGCTCAAAAGCTCAGGCCTGCACACCGGCAAAATACTGATTGATGCCCGGGAAATAAGGTTCGGGTACAGCGAAATCCCCTTGTGGCAGCCCTTAACATTCCAGGTCCGCTCGGGCGACCGTGTGCAGGTTACCGGGGCCAATGGTTCCGGAAAAACCACCCTGCTCAAAATGTTAATGGGGCAATTACAACCAACCGCAGGACAAATTAGCTGCGCCGCTTTTAGCTACGCATATCTTGACCAGCAGTATACCCTGATTGATGAAAAATTAAGTGTTTTTGAACAGGCGCAACAATGCAATAGCCGCTTGTTACCTGGGCACGAACTGCGGTCGCTGTTAGTTTACGCCCGGTTTCCTGCCGAAAGCTGGAACCTGAAATGCGCAGCCTTAAGCGGCGGCGAGAAATTGAAACTGGCCCTTTGTTGCCTGTCACTCCGCCATACTGCCCCCGATATACTCATCCTGGATGAACCCACCAATAACCTTGACCTGCAAAGCCTGGAAATGTTGACCAGAACGGTAAAAGATTTTGGTGGGACACTGATCCTGATATCGCACGACGCCTGGTTTGCTGAAGAAACAGGCATCAACTGTATTATTCGGCTGACCTGATCTTCTCGCGATGTTGTTTACCCCACTTGATCATCTCGAGGATAATGTCGCCAAAGCTCCGGCAATAGTCCGTCACGGTATATTCCACCAGTACGGGGGTATCTGGCGTTACGGTGCGTTTAAGCAACTGGTTAGCCTCCATTTCTTTAAGTTCGCGGGATAACATACGCGTTGTAATACCGGGTATACTCCGCTCAATATCGCGGAAACGCTTATTGCCGTTGCAAAGCGAATTAATGATGGGCAGCTTCCATTTGCCGCCAATTACATAAATTGTGTCCTGTAAAGCCCTTACTTCCTCTTGTTGGTTACGCGGTGTGGATAAAACTTCAGCCGCTTTTTCTGCTACTCCCATACTGGTATACTCTGTGATACTGGTAACAAAGTTATACCATTTTCGCCATAAATTTGTATCATGAAAACTTTAAAAGAAAAAATAGCCGTTATAACCGGCGGTAACAGCGGTATAGGCTATGCCACCGCTAAGGAAATGAAAGCGCAGGGTGCCACAGTAATCATAACAGGACGAAGGCAGGAAGCCGTAAATCAGGCTGCAAACGAACTCGGCGTAACGGGTTTTATCGCTGATCAATCAAGTATAATACAGACTGAAGACCTGGCAAAAAAGATCGAAACACAATTCGGCAAAATTGATATCCTGTTCATCAATGCCGGCATTGCAGGTACCGCGCCCATCGAACAGGCCACCGAAACCCTTTTTGACAGCATTATCAATATTAATTTCAAAGGTGCGTATTTTACGCTCAGCAAATTTATACCGTTGTTAAACGATGGTGCATCGGTGGTGTTCCTTTCCTCCAATACGGCCAGCATGAATGGGGTGCATTCATCTATTTATTCTTCGGGCAAAGCCGCACTCAATTCGGTCATGCGCATTGCCGCACTTGAACTGGCTCCCCGTGGTATCCGCGTAAACGCCGTTAGCCCGGGCCCTACTCAAACAGAGATACTCAATAAAATTGGACTGGATGAAACCACGCGAAAAAACCTGGACAACTGGATGATTGAACGCATTCCATTAAAGAAAATGGGCCAGCCCGAGGATGTGGCCAAAATGGTCGCCTATTTCTCGGGCGACGCAGCAAAGTTCATCACCGGGGCCGAGGTTGTTATGGATGGTGGCATGAGCCTGGCATGAGGCAACTATAATAACTGGCGGCCGGCTAAATTTAAAGCATCCGCCAGTTTACCTTTATAACCAACAAACATAGCCCCAACAACGGGGCGCAACAAAAAAACGGTGCTTAAAAGCCTTTAAATAAAGCCACGCTCTTAGGCGTCACTTTGCCTATCCTTTTGTCTTTGCGCGATACCAGTTCACAAAGTTGAATGGCGGCACTTTCAAAATCATCATGGCTGTTACTGAGCAGCAACCAGGCTGTGTCAAATGACTCGCCCTCATCAAAAGAAAAATTGGTAATCGCCGGAATTTCCGCCTTCAAACTGGCGTGATCATCCCGTTTTGTGCATACCCAGATGCCGTTATGCTGCGGATTTTTTTCGGTCTCCCGGAAGATCAGTACGATCTTTCCGTCGAAATAGAGATAAAACATCCCCACAGCAGGCTTAACAATCACACCAGCGGGCAGATAATCCAGCAGGAAGTCAAAAGGCATCGTTTTCTTCATTGGGCAGTATTTTGTCCATTAAATATAATCAATTGGTTTTGCTTATCTTAGTGTATGAGCATTATGAACAGGGAAATCGCTTTTAACTTTTTTAACCTGCGAGTAACTTGCTTCTAAACTCATCGTCCAAGGCTGCCCGTTTTCTTTTTTGTGGTTTACTGCTTTTAGATTCAGTTTCCCGTTCGATGATATTTAAGGCCATTTTTGCAATGATATTGTAATTCAAAGCCGAGTTCCCTTTCTTTTTGAGCGAATTGTCCTCTTTGAAAACCATATCAAGCGTCCAGTGAAGGTTGTTTTCGATAGCCCAATGGCTCGGCTC
>NZ_JBFUIA010000054.1:0-28175 GCF_056402115.1 Mucilaginibacter sp. P4_C11 | reverse complement strand
GCATATGGCTGCACTGGTGGCGATTCAGTATAATGATGAACTAAGGCTTTACTACGAACGAAAAGTCAACGTCGAAAAAAAGAACAAAATGAGCGTAATTAATGCGGTCAGGAATAAACTTGTGCAGCGCATCTTCTCCTGTGTTAACCAAAACAGAAAGTATGAAAAAAATTATCTTAAATTAGTTGCATAGATCATAGAAATCGAGGCACGAAGCAATCACCTACATGCTAAGTCCCACATAGTTGGGGATTGCTTCGTACCTCGCAATGACGGTAGTTTAGTGCATTCGTTTAACTATATCCGATGCACGTCATAACGATTTTTTGGGCTTTACCTGATAGATACCCGCAATGACGGTCTCGAGGAAATTGTGATAGCCATGCATTTTTAATATCAAATTTATCTATGAACTAATTATAAACAAAATGAGAAAAATCAGGATTTTTGAACATATCTCGCTGGATGGCGTGATTGAACACGACGGAGATTACACCTACGGCGCATGGACTACGCCCTACCGAAGCCCTGCCGGGGCGGCAATGCTACTTGAAGCATACGGGCCAAACTTCGACCTGCTGCTTGGCTGCCACACTTACGACATATTTAGCAGCTTTTGGCCCAATGCCGGAGATTTCCCGATGGCAAACGCCATAAACGCTGCAACAAAATACATTGCAACCCACAGGCCCGGCAGCCTGGAATGGGGACCGGTGAAGCATTTGGGCGATGACGTTATAAAAGCGGTTCGAGACCTCCGGCAAACTGACGGTCCCGACCTGATTGTTGTGGGAAGTTCGACCCTAACGTCTGTATTGCTTGACCAGGGACTGGCCGACGAGGTTGTGCTCATTACTTACCCGGTTTTGCTTGGCCGTGGTAAACGCTTATTAGCGGACAGTATCAACGCCCGGGAACTCGTATTTGTCGACTCGAAAGCCACGCCCACAGGGTTGCTCGTAAACACCTACCGGCACGTTGGACCGTTGAAATCCTGATATTTCATGGCCTCAGGCAGTTGGCCGGACGAGATTATTATTGATTCGTTCGGCCTTACTTTTATGTTGGCAATACTTATGATAAAGCGGCTGCATCATTATATGATACAGCCGCTTTCCTTTATCACATGATTAACGCTTATATCATTGTTTGGGGGCAAGGTCGCCATACCAGTAAGCAGCCGTTACACCGCCGTCCATCAAAAAGTCGCTGCCGGTAATGAAAGCGCCGTCCTGCCCCATAAGCAAAGCACCTAAGTTTCCAACTTCGTCCGGCGTACCGGCTCTTCCGACAGCAGAAATATTGATCATTTTGCGATAACCTTCGCCGCGGGGACCGCTTAGTTCGTCCTTAGCCAGCGGCGTAATGATAATTCCAGGGCTGATCGCGTTTATCCGCGCTCCGCGTTTGCCCCAATTCACAGCTTCGGCCATTACACGCAGTGAATTTCCCCGCTTGGATAATTGATAGGCATGCAATGAATCTTTTACCTGGCCGGGCTGTAAAAAATCCAGACCCAGCAATTCTTCGGCAGGTGTGGTTGCCAAAGCTTTATCCTGTTCGGGGGTTAATGCCGGCAAGCGGTAGCCCGACTGGGACGCGATAACTACACCAGATCCACCGTTCGCAATCACTTTGCCAAACTCTTCCAGTACAACAGCATTGCCATAAAGATCGACATGTAATATAGTTGAAGGCGATGCCTGCGAAGGCGATACACCTGCAGCTTGTATCAACCGGGTTATACTGCCGATTGACGTTGCCTTTTCAACCAATGCCTGTATAGACGTACGGGACGAAATATCAACCATTGTAGTGCTTACTTCAAAACCGGCCTCGCCCAACACTTTGGCGGCAGCGTCGGCATTATCTTGTTTCAGGTCGGCCAGTAAAATATGCTTTCCGGCACTTACTCTGCGTGCAATAGCCTGACCGATGGCACCTGCGCCAATTACTACAATCACATT
Organism: Mucilaginibacter sp. P4_C11; assembly: GCF_056402115.1. Classification (NCBI taxonomy): domain Bacteria; kingdom Pseudomonadati; phylum Bacteroidota; class Sphingobacteriia; order Sphingobacteriales; family Sphingobacteriaceae; genus Mucilaginibacter; species Mucilaginibacter sp. P4_C11. Next base: position 26,208 of record NZ_JBFUIA010000054.1, on the reverse strand, counting down.
CTTCATAAATATATCTTTGTTGATGTTAGTTATCTCAATACAAAAGTCCGGCTCGCTTTTATGTTGGCTGTTATACGGATCACCAACCTTGTTGTTGTGTCTCTTCCGCTTGTTAAACCGGTTTTTAGGAGATCACAACGATTCATATATTGCAGATTAAGTTAGTGTTGTGGCTGTGCCGGTTGTGCTAGGTTGGTTTTCATTTTAACAGGCCTTATCAATGTTGAAAAAGTAAGCGAACCCATTTTCCATTTCCCGTTTTCTTTAATGTATACCTCGGTTACCATAAACGCATGCACAACTTCGTTACCACCTACTACCGCCAGCAAATCGATATCGTTTAACAGGATGGCCGTATTACCAAAAACATTTACCGATGCCCCGTAAACTTCGGCTTGTTTATACCAGATGAAGCCACCCTTAATGGTATTCAGTTCCTGGGTTTTACCCCAGCTTCCGCCCATGTGTACAAATACACAGTTCTCGGCAAACAATCCGGTTAATGCATCTACATTCTTATCGGCCATCCATGTCCATTTCGTTTTGGATAGGCCAAGTAGTTCCTGTTCGTCTCTGGTTGTGGTTGTTGATGCCGCATTAGGCAATTTGGCCTGGGCGTTAGCAAGCTGCACACAGGCAATACACAGAAATAGTGCGATAATGGTTACTTTCATGATTTGGGTTTTTAATATTTGGTTGTATGTATTAAGAAATTAGTTTATGCTGTTGTACCCGGCACCGGTTTAACGGTTTACCATTTGTTGTCCCTGTTCGGAATAGCGATGCCCATGCACTTCGATTTGCGACAGGCTATTGCCAATCTCAAGGAGATCTTTGGCGGATAGCTGAATATCAGCAGCGCCCAAATTTTCTTCCAAACGGTGTATTTTTGTGGTACCCGGGATAGGAACTATCCAGGGCTTCTGCGAAAGCAACCAAGCCAACGCAATTTGGGCAGGCGTTGCCTTTTTGTCTTCGGCAATATGGCCAAGTACATCAACTAACGCCTGGTTCGCTTTCCGGTTTTCTTCAGAAAAACGAGGAACCGTGTTCCTGTAATCGCTCTTATCAAATGTCGTACTCCCGTTAATTGCACCGGTTAAAAACCCTTTACCCAGCGGGCTGAAGGGTACGAAACCTATGCCCAGTTCCTCCAGTACAGGCAATATATCTTGCTCAGGTTCGCGCCACCAAAGCGAATATTCACTTTGCAGGGCAGCCACCGGTTGTACTGCATGCGCTTTGCGGATAGAACCGGCACCTGCTTCTGATAAACCAAAATGTTTAACCTTGCCTTCGGCAATCAAATCTTTAACCGTACCGGCAACATCCTCTATCGGCACATTTGGATCAACGCGATGTTGATAAAACAGGTCGATATGGTCTGTTCTCAAACGTATCAATGCGGCTTCAGCAACCGCACGGATACGCTCCGGCCGGCTGTCCAAACCATGGAGCGGTTTGCCGTCCTTAAAGCCAAATTTGGTGGCAATAACCACCTGGTCGCGAAAAGGCTCCAGGGCCTCGCCCAACAATTCTTCATTAGTAAAAGGCCCGTAAGCCTCTGCAGTATCAAAAAAAGTAACACCGCGTTCAAACGCGGCGCGTATTAATCTAATTGCTTCTTGTTTTTCTGTTGCCGGGCCGTAGCCAAAGCTCAGGCCCATGCAACCCAATCCAAGGGCTGATACTTCCAACCCGCTATCTCCTAATTGCCTCTTTCTCATGTTCAGTTTTGTTTAGCCATTGTAGTCGTCGTCAGTAACCTGCTCCAGCCAATCTACCGGTGAACCATTCTCCTTTTCCTGTACAGCAATATGACTCATGGCGGTGGCGGCAGTTGCGCCATGCCAGTGTTTTTCGTCCGGTTCAAAATAAATCACATCGCCCGGAAAGATATTTTCTTTAACGCCGCCCTCCCGCTGTACCCAACCCGCTCCCGCGGTAACAATAAGTGTTTGGCCAAACGGATGCGTATGCCAGGCAGTACGTGCTCCCGGCTCAAATGTTACCAGCGCCATTGCTACACGGGCAGGTGCAGGTGGTTCATTCAATGGATCAATTCGTACAGTACCGGTAAAATATTCGGCAGGCCCTTTTGCCGACGGTTTGGAGCCAATACGTTGAATTTTCATAGGTTTAAATTTTAGTTATTCAATTTTCGCTCTCCCAGCCATTTCACCATTTTCGGATCGCGGTGATCAAAAAAACTGCTGGCATTGGTATCCAATGTTTTAATTTTATCCATTTCATTAGGTGTAAGCTCGAAACCAAGGCTATCCAGGTTTTCGGCCATGCGCTCTTTGCGTACTGATTTAGGAATAGCAACAACACCCCTTTGGGTTAACCAGCGCAGTACTACCTGGGCAATTGATTTATTGTATTTGTTGCCAATGGCTTGCAGCAGCTCATTTTTAAACATATCATTCTTACCTTCGGCAAAAGGCCCCCATGATTCTATCTGCACGTTGTTATCAATCATGAATTGCTGCGCATCAATTTGCTGGTGAAACGGGTGGGTTTCTACCTGGTTAACGGCGGGCACAATTTCGTTATTGATAATCAGGTCAATCAACCTGTCGGGCTGAAAGTTGCTTACTCCGATGGCCCGTATCTTACCTTCTTTGTACAAATCTTCCATCGCGCGCCATTCGCCATATACATCGCCGTAAGGCTGATGAATTAAGTAAAGGTCAAGATAATCCAGCTGCAGCTTCTTCAACGAAGCTTCAAAAGCCTTTTTAGCACCGTCGTAACCGTTTGATTGTATCCACAGTTTGGTAGTAATAAACAACTCTTCCCTGGCCACGCCGCTGCGCTTAATGGCTTTGCCCACGGCTTCTTCATTCATATAGGATTGTGCGGTATCAATTAGCCTGTAGCCGGTTTCAATAGCGTTCACCACACTTCTTTCACATTCTGCCAGATCGGTTACCTGGAAAACGCCAAATCCTAATATTGGCATTTCTACACCGTTATTTAATTTTACTTTTTGCATAAAGATACTTAACAAATACAAAGATGAGGTGTTTCATTTACCCGGATAGGATACAGATTACAGATGTTTCTACCATTATTACCGATTTGCACGCTGGTATGATTAATGCATTGATTAATAATGTAAATTCGAATAAAGAATAGATTATGGACGGCATGCGGCGTTTTAATACGATAAGCGAATACAATGCATTTAATAACAATGAAACCAGGCACCCATTGGTTAGCGTGGTCGACCTGTCAAAGGCTGCCCCCAGGCAAGGCTCACAAATGTATTTTGGCTTTTACATCGTATTTTTAAAAGATGTTAAATGCGGCGACCTGGTGTATGGCCGTAACACCTATGATTACCAGGAGGGCACACTGGTTTTTATGGCGCCGGGACAAGTTGCAGGCGTAAACAGCAATGGTGAGTACTACCAGCCCAAAGGCCATGTGCTGGCTTTTGATGCAGATTTAATTCATGGTACATCGTTAGGCAGGCATATTCAGGACTATAACTTTTTCAGCTACCAATCAAGCGAAGCGCTGCATTTATCTGAAAGGGAAAGGAGCATCGTATTGGATTGCTTTTCAAAAATAAGCTACGAACTGGAACGGGGTATTGATAAACACAGCAAGAGGTTAATTGTATCCAACATCGAATTATTTTTGGATTACAGCGTTCGCTTTTACGACAGGCAGTTCATCACCCGCGACCACGTGTATAAGGGTACCATTGAAAAGTTTGAAAAGCTTTTGAATGATTATTTTTCTTCAGAAAAACCTCAAACAGTTGGCCTGCCATCGGTTGCTTATTGTGCTGATGAATTAAATTTATCAGCAAATTATTTTGGCGATCTTGTGAAGAAAGAAACCGGTAAAACCGCGCAGGAGTATATTCAATTTAAACTTATTAATCTTGCCAAAGAAAAGATTTTCGACGGCGAAAAAACCGTGAACCAGGTTGCTTATGAGTTAGGTTTTAAATACCCGCAGCACTTTACACGATTGTTTAAAAAACAGGTGGGGCAAACACCCCATGAATACCGTTCATTGAATTGAAAACTTATTAAAGTTATATATTAGTGTTAAATCAACATTATTAAGTCGTAAGTCTAATGTTGAATTTTTCCTTTTTCGACTTAGAACTTAAGACTTCGGACTAAAGACAATCCGTCAATTTATCGTTGACACGACATTTAGTGTGCTTCCGGAAAGCGCCAAAGGCATCACCAGCATGAAATTGGTGATTTAGTTGATTACCCAACGGTAACGGCGTTCCGGGGGTGAGATACCGGGACGCTTTTTTGATATTTTTGCAATATCTAAAAATAACAGTCGAAGCTTTAACATTTAATACCAATTATAAATGCTATGATCAACATTAATGTAAACGGAACAGCGCATCAGATTGAGGCAGATCCTAATATGCCGCTGTTGTGGGTAATACGGGATATTATTGGCCTCACTGGTACAAAATTTGGTTGCGGCGTGGCACAGTGTGGTGCCTGCGTTGTCCACCTCAATGGCGAAGCAGTTCGGTCATGTGTAACCAAAGTAAGCCGTGCCGAAGGTCAAAAGATCGTCACCATCGAGGGTTTATCAGCCAACAACAATCACCCGGCCCAGCTTGCCTGGAACCAGGAGCAAGTGCCGCAATGCGGTTATTGCCATTCGGGCCAAATCATGTCGGCGGCGGTGCTACTGCGCGAAAATAACAACCCCAGCGATGCCGATATTGATGCAGCCATGGCCGGTAATATTTGCCGCTGCGGCACCTATCAGCGTATTCGCAAAGCTATTCATACTGCTGCAGAATTGCAGAGAAAGGAGAGCGCCAGCAAATGAAAAAGCAACTAAAAAATAAGCCGCGTTATACAAGCGTCGCAAAAGCCTTTGCTGTAGTTGGCGTATTGTTATCTGCCATAGCTATCATGGCTTTCGGACTAAACTCCGAACCCGAAAAAACAAAGGCCACTCCTATCGTCATCAGGAAAGATAGTGTGGCATCGGTTAAGGCGTTTAAGCAGGTTTACAGCGTTTTGATGAGCGCCCGATGCATGAACTGTCACCCCTCGGGCAATGTTCCTTTGCAAGGCGACGACAGTCACCTGCATACCATGTCGCCCCAAAGGGGCGTTGATGGCAAGGGTGTATATGCCATGAAATGCGCTAACTGCCACCAGGCAACAAACACACCGGGATTGCATACACCTCCGGGCAACCCCAACTGGCATTTGCCCCCGGCCGATATGAAGATGATATTCCAGGGCAGGAGCCCGCGGCAATTGGCCAAACAGATCATTGATCCAAAACAAAATGGCCATAAGGATATGAAAAAGCTGATTGCACATGCTGATGACGGTTTAGTTTTAAGTGGCTGGAACCCCGGCGAAGGCCGTACCCTGCCGCCTATGAGCCACGCAGCATTTAAAAAAGCATGGATAACCTGGCTTACCACCGGGGCATATGCACCAAAGAAGTAATTGACAGCCTAACCACTTAACCAGAATACCATGAGTGTGAGTAACATATCAAGAAGAAACTTTTTAAGGGCGGCGGGCCTTACCGGAACAGCGCTGTTTGTTGGCCTGTATTTTCCGTCTAGCGCCGAAGAAGCTAAGGTTGCTACCGCAGATTCGGCGGTAGCTTCGGATATAGAGATGAATGCCTGGATACATATTGACACGAATGGCAAGGTTACTATTTTCAGCCACCGGGCCGAGATGGGCCAGGGAGCTTACCAATCTGTTCCGCAGATTGTTGCAGAAGAGCTGGAAGTTAATTTGAATGATGTAAACATACGCTTCGCGCAGGGCGACCGTCAAAAATACGGCAACCAGGTAACGGGCGGCAGCTCTACCATTCGTGGTTCGTACAAGAATTTATTGAAATTAGGTGCATCGGCACGCGAAATGCTGATAGCGGCAGCAGCCACCAAATGGAATGTACCGGCAACGGAATGTTATGCCGAAGCCGGGCATGTGATCCACCGCCCAACAGGAAAGAAATTTCATTATGGAGAACTGGTGGAGGCAGCATCTAAGCTGGAAGCACCTAAAGAGGTTGTCCTGAAAAAGCGCTCCGATTACAAACAGATAGGCAAACCGCTTCACCGGCAGGACACCCCATTAAAAACCAACGGTGCAGCCATTTTCGGGTTAGATTTTAAACTTCCAGGGATGCTATATGCGGTAGTTGAGCGCAACCCACGCTTACGCGGAACGCTCAAATCATTTGATGCCAGCGCGGCATTAAAAGTTCCGGGTGTTAAAAAAGTATTCAAAATACAAACGGGTGTTTTTCAAACTTTCAGGGATGGTGTTGCCGTGGTGGCTGATAGCACCTGGGCAGCCATACAGGGCCGCAAAGCGTTAACTATTGAATGGGACGACAGCGGGTTTGAGCACGTGAACACGCCCGATATTTATAAAAAACAAAACGAACTCATTAGTAAAGAAGAAGGCTTATCTGCCAGGAAACAGGGCGATCCGGATGCGGTATTAAATGCCGCCACCCAAAAGCTTGACCTGGTTTATGAAACGCCCTACCAATCGCACAGCGCTATGGAGCCGCTGAATTGCGTGGCTTTTTACCAGCCGGATAAGCTGGAAATATGGGGGCCGATACAGGCACCCGAATGGGTGCAGGATTACATTTGCGCGCAGTTTAAGCTGCCGAAAGAAAAAGTGATTGTTAACATGACCTTTTTGGGCGGCGGTTTTGGGCGAAAGGCATTCATGGACTATCCTCACGAGGCCTGCCTGATCTCAAAGGAAACCGGGACACCGGTGCAGGTAGTTTGGACAAGGGAAGACGATATGACACAAGGCCCTTACAGGGCCGGGATCTCATACCGTTGCCAGGGTGCGCTCAGCAATGGGCAACTTAGCGCTTTAAAGTTCCGGATGGCCGGACAAAACACGGCGCACTGGCAGGGCGGTACTAAAGACAGAGCCAACCGCAGCACTACCGAAGGCTTCCTGGCCCCGTATTATAAAAGCATAAAAGACATTAGCTTTGCCGATGTACCGTTTGAAACACCTATCCCCAATATCTGGTGGCGATCTGTATATGCATCAACCAACGGCTTTGCTTATGAAAGTTTTTTGAACGAAATGGCACACCTTGCCGGTAAAGACCCGCTTGATTTTAGACGAGGTTATTTAAACGAAGAGCGGGAACAAAAACTAATAGATAAAATGGAACAGGTTTCGGGCTGGAAATCGAAAAATAAAGGCGATGGATTTGGGGTTGCCATTACAGAATGCTTTGGAACCACGGTTGGCCAAATTGTTAAGGTATCGAAAAAGAACGGTGAAAAGGTAAAAATTGACAAGGTGTGGGCGGTAGTAGATTGCGGCTGGTACGTAAACCCCGATATTGTTCATGCCCAGGTAGAGGGCGCTATTGTTATGGCGCTTGGTGCTGCTACCACCCATGAAATCACCTTCAAAGATGGCCTGGTAGAACAGCGAAACTTTTATAACTATCCAATGCCCAGAATTAATGATATGCCTTTGGTAGAGGTACATATTATGGAAAATGATGCCAATGCCGGTGGTGTTGGCGAGCCGGGACTACCGCCATTTGCACCGGCACTAACAGAAGCTATTTTTGATTTGACAGGCAAACGCATCCGCAAATTACCGTTTGACATGGCAACCGTATAAAAACGCAATTTAAAACGTTGAATGGTTTGTGATTATTTGTAGTTATGGCACAGCAAAAAACTTAATAAGCAATGCCCGGATATTTATTGATACCCGGGCATTTTTGTATCACCATATTTCGCGTAAAGGATTGGCGTGGGTACCGGCCGGGTGGCTAAGGCCGGTGCAGTATGAACAGAAAGCCTGGCGCCCGCTTCTACCGGCGGCGTACGCTATAATTTATTTAGTAGTAAGTATCGAGTATCAAGACAGCTGCTTTTTTAGTATCAAGTAGCAAGTAGTAAGACAGCTGCTTTTTTAGTATCAAGTAGCAAGTATCAAGTAGTAAGACAGCTGCACTTATAGTATCAAATAGCAAGTAGCATGACAGCTGCAATTTCTTAAGTCCGAAAGTTAAAAATCTTGATACTTGATACTAACTACCTGATACTTCCCCGCTTGCTACTAATTCTTAACCCTCCCCTGCTCGGTATCCGCTCCCGTTTGTTCTTTTTTGCGCTGGCCGGCTACGGCTTTGCCGAAACGAAAACTAAGCGTTAGCAAGGCCGACCGGGTGTCGCCGTGGTTGGTGTAGCTGGCATCGGTAAGGTACAGGTTATTGATGGTACCCCGGTTGATGTTTGTATACAAAATATCATTCACGCTGAATTTAAGGGTTACTTTGGGCGATAGATTTTTTGATACCGCTGCATTTAAAGCGCCCTTACTACCGGTAACAAACTGGGCACTGGTAATACTGCTTTGGTAATTGCCATCAAGCTGCAGATTAAAGCCTTTTTTAAGTTTAAACTGCAAAATGCCCTGCCCGTATACAAACGTGCCTTTGGTATCCAATAAGCCGGTGTAAAAATTACTGCGCGAGTGTACGTGGGTAACTTCGCCATTTACCTGTACAGTAAGCCATTTTGCCGGCTCAAAATCGGCATCAACAGAAAAGCTGCTTACCGTTTTATGGCCGATGTTGCCGGGGCGGCTGTAGTAAATACCGTTTACTATCTGGATGGTTTCGTCCGTATCGTTTTTTGTGTCGCTGTAACTTAGGGTACCGGTAATATGATTTTTGAAAATATAGGCCAACTCAATTTTATTGGCGAATGACGGCTGCAGGTAAGGATTGCCTACGTAGTAAGTAAATTTATCAAGCGGGGAAACAAAGGGGTTCAGGTCCTGGTAATACGGCCTGTCAATACGGCGGCCATAGTTCAGTTGAATTTGGTTATCGGCCAGGCTATCCAGCTTGTATTGCAGAAATAAGGTTGGGAACAGGTTGGTATAGTTACGGTTAAAGGCCGAATCGGGCTTTAAAACGTTGCCCAACTGATGCCCTTTTGAGCTGGTATTCTCCAATCGTAAACCGGCCTGGATGCTGAGCCTTTTAAATTCCTTATTGAAGTTAAGATACGTCGCATTAATGTTCTCCTTATAATTAAAGTGGTTGGTTTTATCATAATCGGGCGTGGTATTGCCGTCTACAGTATTAAAATAGCCGGCCACGTTATCTGTTTGGGTGTAGCTGGTTTTTAAGCCGGCTTCCAGTTTTAGGCCGCCGCCCAGGGGATGCCCGTAATCGGCCTTGCCCGATAGGATTTTAATATTTGAAGGCAGGCTGCCGTTTAAGCTGCTTTGGTTTATTAATGCCCCGCCCGGCAAAAACGTTTGGCTGTCAAAATCCTGCTGGTTGGTGGTGGCGTAATGCAGGTAATCAAGGTTGGCGGTAATATCCGGGCCGTCTTTCTCAAACTCGTGCCGGTAATTCAAGTTCAGGGCTGTGTTTTTAAAGCTGCCCTTTTCGGTGTTTTTCGAAATCACGCTGGAGTCGGGCTGCCCTGCCGCGTTTAACAGGTTGCCCGTGCCTGTACTTAGCAAATACGGATAGCGGGCCAAACCGGTGAGCGCTATGCCAAAGGTTGTATTTGGCGATGCATCATAATCTGCGCCAATAGTAAGCTTGCCGCCATGCCCCTGGCGGCGGTTATAGGTATCCTGGTTAAAACTACCCGTAGTTTGGCCATCGGTATTTTTGTACCGGCGAAAAATGGCAACATCGGCATAACTGTTACGCACGGTGTAAGCCAGGTTACCAAACAGGTTGAGCTTATTTTTGCGATAATTGAAATTAAGGCTATTGTTGGTACGGGTATACCTGGACTGGCCAATGCTTAAACTAAGCCCAAGGTTAAAGCCCCTAACCTGCGTTTTTTTTGTTTTTATGTTGATAACGCCTGCGTTGCCGGCAGCGTCGTATTTTGCGGGCGGGTTGGTCATAATCTCTATTTGTTGCAGGCTGGATGATGGCAGGCTGCGCAGATAATCGGCAAGGGCGGCACCCGACAGGTAGCTGGGCTTATCATCAATAAAGATGACAACGCCCTGCTGCCCTTTAAGGCTGATTGTCCCGTTCTGATCAACCAGTACCCCCGGCGATTTCTCCAACACCTCCAGCGCCGTAGCACCTGCATTGCTAATGATAGCATCTACATTTACCACCGTCCGGTCTATCTTATGTTCGATGTATGATTTTTTACCGGTGATGCTTACCTCTTTGAGCGCAATGTTACCGGTTTGTAAAACCACTTCTTTTAACGCCACCGCCGGTTGCTTATCGCTGATAGCGATAGTATCGCTTTTATAAGGGGCATAACCGGCGGCGGTTATAAACACCTGGTAAAGGCCGGTTTTTAGTCCGTTAAAAACAAAGCAGCCGCCGGCATCTGCCAGTTCGTATTTAAGCACGATAGAATCCTTTACGCCGCGTAGTGTTATGGTAGCGCCATCAGCAGGCTTTTGGGTGGCATCCCGTACTTTGCCGGTTATTTTACCAGTTGCTATCTGGGCTTTTACAAAAATTGGGGCAATAGTTATCCATATGGTTAATATAACCATGATCAGTTTTTTCATTTCAATAAGATAAAAGGGTTTGGTACGGGCGCGCGGCCTTACTTAATTACGTTTTTGCTTAATTGCTGACAGAGCTTTTTGAGGCGCAGCAGGGATGCTTCAGAATTGGTGTCTTTTTCAACCTTAACCAATAGCCAACCGGCAGACGCCCTGATGTAAAAATTGCTGCTATCGCCAAGCGTTACCCGGGTATCTAATTCGTCGGAAGTGTTAAATACGGTTACCGGCTTTAAGGTTTGGTTGATAAAAGCTTCCACCTTTTTAGTTTGATCGCGATTGTAAGAGGCTTCCAGTTTATACATGCTGAATGTCTCGGTTATTTTAACCCTGGTGCGGTCGCCATTATTGGCAATAGTAAATGCAAGGCAAATAGTAATGGATATAATGCCTGTTATAAGTAGATAATAAAACGATTTCATGGTTGGTTAAGTTGAGGGTTGATGGATGGATTTATTAATTAAAGGGCATAGCTTTCCCTGTGCCCAAGATGCGGACGTTTAAAAATGCTACCGGAATTTTGCAGCTGTCTTGATTCTTAACTCTTGACTCTCCTACCTAAGCTTTTTTAACAGGAAGTAATACCCCAGGAACCCCAGGGCTATACTGAATATCATCACGGTGGCGGCGTACAGGCCCGATGGCATGTAAAAGCTGATGACCGTGAGGCCGATGGCGATAGCAGTTAGTATGGCAAACCATTTAAGCGAGTTCTCTTTGCCTTTTTGATTTGCGGGTAATAGTTGGGCAATTACACCTTCGGCAACGCCTTTTTCAACAATGGTGCGTTTTAACCTGTCGTCTAAAAAAAGCTTGATGAGTGTGAGCACAAATGACGAGGCAAGGAAAACGAGGATAATGATCACGACGCTGTGCATCATCTCAAAAAAGGCCTGCTCGTTTGTAAAGGGATCAAATACGGTTTGCGCATTGGCAGTAATACCTGCCGACATTAAAGATATGATAGTGGCTATTTTTTTCATGTTGTTGTTTTTTATCGTTGTAATACCGGATGAGACCGGCAGCCCATGTTTATGTTGCAGTTAATTAATTAAAATCCAGCTTTTTCATCTGATCGTGGTGTTCTTTAATCATGGTATTAAGCATGCCGGCAAATACTGCTATTGCGCTTGCTGTTAAAATGGTGCCAAACAAGGCCGGCAGGTTTTGAAACAGCTGCACCAGGTAAGTGCCAAATAACAACGAAACTGTAAAAAGGAAAACCACAGTGAGGGTTACGCCCAGTGCTGCTATCCACGGAAATTCTGCCTTTGGGGCTGGTAATTGCTGCAGTACCAGGTCGGCAAGGTTAAAATCAAATGCAGGTTTTTGCAAAGTATACATTTGCCGGCCAAGCAGGYGGTAATTGGTCAGTTTAGCGCTGCAGGCAGCACAGCCTTGTGCGTGGTCGGCAATGTCTGCGCCCGCTAACGTGCCTTCCAGGGCATATTGCTGTAATTCATTGTCTGTTGGATGGTAACTACTCATAAATCTTCGCGTTTATAGTTGGTTAGCAGGTTTTGTTTTAATGCCTTGCGGGCCCTGAACAGGTAATTTTTAACGGTACCTTCGGGCAGGTTGGCGATCTGGCCTATTTCGGTATAACTCATTTCTTCCTGGTGATACAGGGATAACAGCGTTTTATAAACTGGTGACAGTTTATCCAATTCGGCATTTAAAATAACCGACAATTCTTTTGCTGATAGCAAGCGCTCTACCTCGTTATCATAACGGCCAACATCTTTTTGTTGCAGTCGCTCAAGCGTTTGCTGTTGCCCGTCGTCATCATCCTGTGCTTCTATTAGTACGACCTTTTTTTTCTCCAGGTAATGCAGGCAGGTGTTGTATGTAATTTGCGCTATCCAGGTTGATAATTTGCATTGAAATTTAAAGCCGGGCAAGTTTTTGTAAACCTTCAGGTAAACGTCCTGTGCTATATCCTTCCTATCGGCAGGCACGGGTATCATCTTAAAGATAAGCTGCGCCACCAATCCTTCGGTATTTTTAATAATGATACCAAAAGCATACCTATCGCCACCCAAAACTCGGGAAACCAGTTGCTGGTCTGGATGCTGATATTCGTTTTGGTGACTCACTTGCTGATTAGACCGGGCTATCGCATAAAGGTTGCAATAATTTTTTAGTATCAAGTCGCAATTGTATCCTTAAGTCCGGAAATCAAAAATCCTGATGCTTGAGTCCCGCTATTTGGCATTGATTGGCGAGGCTGAATCTCTAAATCATCAAATGACCCAAGATCGTTTTGGCAGCTGTTAAATAGTTAAAAATTCCTCATTCAATCAGCTCCAAATTTTCAACTTATCAATATAGTGCATATATTAAAGGCTAATATGGTTGCTCATGCAGATACCCACAATGTAAACCTGAAACGTTATGCTTAACTTTTATGCCCTAACTATTCAAACAGAAAGCGGCGAACGTGCTATATATGTTAGCCCATTGTTACTGCAATCAAAAAAGCGACCAAACCTAAAATCGGGGAAAGTGGAAAAACTATATTTCTATTGTGAGTTAATGGACGACGACTACTACACAGGTCTTGAGTTGTATGAAATGAAAAATCTCGACTTGCCAGATTACTATATCATTAACTATGGCCAGGATTTTGAAAGGTACTACATCGGGAGTTTCCGTGTGGATTATGACACACGGAGTTACCGGCAATGGGAAGGCACATCAATCCCATTTAGCAAAAACGATGTAAAAGCCCTGGCTGAATGTTTGTTTACTCCTGATTCTAAATCGCGAAGGGCAACTATATTCACTCCAACACCCCCCTTCCGCTTTCAATTTTACAAGGTTTTAGCGAAATTAACTGACGGATTGATTTGCACGCCAGTATTATCCTTTGTCAATCTCGCTAACCCGTATAGAAAGGATTCCGAATGCAAAAGTAAGCGACACGAAAATCAGTTGGTATATTAGTAAAAACAGCAGCATGCTATAGTTTAACATGGCCGATGATGACGACTGGATAACCGTGCGTACGTCATCGCGGCCCCACTCCCTGATTAAGTTGGCTTTACTACCTGTTTCCAGCAGCCCCTCCCTAAGTTCGCCCTGGGGCCATACCGGGAAAAACACGGGTTTCGAATCCTTATACCCCACAACATATTGGTTAAAAAGGAACAGGTAAAAAAACAATGTAAGCCCAAAAGTTACGATTGACATGATAGCCAAACGATTGATGGTTTTTACAGAAAGTGATTTGAAATAGCCGGAGTTGAACCTTAATATTAAAAGTGTAAATACCCCAAAGGACTCTATAATACCGCAAAACAGGTATTTTGAACTATCGGGCGGTACACCTATATTACTTAAAAGTACCCCCAAACCCGGAATGGTTGCAAACAATCCCGAGCCGGTTTTTAAAATAGCTTTCCATTTATTCATTTTGAAAATCTACGGTCACTTTTTGAGTTGGTTCTATATCCATCGGCCTGGTATAGTGCGTACGGGTAAGGAATTTATTACCCAACTTAAATACCACTGTATAAACGGTTTCATCAATGGTTACAGACGTGTTTGTTTGATCGCTATCCACCATGTAATCGTTTAGCAAATCAATATGAGTTTGCCACGCGGTGTTTTCAAATTTGCTCTTCCAAATTCTGTGCGGTATTAAATATACGCTGGCTTTTTGCGGTTGGGATTGCAGCGTTAGTTTTATCCGCATATTAATACCACCATATTTAACAACCTGCATCTCGCTGCCCCACCAAACGGCCCAACAGGTAAGCATTTTATGCTGACTATAAATTTTTCGGGGAATACGCACCTTAATTAAATAACCAACAGAATCTTTGTCTATTACCGTTGCCAAATCATACCAGTTTATTTCGGGTGTATTATAAGTAAGGGCAAACCCCTCAAGCTTGCCTGCCCCCTTTATCCTCGAGGTAGGGTTTACGTGTAAGAAGGCCATTATAACCGGGTCTGTTTTAAGTGTACTATCGGGCGAGTTAGTCCATTTAGTATAAATCGAATCTAATTGGCTGGCATAAAACCGAAGACTATCAGCTTGCGCAAAGCCCTCTAAGCTACAGTTGAGCATAAAGATCAAAACGATAACAGCATTTTTTAAAACACGATGCAAAGTCATATCAACAGGCATAAGTGGGCAGAGACTGCTTAATATTTTAACACAGGGAAATTAAAATACAGGCTATTTATAACAGATTGAATATTAAACTAATATAGCCTATAAAAAGAATACTTACAACTTGTTTTTACAAATCAGGCACAATACTAAACTTGATACCGTATTGGTTTACGCCGGGATGATCGAGGTAGTTGAAGCGTTTAATGACGTCAACCCGCAGCAGTTTAAATATATTACCGATGCCGACGCCGGCCTCAATGTAGGGGGTGCTACCCAGTGCGTAGGTGCCATTGGCGTTGCCCAGCGCCGGTGGCAGGTTATACAGGTTGGCCGATAGCAGCGGATTATTTTCGGCGCGTAAACCGCCGTAGATAGCTTTAAACGACAGGAACTCGCGCCATTTGAGGTGCTCTATCAGCGGAATTTTATTGAGGATAAAGCCGTTGAAGTTGTGGGTAATATTGATGCCCGCCGAGTGATCGCTCACAAACTCAAGGTAGTTCATGTTATTGTAGCCGTCCGGGTCGTACTTTAATGATTGGTTGGCGGGCGGCATATTCAACAGCGGGAAAGGGACTTTGCCGGTAACAAGATTGCCCAACAGCGTTATATCGGTAAAGCCCAATTGCGACATGTAAAACCGCTTAAAAATATTGGCCGATATGTTATTGTAACTATAAACCCCGTTTAACAGGCCCGCAAAACCGTGATTGATTTGCAGGTTAAAAATGGGGTATTTACTAAATACGGTATGCCTGAATATGGTTCCTTGTATAAACTGCTCATGTGGGGCGTAGCGCATGCCCAGGGCAACCTCGGTAGTGGTAAGGCTGGGGATAAGGCTATTATCGGTATTTGATTGAAATTGAAGGGTACCTGCTGGCCGCTGATTCCAGTTGCGTAAAGCAAGGTTGTACGAAAAATGGTTATCGAAATCCCTTACATAGGCCAGTGTAAATGTGCGGTTATACAACCAGTAATTGGTAGTACCGGTATGGAACGATGTAAGCGCAGCCTGCTGGTTGCTTACCGCCAGGCTTTGCCCCGGCAGGTCCACATCGTACCGGTATCCTATTTTAAAGTAATTGTTGGCGTAGCGATAGGGCGCAGTTTTGTTGAGTGATATATAGGTATTCAATTCGTACTTGGCTGCTTTATCTTTGGTGCCGTAGGCAGTATAGCCGTCAAAATAGATTATTTTGCTCAGGGCAGGCGTTGTGCGCCCGCCTAACTGGAACCGGGCACCCTCCTGGTTATCATACGCAAAAATCGACCCTATTGGCCCAATCTGTACGGGCCCTACCACGGCATAACCACCGGTAAGGGTTGCCGCTATCCAGGTGAGCCGTTTATATGATGGCATGCTTTCCAACCGGTTAATGCGCGCGTACAGCTGTTTTTGCTGGCTGTTGAGCGTATCACTGCGGTGTTGTGCCCAGTAAGCGGTATCGGGCTTATTAGCGTCGGCCATGGTTTGGCTGCTTTTACCCTCATAAAAACCGGCCGGTTGGGGCTGGTTTAGTTTATAGTTATCATAAAAAACAGTACGCTGACCGTATACGGCTATTCCTTTGTTTTTTAGAATCCCAAAATCAGCAGTTACATCGCTTTTTTGCAGGTAGTAGCGCCCGCCGGGAAATTGCTGAAAATCAAGTTTCACCTTAAGGCTGCGCATAAAGTTGATGTTGATTTGCTTGTTTACATTCAGCTCGCATGATTGTACGGCATAATGGCCGTCCAATGAAACCAGCAAGCGGCCTTCAAACAGCAGGTCGCCTTTATTGCGTGGCGTAAAGCTGATGCCTACCAGTTTCCCTTTATCGGTTTGTACGGTATCGGTAATAAAAAACTTATAAAAATCGGGCGAGTGATTGGATATCGGGCTTAAAAACTGGTTGGTTACAATAAAAATATTGTTGGCATAAATATCAATATTATTGCCGTAAAAGCGGTTAAGATAGGTATCAAGCCCGGCGGTATCAACAAACTTAATAATGTTGGTTTCTTTTTGCGCCTGCAATATACTGATAGATTTGGCGGGCTCTTTACGGTAATACTGCTGGTAAATCTTTTCGCTAAAGTAAACGGGCAGGGAGGTTTCTTTGCGCCCGTCAATCACCTGCGAGCTATCGAGCATAAACTTGTATTTGCCAAAAAACTTACCATTAATAAACTTGGGCGACAAATGGAAAAACGACATGCCGATACGCTCGTACTGGTTATACTGATAGTAGTCGACAGCCGCCATCCGGTTTTCGTCTTTATGATCAATTACCTGTTGAATAAGTTCGACGGCCGGATTGCCTTTATTACGGTACCGCGCTTTTTTGCCCGATGTAACCGAAACCTCTTTTAACTGCGTTTGCTTGCTACGCATGCGCACCTGTAGCTGGCTGGCCTGCCCCGGTTTTATAGCACGCGTAAGCGATGAGTACCCCACATAACTAAACGTAATGCGGTTAAACAAACCGTTGGCGCTTAGCCTGAAATTGCCATCTTTATCGGATGTGGCGCCAAAGTTACTGCCATTAAACGTAATGCTGATATAGGCCAGCGGCAAGCCCGAGCCATCATCAACAATATGTCCGATTACGGTAGTAACCGCAGCTTTGCCTGTTTTAAGACTATCTGTTTGCTGCGCGGCAGCATGTATTGAAAATAACAGTAAAATAGCCAGAGCGGCTGTGTTTAATTTATTAACGATAAAAAGGTTATAAAAGCGGAGTTTTCTCTGTATCAGCAAAGTTATTTTAATGTCGGGGTTACAAAAAGTAAGTAGCAAATTGATTGATTAAACGTAAAAAACGCGGTTTGAAGTATTTAGTTATTCATATTAATTATCTATTAACCTTACGTTAATGCCCAAAGTACCATGGTGTTAGTGGCAAATCAGCCGTTAATTTCAGTTAGAAACTGTAAGTAAAAAGCCCCAAAAACATAATTTTGAGTTGTTCTTTAGTGTTGTTAACGTAATAACACTGCTTAAGTTACCATTTGATTCTGTTTTGATGTTGAAAATACGGCCCTGTTGTTAAAGTTCAAGGCCGGCCAGGTTAAGGTTTCTGTTTTTCGGCTAACTTTTGTTTAAACTTTTTATCCTCTTTCTGTTTAAAATCCCTGGCTTTCTTTTTTGCTTCGGCCTTTTCCTTTATTTCTTTTTTGGTGAGCGGCTGATTTTTCTCTTTTTCATCGGCCTTTCCTACGCCGGCGCAGCCTTTAAGGCCATTGAGCAGGGCAAGCCAGATGGTTTTAAAATAAGGGAAGTTTTTGGGCCTGATAAAGGCAACATCAGCCACGCGAGGGACAGCTTTGCCATTGTCAGGGTTATCGCTTTTAAGTATTACCGCGTTTGCCAGTAACGAAATGATGCCCTTTTTTGCGTAACCTTTTTCATCGTCGGGCTTTAATACATCAACCTTAAGATTATGGTACAAAAAGGTAACCTTACCTGCCGAGCTATGCTGATTGCCGTGAATATCAAAATCGAGGCTGGTTACCGCGCCTGATGTAATACGCACCAGCCCAAGCGGCATAACAGCCGGGTTAGCATCGGCCATATTCATGGCGCCCATATGGCCTTTGTAGCTGTAGCTATAGGCATCATCGGCAAGGTTAAAGCCAAATTGCAGGTTTAGCCGCCCCTTGGCCATAAACAGGGTGCTCAGGTGTACCGTAGCCAGGGGGGCCTTTTGTAACAAGGCTTTTTTATTGGTAAGGTTAAAGAACCTGCCTGTAACTGCGCTAAACCTTACCGTACCGGTTTTACGCGATTTATCTTTTTTGAATTCGCTGTAATTTACATCGAGATCTTTAACCTCGAGGGTGTCAATCTGAAGCCCCATTTTTAGCTGGCGGATGGCCCAGTTAGGAAAAGTAACCAATCTATCGGTAGTTTTAAGCGGACCGTTTGGATTGCTGAATATGCTGAATTCGCCTTTACTTAATACCGCCCTCTCCACATCCAAACTCTGGCCACGGCGGTAGCTGCGGTAATTAAAATGGTGCAGGGTAACGGCATTCAGGTGCAGGCCAAAACGATCTGTGTTGCTTTTAGCCAGGTACGTGCTTATGGCAAGCGGCTGCACATCTACCCCGGCAATATCCAGCCTGGAGGTTTTGGTTGATAACTTTACCGAATTTATTTTATAGGTATACAAGCCGTTTGCCGATTTGCCTGTATAATGCTCAAGCTGGGTAACAATATCGCGGCAATACAACGTGCGGGACGTATCAGCCTGCGTGGCGGAATCAATGAGCAGATCGGTAGCGTGCACGTCCATCTCTTTTAACACATGAACCGACGGTTTTGGCCCCGATTTATCCCGGTAGGTAAAGTTTATTTCGCCGAGGCGGATATCGGCTACATGGATAAGCTTGAAACTTGCAGAAAGCTTTTGATAAAGGGTACGCTTGTCTGCAGGCCTTTTGGGCTGTTGCTTATCGTCGTTTTTGCTGATGTATATTTCGGGATTTTTTAAGTCGATTAATGCTACTTCTATCTTTTTATGCAGCCAGATATCCAGCGGATGTGCACCAGACACTTCCAGCCGTTTCACTCTTATCTCCGTTAAACGATTGGGCGCATGGCCTGCCTGTTTCAGGCGGTGGTATACCGCGGTATCGGGCGTAAAAGTAATATCGTGTAATATAGCGGCGCCGTTAAATACATTAACATCAAGTTTGTTGAAGTTTACCCGGTACAGGCTGTCGGTGCCTTTAAGCACAGCCTCTTTAAGTTTCGACGAGAGCGTTCTGCTTAAAAAACTATTCAAAAAGAACACCACTACCAGTATGATAACGCCTAATATGCCCAGGCCAATTATCGCAATTTTTCGCCACCTGTTTTTAAAAACCCAAGCCGTCATATTCTATTTGCTTTTACATTAAGCAACCACCACGGCGGCTTTTACTGGTTGTTTAACACGGAAATGGGGAAATTGATTTTACAAATTCAAAAGTTAAAATTTAAAAGTCAAAATTGATTTACGTAACTGATAGAAGACGACGCAAGAGCAAAAAACACAAAAAAAGCCCGCTCCTTTGCAGGAACGGGCTTTAAAAATGATTATATAGGGTATTAAACTATTTTAACATTTACGGCATTTGGGCCTTTACGACCTTCTTCTACATCATAGCTAACTGAGTTATTCTCGCGAATGTTGTCAATTAAACCAGATGAGTGTACGAAAATTTCGCTTCCACCATTTGCTGGGGTAATAAATCCGAAACCTTTTTCGTCATTAAAAAATTTTACTGTTCCTTGTTGCATTATATTGTATATTAATAAGTTGCAAACATACACTAAATAATTGACATTTTTACTATTGATAAAATAGTTTAATTTTTGGTAAAAAACAAAGCTATCCGATAGGCCGGTTATTAATCTTTGTCTTTATGACCATGTCCCTTGCCGTGTCCATTGCCATTACCCCGGTTGTCGCCGTCGTCATCGT
Organism: Mucilaginibacter sp. P4_C11; assembly: GCF_056402115.1. NCBI lineage: Bacteria > Pseudomonadati > Bacteroidota > Sphingobacteriia > Sphingobacteriales > Sphingobacteriaceae > Mucilaginibacter > Mucilaginibacter sp. P4_C11. Next base: position 6,085 of record NZ_JBFUIA010000054.1, on the reverse strand, counting down.
TCTTTTGCTTTTTATATTTTTGCTTATCCCAGCCTTTATGTTTACCGTTATCCCAATGGTTGCGATATTTCTCGTCACGGCTATCTCGGATAATAACCTGATCGCGACGCCCCTTGTAAGTTGCATATTTGGTACGATAAACGTTGTTCCGTACCCACGGGTCCTTTTCGTTTATTACTACTTTATAACTTTGATAGGGGTCAAAATTGCCATACCTGGCGGGCAATACACTTGTTTTTATCCAGCTGTTATTTTGGTAATAAACATACTGATGTGTTGGAACCGAGTAGTATACATCAATATCCGGCATGTAATAGTAACGGGCATAATCGTAGCCAACAGGCCCCCATGCGGGCTGACTCCCTATATTAATACCAAGGCTAACACTTACCTGGGCATCGGCTGCCTTGAAGCTAAAAAAGCTTAACAATGCCATTGCGGCGAAGACTATTTTTTTCATATAAAGTTAATTTGCAGGTACGACAATGCATTATCAAAAAGGTTTTATCCGGGCACATATAAATTATCCCTAAAGCATACAGCTTCTATAGCTCAGGGTTGATAAAATTCCATTACTTAAAATTATCCAATCTCGAATCCAACTTATCTTTTTCTTATTCTATTTTTGCCCTAATGAAAACAGTACGCCTCGCCCGCTCCACCAGCACCGATCCCGATTTTCGCATCCTGGTAAACCAGCTTGATGCTGATTTGCGCGACCGCAATGGCGCTATGATGGATATTTACGATCAGCACAACCTGATAGAAAAAATTGATACCGTTGTGATAGCTTATGTTGATAACCAGCCTGCCGGATGCGGGTGTTTTAAATGGTACGATGCCGAAGCTGTGGAAGTTAAACGAATGTTTGTACACCCTGATGCACGCGGCAACGGCATAAGCAAAATGGTATTAACTGAACTGGAAACCTGGGCACGCAGCTTAGGCTATAAATATACCGTGCTCGAAACCGGCGAAAAGCAGGTAGAGGCATTAAGCTTATATCCAAAAGCGGGCTATGTGCCCATCCCCAAATATGGCCCGTATGTTGATTTGCCGGATAGTATCTGTTTCAGGAAGGCGTTATAAGTAACCTTGCCCAAAAAGAAAGCCCCCGAAGATCTCTCCGGAGGCTAACACACAATCACACACATCTGTCATCACAACACCCACGAGCCTCACAACCCGAAACTTAAATATTACTGGTCGGCTAATTGAAAGTTCATTGGTATTACATATTTAACGCGCACGGGCTGCCCGTTTTGCATGCCTGGCTTCCAGGCTTTGGCCAGCTTTAATACCCGGGAAGCTTCTTCATCAAATCCAAAACCCGCACCGCGTTCAACCTTTATATTTGATAGCGAGCCATCTTTTTCAATCACAAAACTCATCAATACCTTGCCAGATACCCCCTGCTCCTGCGCTACCACCGGGAACCGCAAGTTCTTTTGCAAAAATTTACTCCACGCCGCTGCACCACCTACCGGTTCGGGCATTGCTTCAAGGGTGCCATCCATATCATGTATGGCATTATCAACCGCAGGGCCGGTGCCTGTTGTACCCTTATTGGTATTAACATCCATTGCATTGCCTGGTTTGTCAGCCCCTTTACTGTCTGTAGCTCCGATGGTGCTTGCCTGTAATTCGGCAGTGGTATGCGGTTGCACAATGGGGTCATTAGGTACCACAACGGGTGGCTGGCTGGCAACTGTTTTTATCGGCTCAACAGGCTTAAGCGGTTCGGTAGATTTTGGCGGTTCGGCCTTCTTGGGCGGCGCAATCGGGGGCTGAATTAAAACCCTGGTCAAATCAACAGGCGTCATCTTAACAATTTCTACCGGTTTGCCTTTAAAAACAAAGGTGGATATTGCAATAACCGCGATACCTGCAAATGCCAAACCCATAGCCTTACTCATAGTTCGGCCGTAGTGTTGCCTTAATTCATAAGCTCCGTATTCTTTGTTACGATGGTCAAATACAAGGTCGAGCCACTCGGCGTTGTACAAATCAAATTTTGTGATAGACATAATTTAAAGAATTAAATTTCTTATATAACGAATAAGCAATTGTTATATTTTACAAAACATGAAAAAATGTAGCATTCGCAAAAAATAAATTTCATCAAAATTTCATTTTCATTTGGGTTGCGGATTATGTTGATCGGGTTGCGGGTTGCGAGGTTCGGGTTACGGGTTGCTCAGATAAATGGTACATGGATTAGTCTGCCTCGCCCCCGTTATCCCTGAACCCTTTACTTTATTTGACTCCCGTTCTGCCCGCCTCCGAGCTCTGCAACCCGAACCAATTAATTCTCCTCCGCCAGCTGAAATGCAAATGGTATACTGTAAGCTACGCGGACCGGACGCCCATTCTGGATACCGGGTTTCCAGGCTTTGGCCAGTTTTAATACCCTTATGGTTTCCTCGTCCAGTCCGTAACCAAGTCCGCGCACTATTTTTATATCCGTTAGCTGCCCGTCCTTCTCCACAATAAAACTTACAAATACTTTCCCCGATATATTGTTTTCGCGCGCTATTGCCGGGTAATGCAGGTTTTTTTGTAAAAATTTTGCCCATCCGGCCATTCCACCATCGGGTTGCGGTAATATCTCTACTTCGCTAAAAGGCCGTACCTTTTCGTCCTCAGTAATAGGATTACCCGAACCAGGACCCTCTTTAATATCGACATCTAAAATATTTCCTGCCGGAGCATCTGGTCCGGCCTGATCTGTATTGGATATGGTAGCTTTCTGAAGGTCGGCCATAGTATGCGGATCGACAGCTTTTTCTTCGGGCACCACAACAGGTGGCGGGAAATTAATCTTTTTAGAAAGATCCTTCGGTTGTTGAGCACCCGCCGCCTGAGGTGGTATCACCTGGCGCGCTTTGGGTGAGACCGGAGGAGGGGGCAGGACTTTTAAGATGGGAATCTCTCTAATGATAACTCCGTCCTCCACTTTATGCCTGAATGCCAAACTTGCCACCGCCCAAACTGTAATGGCGGCAAAGGTTAACACCATTGCCTTACTCATGGTACGACCGTAATGTTGCCGTAGTTCATAGGCACCATAATTTTTGTTACGCTGATCAAATACAAGGTCGAGCCACTCGGCGTTGTACAAATTAAATTTTGTTACTGACATTGTTTTAAGAATTTTATTTCAAAAATAACGATAAATCAAAACAAATAGTATATTTAATTTTGAATAAATCAATATTTGCCAAATAAAATTTCGAAAGGCGCAAAACAACAAAGGACGCATTCGTACAGAATAGTTTAATAGATTTTTATTTAACAGAGCCTCACTACCCCAAAAGGGCCCCAAATTGTCGGGTGCTTTAAATCCCACCACCAAAAATCAGGTTTCACCAAAATGCAAAAAAGTTAAAATTTGACAATAAAATCTGGCAAAACTCAATATACCATCTATATTTTCTCACAATCAATGAATTAAAAAGCCAAATTCTATACATATTTTTCACATAAACAATCAAAAAGTTAAAATACTTGTAAAAAAAATGCATTTATTTTATTTTTTTATTACTTTTAGGCATGTTCAATAGCCTTTATCGGTTTACGGCGCTAATTTTCCTTTTATTTTCGGGGTTTTCGGCCTCGGCAAGGGGAGGATTGTACCATGCCAGCCATAAAGACGATAAAAAAACATCGGTATCGGCCACAACCAACCATCATAGCCCTTATAACTATGATTACAGCCTTAATAATGTACCGGTACAAATTATAAACCTACAGCAGCATCGGGGGGCGCATTCGCTGCCATTCCTTTACACAAGCCCCAATTTTTACATCATACACGTAAAGTATCTCAATTTTATTTGCGGCAGGGGTACAAGCGAGCTATCGCGATTCCGCAAACTCATTCTTTTTCCATTCCACGCATTTTGGTAATAGTTAAACAATTACATGCGGCTGTGCTGATTACACAACCGTGTTTATTGTTTTTTAAAAACTTAGTTTAAATACTTACAGGCATTTTGATTGGGTGCCCTGCAAGTATAGTTGTTGAACTGCCCGGTATTTTGATTGGGTACCGGGCAGTTTCTTCATCCGTCATTAAACTAAAAGTATTAACCAACCTTGTTTATACAATGTTAAGCTTGCCTGCACAAGGGCGAGGCTTTAACTATCGGTTGTTATTGCAATAAGGTTAGTTATTGTAGTTAGCTATCAATATTTTATAAACCGGGCTTTTTTTGAAAACCTGGCTTTTTGCTTCATGCATTAAGCTATCAGCTTTTTATTAACTATTCCCTAAAACCCTAAGCATGAAAAAATTCATCCCATTTGGCATACTTATACTTATTATAGTACTTGCCCTTATATTTCCATCGGTAACTTTAACAACCGTTAAAGACAGTAAAATTGACACCGGCGATACTGCCTGGCTATTGGTAAGTACTGCTCTTGTATTGATTATGACACCAGGACTTGCCTTTTTTTATGGCGGTATGGTAAGCAAAAAAAACGTACTATCAACCATGCTGCAAAGCTTTGTATGTATGGGCGTTATCACTGTAATTTGGGTTATTTTTGGCTTTAGCCTTGCTTTTGGCGATACCATTGGCGGCTTCATTGGCGATCCGCGTACCTTTTTTATGATGAAGGGCACCTTGGGTAACGCCACCTGGAAACTTGCACCAACCATTCCATTGATACTGTTTGCTATGTTCCAGTTAAAATTCGCGGTTATTACCCCGGCCCTTATTACCGGCGCATTTGCCGAGCGTATCCGCTTTAATTCCTATGTTATTTTCCTTTGCCTGTTCATGATATTTATATATGCGCCTTTGGCCCACTCAACCTGGCATCCGGATGGTTTCCTGTTTGGTAAAGGCGTACTTGACTTTGCAGGCGGTACCGTTGTACACATGAGCGCCGGCTGGGCAGCCCTTGCATCGGCATTATATTTAAAAGGCCGTAACGAAACATCGCACAATCCGGCCCGTATCAGCTACGTATTATTGGGCACAGGTTTATTATGGTTTGGCTGGTTTGGCTTTAACGCCGGTTCTGCTTTAGGTTCGGGCACACTTGCGGCTACGGCTTTGGCTACTACAACCACCGCATCTGCAGCAGCAGCAATGGCCTGGATGTTTTTTGATATCCTGCGCGGTAAAAAACCAAGCGTATTAGGCGCGTGTATTGGTGCCGTAGTTGGCTTGGTTGCTATTACGCCTGCTGCAGGGTTTGTAACCATCCCCCACTCATTAATAATTGGTATTGTTGCAGCTGTTGTAAGTAACCTGGTAGTTATCTGGAGAAGCAAAACCAGTATTGATGATACACTTGATGTATTCCCTTGCCATGGCGTAGGCGGTATGGTTGGTATGTTGCTAACCGGTGTATTCGCGCATCAAAATGTAAACAGCGCCAACACAACAGGCAATGGTTTATTTTATGGCGAAACCCACTTGTTTTTACTTCACCTGGTAACTTTGGTTGGCGTATCGGCATTTGCTTTCTTCGGCTCATTATTATTGTTAAAAATAACCGACATGATAAGCACATTACGTGTTACACCTGAAGAAGAATTGGCAGGTTTGGATATCAGCCAGCACGATGAGGAATTGTAATAACACGAATTTCACGAATTGGGTCGAATTTTCACAAATCTGCTTTGAAAGCTATTAATACGAAAGGAGGTGTTTACGAATCACCATATCAGAACAAAAAGAGAATCAAACAACAATCAAACATAATATCAATTAACAAAAAAGAATTAACGTTTTTAATATTGTCTCGCCAAGGCTAACTAAAAACTAAAGCCGCCCTACAGTTAAGGGGCGGCTTTTTTATTTCAAACGAATTTGATTCACACAAATTTCACGAATTAGGGCGAAATTCACAAATCTGCTTTGAAAGCTGTTAGTAAGAAAGGAGGTGTCTACGAATTATTGTATCGAAGAAAAGAACATCAAGCAACCAGTACGGCAACTGCGGCAAAAAATCAAATATTTAAAACAAAATCGCCCCGGCAGTTTGAACCATTGAACCATTGAACCATTGAACCATTGAACCATTGAACCATTGAACCATTGAACCATTGAACCATTGAACCAAACCA
>NZ_JBFUIA010000053.1:0-31180 GCF_056402115.1 Mucilaginibacter sp. P4_C11 | reverse complement strand
GCCAATAAAAAAGTAAAGACGCTTCTGCATATGGCTGCACTGGTGGCGATTCAGTATAATGATGAACTAAGGCTTTACTACGAACGAAAAGTCAAAGTCGAAAAAAAGAGCAAAATGAGCGTAATTAATGCGGTCAGGAATAAACTTGTGCAGCGCATCTTCTCCTGTGTTAACCAAAACAGAAAGTATGAAAAAAATTATCTTAAATTAGTTGCATAGATCATAGAAATCGAGGTACGAAGCAATCCCCTACATGCAAAATCCCATATAGTTCGGGATTGCTTCGTGCCTCGCAATGACGGTAGTTTAGTGCACTCGTTTAACTATATCCGTTGCGCGTCATAACATTTTTTTTCAGGTTTTACCTGATAGATACTCGCAATGACGGTAGTTTAGAAGATTCGTTTAACTATATCCGTTGCACGTCATAACGATTTTTTCCAGGGTTATCCTGATAGGTACTCGCAATGACGGCAGTTTACACCACGCTAAGATTCTACCTCTTCAGCAGCCTCGGCGTACTTTGAAGGGATGGTATTGTACTCGGCTTTAAACATCTTCACAAAATACTTCTGGCTTTTGAAGCCTACTTTATGGCAAATTTGGGAGATGGTTAGATGGCCTGTTTCCAATAGCTGGGCGGCGCGTTTCAACCTCATCGACCGAACCAACTCGTTGGGAGTTTTGCCTGTCATGGCCAGGATTTTTTTGTAGAGGGTATACCTGCTTACAAAAACTTCGTTGCTCAATTCCTCTACCGAGAAATTGGGGTTGGAGATGTTACTATCAATCAAAATAAGCACCTTTTTCATAAACTGCTCGTCCGGCGAATCGATATGCATCTCAGTAGGGCTCACCTCAACCTGTTTGGTATAGGTTTTACGCATGCTTTCCTGCTGGCTCAGTATATTCCTGATTTTTGATTGTAGTATCTCGAAGTTAAAAGGCTTGGTAAGGTAATCTGTTGCACCGGTTTCCAATCCTTTTAATTGCTGGTCTTCGCCGGTTAAGGCAGTTAACAATATTACCGGGATATGCGAGGTGCGTTTATCATTTTTTATCTTTAGGCAAAGGTCGATACCGTTCATCTCGGGCATGCTGATATCGCTTACTATCAAATTAGGATGTTGCGCCAGGGCCTTTTGCCAGCCTTTTTTCCCGTTTTCAGCTTCAATCACATTGAATGCCGATTTTAGATTGTCCTTAATATAAAACCTGAAATCGTCATTGTCTTCAACCAATAATACTGTTGGCCTTTTGCCATCCCTGCTCTCTTTATTGGAATCGTTTTTGGGCAGGCTATATAACGGAGCAAGCTCGGTATCATGATCAAACGGCATCATCGTATCTGTTAAAACACTGATATCCAATTGCACCAGGGGCAATAAAACCGTAAAGCAGCTGCCCTGGTTAAATTCACTCTCAACATATATCTGCCCTTCGTGCAGCTTAACAAACTCCTTGGTTATGGATAGGCCTATACCGCTCCCCTGGTTAAGCATTGATCCGGGCAAGTCGTTCTGAAAAAAGGGATCGAAGATCCGGCCCAGTTTATCGGCAACAATCCCAATACCTGTATCAATAACTCTTATTTCTAATAATTGCTCAGCGGTATCCTTTTTATCAATCAGGTTAATTAAAACGCTTACCTGCCCTCCTTCATGGGTAAACTTATAGGCATTTGACAGCAGGTTGAACATGATCCGCTCTATTTTATCATGGTCAAAGCTTGTGTAGTAGGTGTCTATTTCCGAATCGAAAATAAAGCGGATGCTTTTTTGATCGGCCACATCGGTAAACGCAAACGAAAGGTCTTTTATAAAGCCAATGATGTCGCCGTTCATTTTATGCAGCTTTAATTCCTGGTACTCCATCTTCCTAAAATCAAGCAATTGATTTACCAGGTTTAGCAGCCGTTTAGCATTACGGTTTACCAGCATCAGCTGCCGTTGCACCTCAGGTTCGGCTATCTGTTTCAGGATCTTATCCACCGGGGCCATAATGAGCGATAGCGGGGTGCGAAACTCATGGCTTACATTGGTAAAAAATTTAATCTTCATTAAATCCAGCTCGTGCATCCGCTGCGCTTCTTCCCGCTCCTTCTCGATAGAAAATTGCGTACGTATTTTCTGGATACCCCTTCTTCTTAAATATAACAATGAGCCTACTGCCAATAATGTATATAAGATGTAAGCCCACGTGGTTTTCCAAAATGGCGGCGATATATTGATATTTAACGTAAGCTCCTTCCCCTTCCAGCTTTCGTTGCTGCCGGCGCGCACCCTAAACACATAGTCGCCCGGGTCAAGGTTGGTATAAGTGGCTTTGCGCACCTTGTTATCGGCGTTTATCCACCGCTTATCAAAACCGTCCATCCGGTATTGGTAATTTATTTTATCGGGGTTAAAATAATTAAGCGCCGCGAATTCGATAGCAAAAACGTTGTCATTATATTTTAGCTTAAGGTCTTTTAAATCCACGATAGACTGTGTTAAAATCACCGAGCCGTTCACCTTATCACCTACTTTTACCGACTGGTTAAAGATTTGTAAATCGGTAAAAACCAAATTTGGCGGATTGGTGCTATTCAGGATATTTGAAGGTCTGAAAATATTAAACCCGTTGCCGCCACCAAACAGCAGCTCCCCTTCCCTGGTTTTGTACGATGAGTTTTCGGTAAACTCGCGCCCTTGCAGCCCTTCGGTTTCATTGTAATTAACAAAACGAAACTTAAGCTTGCCGGCCGAACGATCGATAAAAATACTTGATAAACCATTCGGGGTACTTACCCATATATTATTACGGCTAAACTCCTGCATATCAATCACCGTATTATCGGGCAAGCCATCAAGCTTATTAATATTGGTAAATTTCCCGGTTTTGTAATCAAATATGCTGATGCCTTCTCGGGTACTTATCCAAATTAGGCCATCTTTATCTTCCAGTATATTATTGGTATTGTTGTTGATGAGGCTGTTGGGGTCCTTTTCGTCATGTAAGTAATGCAAAAACTGGTGGTCTTTTTTTACTAAAAGGTCTAAGCCGTAAGCCGTAACAATCCATAAATTTTTGCGCCTGTCTTCAATAACCGAACTGATGTAATTGGAGTGGATAGAGCTTTTATTCATATCTCCATCAAACCGGTATGTGGCAACCACATTCCGGTTTTTATCAAGCACATTTAAACCTGCCGACAAGGTGCCCACCAATAAGTTATGGTCGCTATCCTCGGTTATGGCGCAAACCCTATCTTCAGATATGCTGTTTGCATTGGCATCGTTATGCCGGTAATGTTTAAACACTTTGCCGTCAAAACAATCAAGGCCGCCATAATAGGTGCCTATCCAAAGTTTTTGCTCGTGATCAATAAATAGCTTTACTACAACATTGTTGGTAAGGCTGTTTTTATCGGCGGCGTTGTGCAGGTATTGTTTAAAGCTGCCTGTTTTCCTGTCCCAGTAAATCAGCCCGCCGCCGTTGGTGCCTATCCATATATCGCCCTGTTTGTCCTCAGCAAAACTATTTACGTCGCTAAAGGGCAGGCTGTTTTTATCAGAAAGGTGATGCGTGTAGCTGGCAAATTTTATAATATTCTGGTGATAATAACTTATCCCCCGTTTGTAACTGCCGCACCAGATAATGCCTATATCATCTACATAAACACAGGTGATGCTATTTTGACCTACTGTTTTATCATCATCTTCGCGGTTAAGCAGGTATTGAGTTGTAAAATCCTGTTTGTTAAGTAAATTAATCCCTCCATGATCTGTGGCAATCCAAATCCTGTTTTTCTGATCCTGGATAACATCCGATATAACATCGGTATTTATGGTGCCCGTGGCTTTTAAAATATGTTTAATTACTTTGTTTTTGGGGCTAATGAAAAATACACCTTTTGAATAACTGGGTACAAACGCCCAGATATCATCCTGCTTATCAATAAAAATTTTATAGGTGGTACTTAATGCCGCGGGCAACTGTTCAAGCTTCAACCGGTAATTAACCTTGTAGCTCTTAGGGTCCAGCCGCTCCAAAACGCCGGCGCCAGATATGAGCCATATATTCCCTTTTGAATCAACCGACAGATCGGTAACCAGGTTTGAATAAATAGATGTGGTATCCCCCTGTTTATGAAGCAGGTTGATGGTTTGCTTTGTTACAGGATCGTACTTAAAGATGCCCTGGTTAACGTTATGCTCTAAAAACCAAAAATTGCCTAACCTGTCTTTTTTTATAGCTAAAATGTACGTATCGTACACCTTAATTTTGTACATAAAATCCTTCAGGTTTTTGCTGAACTTTTCGGTAGCAGGGTCGTAAATATTAAAGCCTGTACGGGTTTCAATCCACAGTTTATCGTCCGGACCGGGGTTTATGCTTACAATGTAATCATCATCTAACGTAGTGGTATCGCCGGCAACGTGCTTAAAGCTTTTAAAACTATAACCATCGTACTTGTTTAAACCCGATAGCGTACCAAACCACATAAAGCCCTTTTTATCCTTATAAATACAGTTTACCTGGTTGTGCGACAGCCCTGCATTGATATCAAGATGCGAAAACCGGAACTGGGTATTTTGCGCGTTTACCTGGTTTAATATAAACTGCGTTAATATAAATAATAACAAAGCCCTGAGCTTCATGGCGGTATTCGGCGTAAATATTGGTTTATAATCCCGGAAAAATAATCTTAAAGATATAATTAATAAATCCCTAAAAAGAAATTTAATTGTTTAAAATACAATTTATAAAGATCAGGCATAACTGCTGATTACGTGAATACCATTTGATTTTAATTATTTATGAATTTACCTTTCATTTTGCATCTGGTAAATAATTAACAATTTTTAACAATCATATTTTGGTATTATTACCGTTATCCATCATATCCTCATTCCTTATGCCATCACAAACCTGCAAAACCCTGAAGTTCCTTTTTATTGCCTGTTTTTTATTTATAGCCCGGCCATCATCGGCCCAAACCAGCTATCATAACATCATATTTACTATCGACTCATTGACCGAGGTTGGCCTGCCAAAATCGGCATTGATGGAGGTTGATAAGCTTGATGCACTGGCACGCAAAGAAAATAACGTGCCGCAGATGGTACGCGCGGTTATTTACCATGCCAAATTCCTAACTTATTTGCAGGAAGATGCACTTGTGAGCGTTATTACCGCTTTGRAAGCCGATATAAGCCGCTCGTCTTACCCGGTTAAGCCGGTTTTACAATCGTTTTTGGCCGATATGTATTGGAACTACTACCAGCAAAACCGGTACACATTTGCAGGCAGGAGTAAACTGGAAGTTCCTGACATCGATTTCAGAAAATGGGACCTGGCAACTATTATTAATGAAACCACCAGGCTTTACCAATTATCATTACACGATGCCGACAGAGAGCAAAACACCTCGCTTGATATTTTAGACGGCCTTTTGCAAGGCGATAAAAACACCCGCTTTTTAAGACCTACGCTATACGATTTGCTTTTACACCGGGCGTCTGATTTTTTCCTGGCAGACGAGCCTGCACTTACCAAACCCAAAATGCCGTTTTCAATAAACGATCCGCGTTTTTTTGGCGATAGTAAAACCTTTGCTGCACTGGATGTCAAAACCACCGACACAGCGTCAACATTTTATCACGGCATCCGCCTGCTGCAACAGGGACTGGCGTTCCATCTGCAAAAAAATGACAGGAAGGCTATGGCCGACCTTGATATGAAAAGGCTCACTTTTTTGTATGATAAAGCTACACTGGGCAATAAAAACACCCTGTACCTTGCTGCTCTTAAAAATATCGCTGCCGATACTTCGGCAGGTGTTATTTGTGCAGATGCATTATTTGCTATTGGCAAATATTACGGTGATGTAGATAGCTTAACTACCGCCATGATTTACCTGCAAACGGCAATGACTGGCTACCCTAAAAGTCCAGGTGCACAACGCGCGGGCAACAGGATAAATGAAATTACCCAAAAAGAGTTACAGGTTAGTTTTGAGGATGTGAATTCGCCGGATATACCTATCCTGGCAGGGTTAAACTACCGCAATATTAGCAATGCGCGTTATCGTATTTATAAGGTTACAGATGCCCAGCTATCCTATATTGGAAAACTAGACGGGCACTATGGTTCTATCGGGACAGGTAAAAGCACTCTGGCTTTTATTAAAACCTTAAAAGCATTGCAAGACCAACAACTGAATCTGCCTGTAACCACCGATTTAAAGGCACACACTACCGAGTTTAAAATTGACGCGCTAAAACCGGGCAAGTACCTTTTATTGGCTACTGAGCAAAGCGGCAAAGATAGCCTTATCCAGCTGGGTATGTTTAAAGTAAGCAAGGTGGCGTATATGATGAGAACAAGGTCCGACAGAAAACGGGAGATTAAAGTAACTAACCGCGAAACAGGCGATATGCTGGCAGGTGCGACTATAACCATCACTTACAGCCCGGAGAGGTATAGAAATACAAAAAAGAAGCCGGTGGTTATCACCGGAGTAACGGATACTAACGGCACGTTTATTTTTGATTCAAAAGGCAATCAATATACTGCATCCATAAATTACCGGGGCGACCATTTAACAGATAACGAAAGAAATGAGATTTACTCGCCACAGCCTATCTTAAATAATGCACCCGTTATCAGAACCGTATTTTTTACCGACAGGCAAATTTATCGCCCAGGCCAAACCATTTACTTTAAAGCCATGGAGCTGCAAAGTGTAAACGGCAAAAGCAGTATTATGCCCCAAGCCGATCTGGATGTCAAATTAAGTGACCAAAACAATAAAGAGTTAGGCACCACCCAATTACAAACCAACGAATTTGGAACTGCGGCTTCCTCTTTTATCATTCCGCAAAACGTGCTGAATGGATGGCTAACCCTATTTACCGCCAACGGCAGGATGATGGTTAAAGTTGAAGAATATAAACGGCCGACTTTCAAGGTTGATTTTGAACCTTTTACACAGTTTTACAAACTTGGCGACAGTATTATAGTTAAAGGCAAGGTAAATGCATTTTCGGGCTATGGACTATCCGGCGCAAGGGTGGTTTATAATGTAACAAGAGTGCCGGAAATGCGACCGTACTTTGACGCCGCCAACCAGGGCCGGAGAATTATGTATGGCAATAATAACAAGATAGCGATAATTGCTATTGATACCATTAAAACCGACGAACAAGGCAACTTCAAATTTAAGTTTTTGGCCAACGGTCCGGATAACGAAAATAAGGGCCAAACCTGCCGGTTTAGCATACAGGCCAACGTTACCGATGCCAATAGCGAAACGCATTTTGCAACCAGTGAGATCACCATCAGCGATAATCCGATCCGGTTGGAGGTCGATGTACCCGAAAAAGCTATTGACAGCCAACATGCCAATGCCGCTTTAACCATTTTTAATAGCAACGATGAAAAACAAAATGGCAGAGCCAACATCAAAGTGTATGAATTGAAAGGCCCCGATGCATTTTTCAGAAACCGACTTTGGGATGTACCCGATCAATGGTTGATGAGCAAAACCGAATACGAAAAATACTTCCCCAACTTTGCCTATAACCACCAAAATGAATATTCGAACTGGCAACGCCAGGAAAAAACAGCCGACCTGGATATCGACATCCAAAAGAGCGGCAACAATATCGACCTAAACAAACTCCTTAAATCAACAGGCGGCGTATATGCATTGGTTATCAGCGCCAAAAACGTAAACGGCGATACAGCATCTGTAATTAAGTACATTAATTATATTGCCAATAAAGCCCCTATACAAAAAGCCGAAGATTGGGTGACAGCCCAAACTACCTCCGTTGCAGCCAGGGAGCCCGCAACTTTTTATATAGGAATTGGCAAAGCCTGCAAGGTGCTTTTTGAAACGTATGATGGCCCCACACTGCTATCATCGCAACTATTGCAACTACAGGCAGGTGCGCCGCAAAAAATAAGCGTACCCGTGGTGCCCACCAGCAAAAATGCATTTACTGTACAATTTGAAATGATAAACGGCAACAGGCAATACCAATATTACCAACGCATTACGGTAAAAGACACGGTTAAGCCCTTAAACATCCGTTTTTTAACCATGCGCGACAAGCTGCAACCAGGCGAAAAAGAGCAATGGAAACTGCAGATAGACGGAGGCGACAACAAACAAACATCCGAGTTGCTGGCAGGTTTGTATGATGCCTCGCTGGATGATATTACCCGGCCGTTAAGCTGGCAAACCGATTTTGCCGAGTACCAGTATATGGCCCGCTATTTTGAGTGGGAAACCATACCGCCATCGGCCAATGATAACACTTCAGGAGACCAGCCATACCAGCCCTATTATGACGAAACCGGCCGAAATTATGAATCCATAGATAATTTAGGTTTTAACTACGATGGCGGCGATAATTATTTTTACAGCGGTAATAACGAAGGCATTGCGCCAGATAAAAAGAACGCGCTGAGCAATAAACAAATTGAAGCCAGGTATATGAGCAATGCCAGGCTTGTTAAAGGCGGCTACGATGTAATAGGCAAAGTTACCTGGAGGGGCAGAGTCGCTTCGGGGATAAAAATCGGCATCAGTAATTCAACTATAAGCACAACCATCAACGCATACGGGTATTTCAGGATCAAAGTACCTGCCGGGTCGATATTAACATTCAGCGGTAAGGGTTATGTAAGCAGGAAAATACGGCCGGTTAAGGGCGTAAAAATGATAGTGCTCATGAAAATCCCCATGGATATGCGCAGAGAATTGGCATTGGCCGATCCTGGTGTTAAAAGCCAGGAAGGCGACCCTAACCAGGATATCAGGATAGATGAGCCGGTTGGAAATGCTGATATTAAACAGGAGGTAGAGGAAGGCACATCATATTTCGCAGCTCCTCCGAGCACCAATCAAACAGTACGTTTTCCCCCTCCCGTAATAAAATATGATAATGAGATACGGTCTGATAGTATTACTTTACGGGAAATACAAACCAAACCCGGCCAGAAATTTGATAAGGAACTTCTTATCCGTACAGCAAGAGAACTTGCTGCAGCACCCATAGTCACCCGCAAAAACTTTAATGAAACCGCCTTCTTTTACCCCCAATTGCATACTGACAATAACGGACAGCTGCTGATTGATTTTACCGTACCGGAATCATTAACCCGCTGGAAGTTCAGGGGCTTTGCGCATAATAAGGATTTGCAAAGCGGCTACATTGAACAGGAAGTTATCACCCAGAAAAAAATGACGATCAGCGCCAACATGCCGCGCTTTTTGCGCGAGGGCGATACGCTGGTGGTTTCGGCACGGGTTGTGAATCTATCAAACCAACATTTGAAAGGGCAAGCTAAACTGGAATTTACCAATGCGGTTACCTTGCAGCCCGTAGCGCTTTTTGGCAAATCAAAATATGCCGAACAGCCTTTTGAGCTGGACAGCACATCAACCGGGGCCGTATCTTTTAAACTGGTTATCCCTGCCGGTTTGGAGGCCCTCACCTATCGTTTAACAGCCTCAGCGGGCAGTTATACCGACGGTGAAGAAAACACGCTACCCGTGCTCCCCAACAGCATGCTGGTTACCGAAACCATGCCCATGATGGTTCGCCCCGGCCAAACCAAAAATTTCACGTTTGATAAACTGGTTAATCAAAACAGCAGCACCCTAACCAATAAAACGTTGACCCTTGAATATACCCAAAACCCAGCCTGGACAGCTGTACAGGCGCTACCCTACCTGATGGAATTCCCTTACGAATGTTCGGAACAAATTTTTAGCCGGTTTTATGCCAATAGCTTTGCGGTGAATATCGTGAACCATTACCCGCAGATAAAAAAGGTATTTGAACAGTGGAAAGCCGCAGATTCAAAAGTCCTGCTATCCAACCTCGAAAAAAATCCGGAGCTGAAATCGGTATTGCTGGAAGAAACCCCATGGCTGCAGGATGCCGTTGACGAAACCGAACAGAAAAAACGAATCGCCCTTCTTTTCGACCTGAATAAAATGAGCTATGAGCTGAATGCCAATTTAAACAAGCTGCAACAAAAACAATTGCAAAACGGCGGCTTCCCCTGGTTTGCGGGCGATTTTTCTGACCGGTATATTACCCAGCATATCCTGGCAGGCATTGGTCAGCTTGTTAAACTTAACATTGCGGATAAAAACGATGCATCGTTGGCGCGCATAAGCACCAATGCTGTCCGATATATTGATAATGAAATTAAAACTGATGAAGCTGCCGCAAAAAAGAACATCAAAAATTATATGGTCCGGGATATCAATTCCACCGAAATTCATGCCTGGTATGCATTAAGCTACTTTAAAAACAGAGAAACAAGTACAGAGATAAACATCATCCGGGCCCATTACCTGGCCCGGGCAGGCAGGCAATGGGCACAGCAACCAGAATTTGAAAAGGCCATGATAGCGCTTACCCTCTATCGTTTTGATGAAAAGGAAACCGCCGCCCAGATCATCAAATCGCTACTGGAAACCGCCCAACAATCAGATGAATTGGGCATGTATTGGGCTACTAACAAGCCGGGGTATTATTGGTACCAGTCGCCGGTTGAAACGCAATCGCTGATGATCGAACTGTTTACCGAAGCGGGCAATAATACAAAAGCCGTGGAGGAAATGAAAATATGGCTGTTGCGCAACAAACAAACCAACAACTGGCGCACCACCAAAGCTACAGCAGCAGCCTGCTACGCTTTGCTGATTAAAGGCGACAATATAATTGCCAACACCACCCAAATCAATATCAGCTTAAACAACAAACCGCTGGCCGCATTAAAGCCCGGCATTAAAGCCGAAGCCGGCACCGGCTATTTGAAAACCACCTGGGTTGATGAGCAGGTGAAGCCGGCATTTGGTCATGTGCAGGTAAGTAACAGCAGCAAAACTATTAACTGGGGGGCTATGTACTGGCAGTATACCGAAAAGCTGGATAAGATAACGCCATCAAACACCAACGTTCAGTTGGAGCGCAAGTACTTTATTCAAAAACAAACTGATGCCGGGCCAATACTTACTGCGGTTGATGCAGCCCACCAACCTAAAACAGGTGATGTACTAAAAGTAGTAGTTTACCTTACGGCCGATCGTGATTTTGACTACATCCAACTGAAAGACATGCGCCCCGCCGGTACCGAGCCAATGGAAACCCTATCGACCTATAAATACCAGGATGGCTTGTACTATTACCAGGTAAGTAAAGATGTGGCCACCAATTTTTTTATAAGTGCACTAAAAAAAGGAAACTATGTATTTGAATATACACTGCGTGTGGTACAACCGGGCAATTACGCAACCGGCGTTACCAGCCTGCAAAGCATGTATGCGCCCGAATTTAATGCCCATACCGAAGGCCGGCGGATAGAATTTAAACCATAAAGAAAAACCAACCGGCTTTGGCACGGAATTGGTATCAACTAAATCATGCAGATAGTACACATCAATACCGGAAAGAAAGTTAAAAAGATCAAGAATTCAATTGTTGATTTATTTACAAGGGAAGTGATAACACTTAAGGCCATTCACAATCAATTGCTTGGTAATAAACAGGCTGATACATCGCAATTCACGGGCTTCATTGCCTGATCATCATATACCATCTACCTATGAAAATGAGCTTCTTTTTAAGAAGCTTTTTTTGTTTTAAGGGTTGCAGAAATCAATGCCCTAAGCAACCGTCGTCATAAAAATTAAGCAATCGAGAACTGTGCATCTTTGCGAGGAAGGCAGGCGACGAGATTGCCACGCTATCGCTCGCAATGACAAATTGGTTTCCGTAAATACAATAAGTTGTTAACCACTATCCGTTGTATCTTTTTACACCCACAATGTATTGCAAAATAACATACACCTGCTATTACCGCCAGCCGCCGCCTAAGGCTCGGTATAAATTCACTACCGCCTGTAGCTCCTGTAGCCTGTCGTTAACGCCGCTTAGCTGTGCGGCCAGCAGGTTTTGTTCAGATGTTAATACATCGGTATAATTGGTGGCCGAGCTATACCTTAACAACTCCTGTGTGTACTCAACCGATTTTTGCAAAGCGATGATCTGCTTGCCGCGGGCATCCTGTTTTTCAAGCGCGGTTTGGTGCGCATATAAAGCGTTGGATACCTCCTGTCCTGCTACCAGCAATGTTTTCTGGAAGCTGTTAAGTGCTTCCTGCTGCTGCGCCTGCGCGGTGCGTAAACGGGCTTTATTAAGTCCCTGGTTAAAAATGGGCTGGGTTAAGCCTGCCGCTATGTTGTAAAATATAGAATTGACAAAAAAGTCTTTTAACTGTAAGGTGGATAAGCCTCCTGATGCCGTGATGGTAAACGATGGATAAAAATACGTTTTAGCCACGTTGGTATTCTCAAACGCAGCGCGGAAAGCGTACTCGCTTTGCTGTACATCCGGGCGGTTAGTGAGCAATTGTGTTGGGATGCCCGCCTGTAATTCGGCGGCCATGTTCTGGGTGGCCAAACTACTACGGTTAACCGCGCCCGGCGGCCTTGATAACAGGATATCCAAAGCATTTTCGGTTTCGCGGATACTGCGCTTTAAATCGGGAATCGATACTTCGGCGGCATAGCGGTTGGCTTCACTTTGCACCACCGCTGCCCCGGTTACCACAGCACCAGCCTTAAGCTCCTTCATGGTTTCCACGTCTTTAATGCGATTTTTAAGCGTTTCAAGAGTAATTTCCAACTGCCTGTCCAATGCCAGCAGGGTAAAATAATTATTGGCAATATCGGCAATCAATTGCGTTTGCACGGCCCGCTTAGCGGCATCGGTTTGCAAAAAAACAGCCAGCGCAGCACGTTTAGTGCTGCTTAGTTTACCCCAAACATCGGCCTCCCATGAGGTTGTTAAACCGGCCTGGTAAGTGGTAGTTAAAGTATTAACAATTGTACCGGCAGGATAATTTAAGCCTGCTGATGATTGTTTTGACCGGGTTACACCTACGTTGCCGCTTAACGACGGATAAAACGCGGCTTTGCTTTGCTGCAATGTGGCCTGCGCTTCCAGTATCCGCTGAACAGCGGTTTTAAGGTCAAGGTTATTATTCAGCCCTTCCTGTATCAGTGATTTAAGTATGGTATCGGCAAAAAGTTTTTGCCAGGGCATGGCCGCTATGGTAGTGGTATCATTAGTTTGCCCATCGCGGTAAAGCCCGGTTGTGCCTATATCCGGCCGGTTATACGTTTTGGTTACTTTACATGATAGCATAACGCTAAATAGTAGCGTAAAGGGCAATATATATTTGAAACTCCGTTTGTTCATTTTATATCTTTTACTAAATTAACGGGCAGGTACTACTTCCGCCTCATCATCTTCATCTTCGGGTTTTGGTTTACGACCAACTTTTTCCTGCAGGGATTGGAAAATGATAAATAGTATCGGGATTACAAACACCCCAAATACCGTCCCCACAAACATCCCTCCTACAGCGCCCGTACCTATGGATTTATTGCCATTTGCACCGGCCCCTGTCGAAAACATCAATGGCATAATACCAAATATGAAGGCAAAAGACGTCATCAGGATGGGGCGCAAACGGGCTTCGGCACCGGCAATGGCAGCGGGTATTAAATCCATACCTGCCCGGCGTCGCTCTAAAGCAAATTCTACAATCAGGATAGCGTTCTTTGCCAGCAAACCGATGAGCATAATGAGCGAAATTTGCAGGTAAATGTTACTGCCGATATCAAAAATCCAGGCAAACAGGTACGTACCGGCCAGGCCAACAGGCAGCGACAATAATACTGCGAATGGCAGGATATAGCTTTCATATTGCGCACTAAGTAAAAAGTACACAAACACCAGGCAAAGCATAAATATATAAGCCGATTGCGTGCCGGTGCTCAATTCTTCGCGGGTAAGGCCCGAAAATTCAAAATCGTACCCGGCAGGCAGCGTTTGTTTGGCAACTTCATTAATAGCCTTTATAGCATCACCGGTACTGTACCCCGGATTTGGAGAGCCGGAAACCGATATGGCCGTAAATAAGTTAAACCTTGAAATAGACTCGGGACCAAATACCCTTTTCAGTGTAATAAACGATGTTATTGGCGCCATGGCACCAGCCGCGTTGCGTACAAATATTTTACTCAGGCCAATTTCGTTGGCCCTGTAATCATAATCTGCCTGTACCATAACCCGGTATTGCTTGCCAAACTCATTAAAGTTTGAGGCGTATAAACCGCCGTAATAACCTTGCAGGGTATTTAATACACCTGTTACCGTTACACCAGCCTCCTTACATTTTGCTACATTAACATCTACCTGGAACTGCGGAAAGTTTGGATTAAATGATGAGTTAAGGTTTTGGATCTCCTTACGTTTTTTTAATGCCGCCTGGAAGGTATTACTTACCTTATACAATTCATCAACAGTATGGCCGCCTTTATCCTGTAGCTGAAACTCAAAACCGTCGCTGTTACCAAACCCCTGTAAGGTCGGCGGCGAAAAGTAAAACACATTCGCCTCGCGCATGTCTTTTGTTTTTGCCGAAAGCTGGGTGATAATACTTTGCAGGCTTTGGCTTTTATCTTTACGTTGGTCCCAGCCCTTCAGCTTCATGATCACCATGGCGTAGGCGCTGCCCGAGCCGGCGATAAAGTTAAAGCCCACCAATTTAAGCGTATTAACTACCGATGGGATGGTATGGCCAATACTGTCTATCTTATTGGCTACCGCATCGGTACGTTCCATTGACGAGGCAGGCGGCAGGCTGATGGCAGCAAACACTGTCCCCTGGTCTTCATTAGGCACAAAGCTGGATGGGGTTGTTTTAACCAGGTAAATCAGGATGGACGAAAACACCACCACCGCCGCAAGGGCAATCCATTTGCGACCGGCCAAAAAGTTTACCGATTTTTTATATTTATTGGTTACCGCATCAAACGAGGTATTAAACACCACGTAAAAATGATTGATGAAACCATGTTTCTTTGTCCCTTTTTCATGTGGTTTTAAAAACAGTGCGCATAATGCCGGGCTTAAGGTTAGGGCATTTACAGCCGATAGCAAAATGGCTACAGCCAGCGTAATACCAAACTGCTTATAAAATACGCCTGTAGAGCCCGAAATAAACGTAACGGGTAAAAATACCGCCGACATAACCAGCGTGATGGAAACGATAGCGCCCGAAATTTCGTTCATAGCATCTACAGATGCTTTCCGGGCCGATTTATAACCCTGATCAAGCTTGGCGTGTACAGCTTCTACCACTACAATAGCGTCATCTACCACAATGCCTATTGCCAGCACCAGCGCAAAAAGGGTAAGCAGGTTAATAGTGAAGCCAAACAGGTTAAGGAAAAAGAAGGTACCCACAATAGCCACGGGCACCGCAATAGCCGGGATTAACGTTGACCGAAAATCCTGCAAAAACACAAACACTACTATAAATACCAGGATAAATGCTTCTATCAATGTACTGATCACCTTTTCTATCGAGGCATCAAGGAAACTGTTGGCATCAACCAGGTAAGTTATTTTCATCCCCTTAGGGAATTTTTCGGCAGCGGCCTCCAGGATTTTTTTCGATTCATTGATCACATCGCGGGCGTTTGACCCTGCTGTTTGGCTGATAGCCACCCCTACCGAAGGCAACCTGTTGGTTTGTATCTCGAAAGAATAATCTAACGAACCCAACTCAACACGTGCCACATCATTCAAGCGCAACATCTGCCCGTTACCTACCGATTTGATGATGATATCGCCAAATTCGGCGGCGGTTTTTAGCCGGCCTTTATAGCGGATAACATACTGGAAGGATTGCTTGCTGTTTTCGCCAAATTTGCCCGGGGCGGCCTCTATATTCTGCTCGTTGAGCGCTTCGGTAATATCATCAGGTATAAGATTATAGCGCGACATCACATCGGGTTTTAGCCAGATGCGCATAGAATAATCTTTTGAGCCAAACACGTTGGCATTACCAACCCCGGTGACCCGCTGAATTTGTGGCACCAGGTTTATTTTGGCGTAATTTTGCAGAAAAGTTTCGTCGTAAGTTTTATTCTCGCTGTATAACGAAAAGATAATCAGGTTACTGCTTTGGCTTTTGGCTACCGTAACACCGGATTGCGTAACCACCAATGGCAGCAAACTTGTAGCCCTTGATACCCTGTTCTGTACGTTTACCGCAGCCAGATCGGGATTGGTGCCAACCTTAAAATATACGGTGATTGATGCCGAACCATCGTTACTGGCAGATGAAGTCATGTAGGTCATGTTCTCTACCCCGTTTATCTGCTCCTCCATCGGAATGATCACACTTTTGAGCACCACATCGGCGTTGGCGCCGCTATAAAAGGCCTCTACCTGTACAGTAGGTGGTGCGATATCCGGGTATTGCGAAATTGGTAAGTTTATTAACCCTAAAATACCCAGTATTACCAGCAAAACCGAAATTACGGTGGATAGTACCGGGCGTTCTATAAATTTTTTAAGCATAGTATAGCTGTTGTAAATGAATTGAGGGATAAGAAACGATATTATTTGACGCCGCCGTAAACCGAACCGGCGCTAACTTCATTTGGCTTAATTTCGGTACCATCCTGCAGGTTACCCGAGCTTTCCAGCACAATTTTATCGCCGGCCTTTAAGCCATCGGTAACTACATAAAACTGGCCGGCCGTATTATCCATCACTTTAATGGCTACATTTTTTATTTTATGCTGATCATCAACCACGTAAACAAAACGTTTGTCCTGCAATTCATAAGTGGCGCTTTCGGGCACCAGTAAAGCCGATTTTACAACATTCGGGATGCGTACTACCGCACTGCTGCCACTGCGGATAAGGCCGCGCGGGTTTGCAAAATCAGCA
The DNA here is from genome assembly GCF_056402115.1 of Mucilaginibacter sp. P4_C11. Classification (NCBI taxonomy): domain Bacteria; kingdom Pseudomonadati; phylum Bacteroidota; class Sphingobacteriia; order Sphingobacteriales; family Sphingobacteriaceae; genus Mucilaginibacter; species Mucilaginibacter sp. P4_C11. Next base: position 14,354 of record NZ_JBFUIA010000053.1, on the reverse strand, counting down.
CGTACGTTGGCTGCACCGGTTGCTGTATTAATTAAACCGTTCACCGTTTCAACTTTACCGGCATGCTCATAAGTACTACCATCAGACAATATCAGCGAAACCGCGGGCAACTGGCTTAGCTTGGTTTTAAAAGACGTTTTATTTGTACTATCGCGACTAAAACCAAGCAGTTGCTTTTCGTTCATGGCAAAATATACGTAAACATTTGAGGTGTTGTAAACCGTGGTTAGCGGGTCGGTTGTGCTGCTGGTTACCAGGCTGCCCAATTTGTAGGGTAACGCGCCTATAACGCCATTCACAGGGCTGGTGATGGTAGTGTACCCTAAATTTACTTTTGCATTTACCAATGCCGCTTTAGCCTGGGCCAACGCCGCCGCTTTTGATTGCTGCGTATACTCGGCCGATTCCAGTTCATAGTGGCTGATGATGTCTTTCTCCACCAGTGGTTTTACCTTATTCACTTGCATTTTGGCAAGTGCAAGATCAGCTTCGGCGGTTTTAATACCAGCCTCGGCGGTACGCACCTCCTGCTCATATTGCGGGGCATTAATTTTAAAAAGCAATTGCCCTTTGGTTACAACGGCGCCTTCATCAACATAAATTTTTTCAACATAACCATCAACCTTCGGCCTTATTTCGATATTTTGCTGCCCCTGTATACTGGCAGGGTAATCAACATTCAACGTGGCCTGGCGCGGTTGAACCTGCACTACTTTGTAATCCAACACCTGTTGTGCCTGGCCGGCGGCCTGCTTATTTTTATTACCACACGATGCGGTTACTAAAACAATGGCCGGCAATAAAGACAGGGCATTAAAAAAACGTTTTGTTTGGATTTTTTTGGAAGACAGGATAAGCAACATCATTATAAATTAAATCATCAACACCACCGCGCACGGCAAAGCGGCCGCTAAATTCGGATATAGTTTCAATATAGATGCCTAAGCGGGCTATATTGTTACAGTAGGAATGAAAGATTTGTTTGATTAGATGATTACAAATCGTTTTTTTACGTATAAAACAACTTATCTATGATTAATTTGCATCACTGTGAACCTCATATTCTATGTAAAACTTCTGTTGGTTGTACACTGGCTTAAAAGGCACTTTAGCCCATGCTTCTTTGGCCTGGCCATCCGGGTCGCAATCAGGGTCATAGCCAATATCCATTACCAGCACGCGGTTTTGCGTATTTTCTTTTAGCTTTTTATAAAGATTTACCGCCGGCATTTTCCAACCGTTATTCTTGGTGATATTTGGGTCAGTACGATCAACAGGAATCATGGCTACAAGGTCTTTATGGATGATCTTATCGTCAAGATATTCTTTCAGGGTGGCGTTATGGCTGCAATGGTGCCCTACTTTATATAAAACAGTATTATTCAACAGAAAATCTAAAGTAAAACCTGGCTTTACTTTGTCTTTATCCCATTTAATATCTTCCCATGAAAGCCAGTTGCCGGTTTGGGCATCACCAACAAATAATAAAACTTTACCGCTATCAACCAGTTCAAAAGCCAGTACCAGGCTACTGTTGTTGGTGTAAGTATCCAGGTAAAGGGATAAGCGCTCGGCCTGGTCAAGCCACTCGTCGTCTATGGTGCGCCAGGCATTTTTTTTCATCTGATATTCTTTCGAAAACAACTTTGATGTCAGTTTTCTATCGTGCTTTTTGTCGAACGGAAAATTTCCCTCATCCGAATCCACCGGCCCGCCTGTAAAATTTTTCATCGCCGATAGATAGCCTTCGGCAAGGTTACTTATTGCGGCAAGTTTAGTGTCGTAAGTTTCATCCTTATTGGGATTAATATCAAACAGCAAATTGCTATTTCTTGGCGGCCCCAGTACATAAACCTTAACCGAGTTTTGAGGCAGGGCGGGCAAATCCAATACAGAACCCGGCGACAGGTAAGATATGGTTTTACCCAGTTTGCGTAAATTATCAATACCCATTTGCGGCACTACCGGCGGACGTTTTACTTTCTTTTCGGCTTTTGGTACTTCAGCATCATCGGCTGCCAGATAAAAACCCAAAACATCACTGATGCGGCTGGAAGCAAGCGAGTGGCTTTCGTTATTATTTTTTGCAAGTTCGGCCACAATTTTTTGGAGGTTGTCGGTCACTTTACGTTGCCCGGCAGCAATTTTGCCGGCTTGTTCATCTTTCGGATCATCAAGCCACGATAGCCACACGTTATTGATACCTGTTTGCTGGAAAATATCGAAAGCGTGTACATATCCCGACAGGTGATCATTATGCTGGTGCGTACCCACTACAACATCAAGGGGCTTACCCTCCAAATCATCCTTAATAAACCCGGCTATAGTTTGAAGCCTTTGCTCAGATTTATCTGAATTGCGAAACGAGCCGCAATCAATTAATACCGAACTTTCGCTCCCGTCTTTTTTAAATTTTAACAGGAAGCAATCTCCAAGTTCGCCAACCTGGAACATTTTTATATTTACGCTAAGGTTACTCATGATAAGGTTTTAATGAAAATGTAAATTGGCAAAATTTATAGTACTAAACCCGTTATCGTCATCGTACATCGAATCGGAAAACGAAAGGGCCGCGTCGTCTTTACCTTGCTGATATGCAAGCTGCTTGGTAAACCTGTCCTGGCTGGCTATATTTTTTGTAACCAGGTAATTAACCTTAAAATCCTCGGCCATATTAAAAACAATAGTACAACCGCCCCTGAATTTCATTCTGTCAACAAGTGGGCTGCCTGTTTTTAAATCAACCCTACCTGTTTCAATTAATATGGTTGTTGATTGGGTTATGGTTACTATTACCTGTTCCAATATCATTCCGTCGCGGCCTAAACGGTAAGCAGGCCTTATTTTATGGATTTCAATAGGCAGCATGCCGCTTGTCCGTTCCTGTTTTAATTTAACGCCATCCAGTTCTTTATACCCAATTACAGTGGTGCTTAAGCCCAGCTTAGGCAACAGGCTTTCCAATTCGGGGCCGGATAAGATAGCCGAGGGCGTATTGCTGTGATTTTTTTGAGGCTTACCAACCAAAAAATCGTGGAAAGCGGCCTGTATAACTTTTGATTGTGTATAAATTTCTTTACGATCGGCCAGGTTGGATAGCGTTCGTACTTTATCCCTTAAAAAAACGGCCATTTTCCCAAGACTGTTCCGGTCCAATGGCCCAAAATTATCGGGCGTACACCATCTCAGGCTCTCTTCCGAAAAAGTATTTACATGATCGGGAAATATGCCCCAACTCCTGAAAGCATCTATAAGTGCTATGCGGTAATTATTGTCATCGCCGGGTGCAAAATCAATATCAGCGGTAACCAGGGCACGCAAATACTCGCCAAATGTAATGTCAACCGGCGGGCAGTAATCCAGTGCGCGGATTGCTACCTTCATTAAATGCTGGGCTATTTCGCATACTTCCTGCGCAAGCCTTGTAGCCAAATCAAGCTGTAGTACGCCCTGGGGCAATACACCCGAGCCATTTGTAGCTATCCTGATTAAATCCTGGGTTTTAAAATTATAAATCTTGATGAGGGCATCAAAAAAAGTAGATACCAGTACCGATCCTAACTCATGTGCCTCGGTTCGGGTTTGGTAAAGCGTAGGGTCGGGCTTACTTCGTTTCCAGATTCCGTCTTTATCAGTGCCGCCTATGGCGCTGCGTAAGGCCCCCCTGCCGTGCGCCATGGCGTTGCCAAATTGAGTGGCCAGTTCGCCCAGGAAAGTAAACTTATCTAAACTGCCATCAGATTTTGAAAACTGGTTAATTACCAATTCATTAATGGTAAACCGTTGTAATAACGCAACAATATCGGCAAAGGCTTCATGAAAAGCCGGCACATCGGGATTTGTGTTTTCGATAAACCGGGGGTGAATACTATCTAAAAGCGCGTGGGTAACCTCATGCGATACGATATCTGGCGAGAGACACGCAAATACTGCCCCGTTTGGAAAATTGGCCCCCTGTATTTGCTGCGCTGCTTTAAAATAGCCAAACAGGATGGCTTTTTTCTCGGTAGTATAATAGGCATTGGCAGCCCTGAACGCGTGCGGGTACAAACGTATGCGCTGAACATAGCTTTCGATAGGCCGGCCGTTTTTACCTTTTACAGGGTTTCCCTGGGGATCTTTAACGATGCGCGAGTTCCAGATTAATTTCCGGCCCAATGATTGTTCAAAGTACTCCAGGGTTTTCATGGCAATTGTGTACACAAACTGCTGATGAAATTGCGGATTGCCTTCGCTTGGGGTTAAGCCGTTTTGCGATAGAACTTCTACCGAATCCAGGTTTATCGGCTCATAATAACAATTGCTTGGCGGGTCGATGTCTATCACTTCAAAGTATTCGCCGGTTGGCCCTGCATTTTCGGGCTTATCCAAATTTTCCCATAGTACCCGGTAGGTAGTCTGGTTAAATTTCATGGTATCCAGCTGAGTTGAAAAGCCCGGATCAAGGGTGTATCCCCTTAAGTACCGGTAAACCAATTTGACCGCCATATTAATTATGTTTAGTGTTTAGGAGCTATTGTTTGCAGTAGTAAAGTTCTGATAATGATTAATATATACAATAGGTGTTTTTACGGTATTTTACAGATATTTTCCGCACCACAACCATCCTGTTGTGACTTTAAATACACTCAATAAATCTTCACGTGGATATGGCTATCCCATAAATAAAAACAGCTTGCTCCTAATCAATTCGGGGCAAGCTGTGCAAATATTGGGTGTTTTGTTTAAGGTTATTCCAGCGTATTTACTCCTTTAATGGTGGTTTTGGTTTCCTGGTGCATATCAAATACAGTTACACTGTTTTTCCCTTTAAGCAACCAGTTTGCCGGGCAATACAAGTGGAACTGAGGACCAACATTCCAGTACCGGCCCAGGTTGTGGCCGTTTACCCAAATAACTCCTTTTTTAAAGTTACTAAGATCAAGATACGTATCGGCCACTTTGCTTAATTCAAAGCCGCCTTTAAAGTATACACCATCATGGAATCCTTCGGGATATTTATTGGGCAATGAGGCTATGAATTTTTCGTCCATAGGAAGCTTAAAAATCTGCCAGTTGGTAAGCGTCATTCCATTGAGAGTAACGCGGTCGGTAATGCCCTTGCGGTCAATCATGTATTGTGCAAAGTTTATGTGGCCCATGTTCTCTACCAGGATGTCCAGTTGCGGATTTTTTACATCCGATTTTGGCAGTTTGATAGTCCACTTGCCGCCATCGCGATAAATGGTATCAACCAGTTTGCCATTTAATAAAACAAGTGCGTAATCATGCGGCTCGGTTATGGTTAGGCTGCCGCTTTTATGGCCAATAAGTTTTGTGCGGTACAATATAAAGYCGCTATACTGGCCCAGAGCTTCCATGGGTACCGGTTGTGGCGATTTAACAGCCGCAGGCAATTCTTTCCAAACGGTAGTAAAAGGCACCATATCAAAAGCCGGTATTTCGACTGTTGGTATCGATTTTGGAACCTCTGGTATTTTGTATTTCACATATTTTGAAATCAAATTGCGTAGCGCAAAGTATTTGGGCGTTGGTGCTCCCTGCTCATTTACAGGCGCATCATAATCGTAACTGGTAACATCGGGCTGAAACTGGGTGGGGCTAAATGCGTTTGCTCCCGCATTATAGCCAAAGTTGGTACCGCCATGTACCACATACAAGTTGAAAGAACGTTTGTGTTCAAGTAAGTAAGTTACCTCTTTCACAATGCCATCAGTACCTGGCTTTTGCCATTTTTCTGTCCAGTGCGTTAACCAGCCGGGATACGATTCGCTGCTAAAGGCCGGAACATTGGGGTTTTGCTTGGCAGCCTGGTCAAAATCGGCATCACTGCTGCCGCTATCTAAGCCAATAGCTGCACCGTCAACACCGCCTGCCTCCAACATAAAAGCGGTCGGGCCATCAGCAGTATAAAATGGCACGTTGATGCCATTGGTAACCCAAAGTTTTTTAAGCGCTTTAATATAATCCCGGTCATTAGCATAGCTGCCGTATTCGTTTTCGACCTGTACCATCAGTATCGGGCCGCCGCTGGTACATTGCAGGCCCTTTACCTGTTGCGACAACGCAGTCACGTACCTGGTTACCGCCGCCATATAGCGGGGATCCATGCACCGTATTTTAATATCGGGAATTTTTAAGAGGTATGGTGGCAGGCCGCCAAAATCCCACTCGGCACAAACGTACGGACCGGGGCGCAACAGTACCCACATGCCCTCTTGTTTACACATGCTGATAAATTCGGCAATATTCCTGTTTTCGGTCGTAAAATCGAATACCCCCGGCTGATGTTCCAGGTAGTTCCAGAAAACGTAAGCGGCAATGGTATTACAACCCATGGCTTTGGCCATTTGGATGCGCTGGCGCCAGTAGATTTTAGGAATCCTTGCCGGATGCATTTCACCGCTGATGATCTGGAATGGTTTGCCATCAAGCAAAAAATCGGTTTTGCTTAACGAAAAAACATGCTTTTGCTGCGCACCTGCAAGCCCTGCCAATAGGATGAAAAGAAATAAGAGGAACGTTTTTTTCATGTGTGATGTAAACTATTTATATGTTAATCGTGTGGTGACGGATAGCCTTAAGTCCTTAGTCCTGAGTCAAAATGAATAAATCTAACTTTCGACTCAAAACTTAGTACTAATAACTTAATACTATTACAGCAAGCCTGCCGTGCCACAAATTTAAAATAACAAATGGTTTTTGATCGGCCTTACACAAACGTTTGTGTGTTGGTTCATTGGTTTACTGGTTCATTAGTTCATTGGTCTTTTCCGGCGGAGTAATGTGGGTGTCAGCAAACTATGGTGAAACGCCCATATTGATAAAAAACATGAAGTGAAATAAAAATCAAACAGATCTAACTATTGCTCCCATTTTACAACTCCGGTGGTTCTGTAAAATGTGGTAAGGTAAAACGGAAACAGGTGCCTTTGTCTACCTCGGTATCTACATTAATGGTGCCTCCGTGGGCAGTTATAAAATCCTTTACCAGTAAAAGGCCCAGTCCGCTGCCTTTTTCCATATTGGTTCCTAAAATGGACGTTTGGCCGCTACTGCCAAAAAGCATGGCCTTCGTATTTTCGGCCATCCCTACGCCATTATCGCGTATACATATCTCGACCATGTCGCCTGATATACAGGCAGAAACTTTTACAGCGCCGCCACCGTGTGGTGTGTATTTAATAGCATTGGTTACCAGGTTTTGCAACACGGAGCGAAACATCAGGGTATCAGCCGTAATGTAAATATCTTCGTCAACTTCATTTTCAAGGCTGATGTCTTTTTGATTAGCCGTTTCGCGTAACAGGTCAAGCGATTCATTAATGCCATGGGGCAGGTGTAGTTTTACGGGCTGGAAACTTGTTTTTTCGCGTTGATTTTTGGCCCATTCAACCAGTTCATTCAACTGGCTTAATATTTTGTTCGAAGTGCGATTGATGATACCCGATAACAGTTTAATCTGCTCTGGTTTCAGCTTATCGGCATCTCTTTTCAAGTTTTCTGACGAGGCGAGCAACGAGGTTAAAGGGTTGCGCAGGTCATGCGAGATAACCGACAGGAATTTATCTTTTGATAGGTTAAGGGCCTTTAGCTCATGGTTCAGGTTCTCCAGTGCGATGGTGCGTTCAAGCACGCGCTGTTCCAGTTCCTGGTTAAGCTGAATAAGGTCGTTATTAATCAGCTGCAGTTTTTCTTCCTGCTGCTTCAGTAACCTGTTCTTCTGATACAATTCGGTAAACACAGCCACTTTCGACCGCAGGATCTCCGGGTTAAACGGCTTTCGCACAAAATCTACTGCACCGGCTTTGTAACCCTTAAACACGGCAGCTTCTTCGTAATCATGCGCCGTTATAAAAATAATGGGAATGTGCCGCAGCTTGTCCCGCTGATAAATAAGTTCGGCGGTTTCATAGCCATCCATCATCGGCATCTTTACATCCAGCAGGATGAGCGAAAAATCATCCTCCTTCAGCAGGATACGGAGTGCTTCGCGCCCGGAGGTAGCACTGGAAAAAGCATACTGATCTTTTTCCAGCACTACCCTCATCGATAGTAAATTATTTTCGTTATCATCAACCAACAGAATCTTAATGATACTGGTATCGTCCATTTTTAGCGTATAAGTACTTTGTTATCGATATAATTATTTAATGAGCCATACCCGCATCAGCGACAGCAACTGATCGGTTTTTACCGGCTTGGTGATATAATCTGATGCACCCGAAGCGATACATTTTTGCCTGTCGCCAATCATGGCTTTGGCCGTAACTGCTATTATTGGCAGGTTTTTGTTTCGTGCTTCTTTGCGGATGATCTGTATCGTTTCGTACCCATCCATTTCCGGCATCATAATATCCATCAGCACGATGTCAATTGTTTTGTCCTTATTTAATATTTCCAGTGCTTCGCGGCCGCTCTCGGCAGTGATCGCTTCTATTTTTGATCGCTCAAATACCGCTGTTAAAGCAAACAGGTTGCGCACATCGTCATCGACAACCAGTACTTTTTTGCCATCAAGCACATCGGCCTGGGTGCGCACGCTATCAATCATTTTCAGCTTGCTCTCGCTGATATATTTTTTATCAACGTGCAGCAATACCAATATCTCCTCTAAAAGGTAAACATGAGACGATGGAGTTTTAGTGATGATTTTATGATTAAGGCGTTTAAGCTGAATAAGTTCGTCCTGCGTAAAATCCCTTGCAGAATGCAGCAGGATGGTGGTTTGCTGTTGTTTTAACAGGTTTATCTTATTGATCAGGTCCAGGCCGTTTGCATCGGGCAGTACAAAATCCATAATGATACAATCAAACATCTCCTTTTTAAGTATCGACAGTGCTTTTTTAGCTGTAACGGCACCCACAACCTCTACCCTATCACTTGATAACAATTCAGAGAGCCTGCTAAGCTCACTCTCGTTATCCTCTATCACCAGCACCCGTTTTTTGGAATGCTCGTGGAAGCTTACTATGCCTGTAATTAAATCCTGTAACGATGTATTTGAAAGCGGTTTCAGGCTAAATGATTTGGCGCCAAGCTTATGCGCCATTACCCTGTTATCCTCTCCCGAGATTACATGCACCGGTATATGCCTTAAGTTGATATCGCTCTTCAACAATTTCAGAATCTTCCATCCGTTTGATTCTGGCATGTTTACATCAAGCGTGATGGCAATCGGGTTGTATTTGATAATGTTATCAAAAATCTCGAGGTAACTTATGGCCACCAGCACTTTTATACCCATATCGTGGGCTTTATCTATCAGGATTTTGGTAAACCGAAGATCGTCCTCAACAACCAGCAACACCTTATCTTCGGCTACTATGTTGTGGCGGTCATCATCTATTACCATTTCGGCTGTTTCGGCCAAGCTGGTACGCAGGTGCGATACCGAAAGGTTCTCCTTGATTTTCACCACAGGTGTTTTTTCTTCTTTATATTTCAGCGGCAGGTAAAGTGTAAATGTACTGCCTTTGCCCAACTCGCTGCCCACGGTAATCGTTCCGCCTAACAGTTCGGCAAAGCCTTTACTGATGGATAAGCCAAGGCCGGTACCACCATATTTACGGCTGGTTGAACCTTCGGCCTGCTGAAAGGCCTCAAAAATGATCCCCTGCGTATTTTTAGAAATACCGATGCCGGAATCCTCAATAGAGAAGGCAATGACTTCGCCAGGCAGGCCAATAGGGTTTTCGTGTCCCGCCGACGGGCGGAAAATATGGAGTTTAACCCGACCTTTTTCGGTGAATTTAAACGCATTGGAGAGCAGGTTTTTGAGGATCTGGTTAAGGCGCTGCATATCTGTCTCCATCATTTCGGGCAGGGTTTCCTCTACTTCGATCTCAAATTTCAGGTTTTTAGCCTCGGAGATTGGTTTAAAGGTTGATTCGGCAAATGAGGCTATCTCTTTAAAGCTAACCGGCATTACATCGGCCGCTATTACACCCGATTCAATCTTCGACAAATCGAGGATATCATTAATCAGCTGGATAAGGTCATCCCCGCATGAATGGATGGTTTTGGCAAACATCCGCTGCTTTTCTGTAAGGTTACCTTCCGGATTTTCAAACAGCTGCTGGGCCAATATCAATAAGCTATTAAGCGGTGTGCGCAACTCATGCGACATGTTGGCCAGGAACTCCGACTTGTATTTGGAGGTAAGCGTCAACTGCTCGGCCTTTTCCTCTAACGAGCGGCCTTTATCATGCAGCTCGTCGTTCGCCCTTCTTAACTCTTCCTGCTGTGCCGAAAGCTCACTGGCTAATGACTGCGATTGGCTTAACAATTCCTCCGTACGGGTATTGGTTTCGATATTGTTCAACACGATACCGATACTTTCGGTAAGCTGATCCAGGAAGTCGATGTGGGTATCGCTGAAGTTTTCAAAAGATGCCAGCTCGATAACCGCTTTTACATTGTTTTCAAAAAGTACCGGCAATATCACCAGGTCGATAGGTGCGGCATTGCCTATACCCGAACTGATCTGTAAATATTCGTTTGGTACATTGGCAAGCCTTATCCTTTCCTTATCTGTAGCGCACTGCCCTACCAGCCCCTCGCTAAGCGAAAATTCCTGGTTAATGAGTTTGCGGCTCTTTTGCGCATAGCCCGCAAAAAGTTTCAGTTTGGGTTCGTCCGCGGCCTCGGGCTGCTCCAGTATATAAAACGCGCCGTAACGGGCATTCACCAGTTCGGCAAGCTCCGATAATACTTTGTTGGCCACCGCGTTCCTGTCGCGCTGTCCCTGAAGCATCTGCGCAAATTTAGCCAGGTTTGATTTCAGCCAATCCTGCTCGTGGTTACGTAAGGTTGTCCCTTTCAGGTTGGCAATCATCTGGTTAATGGTATCCTTCAAAGCTTCCAGCTCGCCTTTGGCCTCCACGCGTATGGTACGGGTAAGGTCACCCTTGGTTACCGCCGAGGCTACTTCGGATATGGAGCGCACCTGTACGGTAAGGTTTTGGGCCAGCTGATTTACGTTTTCGGTCAAATCTTTCCAGGTTCCGGAAGCGCCCGGTACACTAGCCTGGCCGCCCAAACGGCCCTGCACACCTACCTCGCGGGCTACGGTGGTTACCTCATCGGCAAATACCGCCAGGGTATCAATCATTTCGTTAATGGTATCTGTAAGCTGGGCCACCTCGCCTAAAGCGTTGATGGACAGGCGTTGTTTCAGGTTCCCTTTGGCAATACCGGTAGCCACCTTGGCAATACCACGAATTTGCCCGGTAAGGTTGGATGCCATTTGGTTTACCGAGTCAGTTAAGTCTTTCCAGGTACCGGCCACACCTTTTACGTGCGCCTGGCCCCCAAGCTTACCTTCGGTACCTACTTCACGGGCAACACGCGTTACTTCGGATGCGAAGGAGTTAAGCTGATCCACCATCGTGTTGATGGTGTTTTTAAGGTCCATGATCTCGCCCTTTACGTCGATAATAACTGTTTTTGAAAGGTCGCCGCTGGCCACCGCTTTGGTTACCTCGGCAATGTTACGTACCTGCGATGTTAAGTTACTCGACATCTGGTTTACCGAGTCGGTCAAATCTTTCCAGGTACCCGCAACGCCCGGCACAAAGGCCTGGCCGCCAAGGTTACCATCGGTACCTACCTCCCGTGCCACCCGCGTTACTTCGGATGCAAAACCACGCAACTGATCAACCATCGTGTTAATGGTTTCTTTCAACTGCAGGATCTCGCCCCTAACGTCTACCGTAATTTTTTTAGATAAGTCGCCGTTTGCAATCGCAATCGATACGTCGGCAATATTTCTTAACTGCGCGGTAAGGTTGCCGGCCATTTTATTTACCGAGTCGGTCAAATCCTTCCAGGTACCATCCACACCCGGCACGTTGGCCTGGCCACCTAATTGACCCTCGGAACCTACTTCACGGGCCACGCGGGTTACTTCGGATGCAAAACCGCGCAACTGGTCAACCATGGTGTTGATGGTATCTTTAAGCTCTAACAACTCACCCTTTGCATTTACCGTAATTTTCCGGGAAAGGTCGCCCTTGGCCACCGCAGTGGTTACCTCGGCTATGTTACGTACCTGCGAGGTAAGGTTATCGGCCATTTTATTTACCGAGTCGGTTAAATCCTTCCAGGTACCGCCTACGCCCGGCACATTGGCCTGGCCGCCCAGCTGTCCTTCCGAGCCTACCTCACGGGCCACACGTGTTACTTCCGATCCGAAAGAATTCAACTGATCCACCATGGTATTGATGGTGATCTTCAGTTCCAACATCTCGCCCTGTACGTCAACCGTTATTTTTTTGGATAAATCGCCTTTGGCCACCGCGGTGGTTACCTCGGCAATGTTACGTACCTGCCCGGTTAGGTTGCCCGCCATCTGGTTTACCGAGTCGGTCAAATCCTTCCAGGTACCGCCTACGCCCGGTACATTAGCCTGGCCACCTAACTGACCTTCGGAGCCCACCTCGCGGGCTACACGCGTAACCTCCGAAGAGAAGGAGTTAAGCTGATCCACCATCGTATTGATGGTATTTTTCAATTCCAGCAACTCGCCTTTGGCATCCACCGTAATTTTTCGCGAAAGGTCGCCCTTGGCCACGGCTGTGGTTACACCCGCAATATTACGTACCTGGTCGGTTAGGTTACTTCCCATCTGGTTTACCGAGTCGGTCAGGTCTTTCCATACACCACCTACACCTTTTACACGGGCCTGGCCGCCCAGTTTACCTTCGGTACCTACCTCGAGCGCCACACGCGTTACTTCGGACGCGAAGGAGTTGAGCTGATCCACCATGGTATTGATGGTTTTTTTCAGCTCCAGCATTTCGCCTTTTACGTCAACCGTAATTTTTTTAGAAAGGTCGCCATTGGCCACCGCAGTGGTTACACCGGCTATATTACGTACCTGCGAGGTAAGATTACCCGCCATACGGTTTACAGAATCTGTTAAGTCTTTCCAGGTACCTGCAACACCCGGCACCTTGGCCTGCCCGCCCAGCTTACCCTCGGTACCTACCTCGAGCGCCACACGGGTTACTTCGGACGAGAAGGAGTTGAGCTGATCCACCATGGTATTGATGGTGTTTTTTAACTCCAGGATCTCTCCTTTGGCCTCTACCGTGATCTTTCGGGAAAGGTCGCCCTTGGCTACAGCCGTGGTTACAGCAGCCACGTTACGCACCTGGGCCGTTAAGTTACCAGCCATCTGGTTTACCGAGTCGGTAAGTTCGGCCCATACGCCCGCTACGCCTTTAATTTTGGCCTGCTCGCCCAGTTTACCTTCCGAGCCTACCTGCCGGGCTACCCGGGTTACCTCCATGGAGAACAGCTGGAGTTTGGAAAGCATCTGGTTTGATTCCTTGGCTATCCGCAGGAACTCCCCTTTTAGCGGATGGCCTTTTATCTCTAATGGGATATGTTTAGATAAATCTCCGTTGGCAACGGAGTTAATCATCCCCGCAATTTCTAACGTAGGCGAAGTAAGATCTTCGATGAGGTTGTTTAATGAATTTACACCGCTTGCCCACTCACCTTTAGCATCCGACAGTTCGATACGTTTGCCCAGGTTGCCCCGTTTACCAATGGTTTTTTCCGCAGCAGATATCTCGGCTACAAAACGCTCATTCATGTCGATAATGTCGTTGAGCACTTCGCAAATGCGGCCGTTGATACCCGCCTGGGTTACCGGCATGCGCACATTAAGCCTGCCTCCTTTAACAAGCGACAGCACTTTAAGTAATTCTTTAAGGTCAAGGGTGTCGGTGTCAGCTTGTGTAACGCCGGTTTCATTCAAGATGTTTTCTAAAATGTCGTCCTTCATGTGAAGAGTTTAATTGTGATCAGTTTATTTAAAATAGCTGTTACATAAACAACGGGAAGCCACATATGGTTAAATCCGTTATAGTAAAGATAAAAAAGCGACAGTAAATTTCTAAACAGTTAAGGCTAAAATATTTAAAAAGAAAATATTTTTCAGGTACAATAAAGCATCGGCAATTAGTCAGCAAATAAAACAAAATCCGACGAAATTGTTTTAAAATTTATTTTTTTAAACGTCAATTTTATTGCCGTATCAAAGGCAGTAATACGGGGACAATACCTTGATTATAAACTATTGGTTATCAAGTTCTTTCTCGTTTTTATCCTTCATTATACCGCAAACCTGTTAACTCCATTTTCAAACGGCAACACATTGCCTGAAGTCTTCTTGTTCTCTCAGAAGCTGTCTAAATTTGGTTTATTAATGTATTTATACTTCTAATGAAATATATCCACGCGTTATTGTGGGTGGTAAAATTTGGGGAAACGCTGAAGGCAATGACATCGTGAAAAGGGCTGTCATGGTGAGCTTGTCGAACCATAGCGGGCAAAGGCCCCTA
>NZ_JBFUIA010000052.1:0-33181 GCF_056402115.1 Mucilaginibacter sp. P4_C11 | reverse complement strand
GGTTACGAAGTTGGCGAAGTGATTGTTTACCAGGCTAACACCGAAGTAAATTCAAACATCGATGCTACTTCATACTTTGTTGATCTGAAAAACGACAAACACGAAGTGCTTGTAAGGATAACCCAACAAGCAAACCTTGAGTTTTTTCAACAGGTAAAGTAATTTTAAAAAAAATCACAACTATTATCACAAGCCATCCTGGTATCCGGGGTGGCTTTTTTGCTTAAAAGGATTTAGCAGGGTTGTGATCAAATAAATTAAGGCGCACCCATGATGTGTTCTAATTTCTAAGAGTGCACATGACATGTTGAATTTTTGAAGTGCGCAGGCCTGTCACACTGAGCCTGTCGAAGGGGCGCGCGGAGAGGCATTTGCCCGCTATGGTTCGACAAACTCACTATGACAGCCATTTTTTACGATGTCATTCCTCCTTCAGAGTTTCACCTAATTTTACCACTCATCATGACAGCCTTTTTACAATATCATTTTTCCCTTCAGTCTTTCTGGAAATACTAACTCAGGTGAATGGTAGTATTTGCTCGCCCGAGTTAATGATATCAGCGAATATATAGCAACTAGTTTAGCTGTTTAGTGCATTTGGATTTAGCTAAACCGATTTATAAGTCTTTCAATTCTTTAAGATATTGTAAAATATACACTAAGTGAATTGCCAAAAATTAAATTTTATACTTTAAATTCACTATAATTATCAAATATTCATAAAAATTAAATTATAGTTGCCAAATTTATAATATTAGTCTATTTTTGTTGTGGATTTAAGATTTAAAACAACATGAAAAAGATATTTTTAACAACCGCAATTGCCGCTTTATTAAGTGTTAATGTATTTGCTGCCGATGGCGGTAAAAAGAATGATGGAGGTACTAACGTATCATACATAGCGTTACATGGTTTCACCGTTGACTTTGCTGATGCAAAAGATGTGAACTGGACTGTAACTAAAAATACCCAGAAAGCAACATTTACTGTTGATGGCGTAAGGAAAACTGCTTTTTACAACCTTAACGGCGAGTACCTTGGTGTAACTCAACGCGTTGACGCTAAAGCCATCCCCGCTAAAACAATGAAACAAATCAGCAAAGATTACGCTGGTTACGACGTAAACGAAGTGATTGTTTACCAGGCTAATACCGACATCAATTCAAACATTGATGCTACTTCATACTTTGTTGATCTGAAAAACGACAAACACGAAGTACTTGTAAGGATAACTCAACAAGCAAACCTTGAGTTCTTTCAACAAGTGAAATAATTCGCCCAAAAAAATACCCTTATATAAGCCATCCCAATTATTGGGGTGGCTTTTTTATTTTATGATAATTGCAATAATTATATTTTATCAAACAACTTGGCTGTTTAAGCCTTTATAAAGTATTAGTTAATATATTTTATAATTATTATGCCAAAGACTATTATTGTTTCTAACCGGTTACCTGTAAAAATCTCTAAAACTGATGGTGACTACAATTTGTCGTCAAGCGAGGGAGGTTTAGCAACTGGCTTAGGTTCAATTTACAAGCAGGGTGATAACGTATGGATAGGGTGGCCCGGTGTTGAAATTACAGAACAGCAGGATAAAGATACAGTAACAAAACAGTTGAAAGAACTGAGCCTGGTACCGGTTTTTCTTGACCAGGAGGAGATTAATCAATATTATGAAGGTTTCTCGAACGAGGTTTTATGGCCTGTTTTTCACTACTACGCATCTACCTATGCCACCTATAAACAATCAAACTGGGATTATTACCAGGCGGTAAATAAAAAATTCAGGGATGTAATACTCACTATTGCCGAACCCGGCGATGTTATTTGGATACATGACTACCAATTGCTGCTGCTGCCGGGATTGGTTAGGCACGAAATCCCCGATGTTTCTATCGGATTTTTCCTGCATATCCCTTTCCCATCGCATGAGATGTTTAGATTGATCCCCTGGCGATCGGAATTATTGGAAGGAATGCTCGGGGCCGACCTGATTGGCTTGCATACCTTTGATGATGTAAGGCACTTTTTAGGAGCTACCACCCGTATTTTGCCGGTAACATCTTCGGCAAATATCATCGCGACCGGCGAGCGGTCCATCGTAGTCGAATCGTTTCCCATGGGGATTGACGAGCAAAAATATGCATCGTTACCGCTGCAGGACGATGTAAAACACCAGGTAGAACTGATCAAGAATAACTTCAAGGATGGTAAACTCATACTGTCTGTTGACAGGCTTGATTACAGCAAAGGTATATTACAACGGCTTGCGGCATTTGAATTATTGCTGCAATTGTGCCCCGAGTGTATTGAAAATATAGCCCTTTACATGATCGTGGTACCATCGCGAGACACCGTGCCACAGTATGCACACCTGCGCGATGAGATTGATAAAAAGGTGGGGAATATCAATTCCATTTACCGCACCATGGACTGGAGTCCTATCCACTATTACTACAGGTCGTTCCCCCTCGAAACGCTTTCGGCTTTATATACCACAGCGGATGTTTGCCTGGTTACCCCAATGCGCGATGGGATGAATTTGGTGAGCAAAGAATATATAGCCAGTCGCATAAATAATGACGGAGTGCTGATTATGAGCGAGATGGCCGGCGCATCTAAAGAATTGATAGACGCGATAATTGTAAACCCCAATAATACCGGCGAGGTGTGCAGGGCCATATTACAGGCAATTAATATGCCCCTTGATGAGCAAAAAAAGCGCATGATTCCCATGCGCCAGTTGGTGGCTAAATTTAACATCAGGCATTGGGTTAAAATTTTTATGGACAGGCTTAAGGAGGTAAAACTTATGCAGCGTTCATTGCAAACCAGGCACGTGAGTAACACTACCGAGCAATCCATCATAAACCGCTACAGTAAAACCAAAAAGCGTATTATCTTTTTAGATTACGACGGTACACTGGTTGGGTTCAGATCAGTCATTGAGCAGGCCAGCCCCGATAAAGAGCTTTATAACATCATTCAAAAACTAACTGAGGATCCTGCCAACCAGGTGGTGCTCATCAGTGGGCGAAAACATGAAAATCTTGACGAATGGTTTCAGCATACCGATATGTACCTGATAGCCGAGCACGGCTCCTGGTTTAAACAACCGGGTACCACATGGCACAGAATTGCCGGCCTGTCTGACCAATGGAAACACGATATATACCCTTTGCTGGAAACCTACGTAGACCGCACGCCAGGATCGTTCATCGAAGAGAAAACATACTCGCTGGTGTGGCATTACCGCAAAGCCCAGGCCGGCCTGGGAGAGCTAAGGGCAGGGGAGCTGATGAATAACCTGAAGTACCTGGCCAGCGATAAAGGTTTACAGCTATTGGCAGGGGATAAGGTACTGGAAGTGAAGAATATGGATATCAACAAAGGCAAAGCAGCTTTAACCCTGACAGAGGGTAAAGATTACGACTTTGTAATAGCCTTTGGCGACGATTATACTGACGAGGATATTTTTAAAGCCCTGCCAGAAAGTGCCATAACCATTAAAGTGGGCAGTAATATATCGGCCGCCAAATTTTATCTGCGTAACCCACAGGAAGTACGAAAACTCCTCACCAGCTTTACGAAACATGTTGGACATGACACCAGGATTTTGCAGGACTAATGGAGAAGTACGGATTTCAAATGTGCAGGTTTTAGATTTCAAATGCCTGGTAAAACTTCGTTAATGACGAATTTTACCAGGCGTAAAAAAAAATCCTGTCAATCCTGCAAAATCCTTAAATCGTTTTATTATATTAAAGGAAGATTGGCCTATCCAATTTCATCGCTATCCTGTAAGCCGCATTCATTAACCCCACGTGACTGTAGGCTTGCGGAAAATTACCCCACTGGCTGCCGTCATTTTCGTCCACATCCTCACTGAAAAGCAGCAGGTGATTAGAATATTTGAGCAGGTTGCCAAACTCGCGCTGGGCATCATCAATACGGCCAACACTGGCCAGCGCTTCAACGTACCAAAATGCACAGATAAGGAAAGTGGTTTTAGGTTTGCCAAAATCATCTTTATATAAATACCTGTAAAATAAACCATTAGATGCCTTTAACTCATTTTCAAGTGCAATTAAATGATCCTTTGCCCGCTGCGATGTTGGGTCGAGGTAATTCATCATGATAAGCTGCAAGGTACTGGCATCCAGGTTTGAACTGCCTGCCGAGTTGGTGTATACTTTCCTTACGGGATCATAGCAGCTTTCAATATGCGCAGCTGCGCGTTCTTTTAAAGATACAGCCTTGTCAATCAGTTCCTGATTATCTATCGTGCGTGCCATTTTTTCGGCAGCAGAAGCTCCCGCCCATTGAAACAAATTACTGTAACAGTGGATATTAGCCATGTTCCTGAACTCCCAGATGCCGGCGTCTTTCTCGTCAATCGTAAATTCAATCTTCTTCAGCAAAAATTCTATCCATCGTACCGAGTCTTTTCTTTCAGAGAATACAAAGCGATGATCGGTATAAAGCGGTAACATAGAGATCATTACCTGTCCGTAAATATCATTCTGAATATGTTCTGATGCCTGGTTGCCAACACGTACCGGCTGGTTGCCCAAGTAGCCTTCCAAATCAGTTAAAACATTTTCTACCAGGTCTTTTTTTCCGGTAATGCTATACAGCGGCTGGTACCGCTCCTCTGTAGAAAAAGATATATCGGTAACGTAGCTAAAGTATCGCTCCATTTCTTCAAAATGGCCAATGTGGTTAAGCGCGGTTATCACATAGTACGTATCGCGCAGCCAGCAGTACCTATAATCCCAATTACGGCCACTTCCCGGCGATTCTGGCAAACTGGTAGTGCTGGCCGCAATAATGGCTCCTGTGTCCTCAAACTGGTGTATTTTCAAAGCCAGCCCCGACCGGATGACATAAGGTTGAAAATAAGTGGCGATAGAGGAGTGTTTAATCCAGGTGCGCCAGTACTGGATAGTTTCCGATAAAAAGCGTTCGGCTGTTGTAATCAGTGGTGCTTCCAATGGTTCGCCATAGGTGAGCGCCAGGTATTTGATTTCGTTGAGCACAAATGGCTGCTCATCAAAAACATAGCTGATAGGTATGTTGGTGGTTAGCCTGATGTTTTCTTCGCCACCAAGGTATTGAATATGATTACTGCCGCGGTTAACCCTAAGTTTAACAGCGCCGTATTCAGACACAGGCTCACATTTTACTTTAACCCTCGGCGATCCTTCTATGGCTTCAATTTTCCTGAATAGCATCAATGGTTTATAATAGCGCTGATGCTGGTAAAAACGAGGGGCAAAGTCGGTTACCCGGTACATGCCTCCGGTGGCCGGGCTTATTTCGGTAATCAAAACGTTGGTATTTTCAAGGTAGTATTGGTGCGATGTATATTCACCTTCAGGTAATATTGAAAACTCGCCGCCTTTTTTCTTGTCCAGTAAACCACCAAAAATAAAAGTGCTGTCAAATCGTGGCCAGCAAAGCCACTCTATATTTGTGTTTTTGTGTATGTGCGCCAAAAAAGCGCAGTTTCCAATTATCCCGGTATCGTAGGTATGTCGTGCCATTAATGTTAGTTTTTAGCTTGGTTCAATTGTTCAACAACATACCCTGTGTAATGTTGGCGTAAAAAGCGGTATAATTTCTGATTAATTTGGATTTGTCAATTAATGTATATTAACTTAGTAGACTTTATTCTACTAAAATTTAAATAGTCATGAGTTTACGATTAGGCGACAAAGCCCCAAATTTTCAAGCAAAAACCTCGGCAGGAGAAATAGACTTTTACGGATATCTTGGCGATAGCTGGGGAGTATTATTCTCGCACCCAGGCGATTATACGCCGGTTTGTACTACCGAACTTGGTAAAACAGCCGCATTAAAAGATGAATTTGCTAAGCGTAATGTTAAGGTTTTAGCCCTTAGTGTTGATTCGGTTGAATCACATACCGGGTGGATAAATGATATTAACGAAACGCAGGGAGTGGAGGTAAACTTCCCGATTATTGCTGATGAAGATCGTAAAATTTCTGAAGCCTACGATATGATCCATCCAAATGCATCGGTAAATGCAACAGTGCGTTCATTGTTTATTATCGGACCCGACAAAGCTGTTAAGTTAATTATTACCTATCCTGCATCAACCGGGCGTAATTTCCAGGAAATTTTAAGGGTTATTGATTCGTTACAATTAACGGCCAATTACGGTGTAGCTACCCCTGCCGATTGGAAAGACGGAGAAGACGTTGTTGTGGTACCTGCAACCAAGACAGAAGACATCCCGGCCAAATTTCCAAAGGGTTTTACACTCATAAAACCCTACTTACGCACTACTCCGCAACCAAATAAATAATTTTATTTGGTTTATTAATTATTTTATATATTTGAAAAAGATAGGGTTATCTATTCCGTCTGAACATTAAAACCATTTTATTTTCAGTTTGGCTTTAGTTTTTAATCTCACAACAATTTTTTAATACGATAATTATAATTATGAAAACTGGAAAAGTAAAATGGTTTAACACACAAAAAGGTTATGGCTTTATTGTTACCGAAGACGGTAAAGATCTTTTTGTACACTTTAAGGATGTGCAAGGCGGTGTAAATGCCATTAAAGATAATGATAGCGTTACTTACGAAGTGGAAGAAGGCAGAAAAGGTTTACAGGCCGTAAATGTTAAAAAAGCATAATTAACCAAAGTTCTTGATAAGGGACCTCTGCATACACAGGGGTTTTTTTTGTGCTGTTTTTTTGAAATTATATCCATAATTCTGCTACTTTAGCCACCCAATTATATACAACTATGACTGACTCTACCGCCGCCAAGGCAACCAGGAACATGATTTTCCTTGTACTTGTAGCATCGCTTGGCTATTTTGTTGATATCTATGATCTTTTAATTTTCTCCATAGTAAGGGTGCAAAGTCTTAAGGATATTGGCGTGCCCGCGGCCGAACTTTTGGCTAAAGGACAATTCATTATTAATGTTCAAATGTTTGGCCTTTTGCTGGGCGGGATTTTATGGGGAATAATAGGTGATAAATTAGGTCGCATCAAAGTTTTATTTGGCTCCATTTTGCTATACTCCATAGCCAATTTTGCCAATGGTTTGGTAACAGATGTAAATACTTACGCTATTATCCGTTTTATTGCAGGCATTGGCCTTGCCGGCGAACTTGGTGCAGGTATTACCCTGGTATCCGAGACATTAAGTAAAGAAAAGCGCGGTTATGGAACCATGATAGTGGCGGTTATTGGACTTTTTGGAGCGGTGGCTGCCGTAAACGTAGCTAAATACGGATGGCAACGGGCTTATTTTGTAGGCGGCGGTTTGGGCATCCTGTTGTTGTTACTTCGGATAGGCACCTTTGAATCGGGCATGTTTAAAAGCGTGGAGCGAAGCGAGGTGTCTAAAGGGAATATGTTCATTCTTTTCACCAGTTGGGACAGGTTTAAAAAATATCTTTTTTGCATTTTAATAGGGGCACCGCTGTGGTACGTAGTGGGTATCCTGGTAACTTTCAGCCCAGAATTTGGTGTGGCTTTGCATGCAAAAGATACCTTAAGTGCAGGCACAGGCGTATTATACACCTACATTGGTATTTCTGTCGGCGATATTTTTGCCGGCTTGCTTGCCCAGGTAACAAAATCAAGAAAGCTTACCATGGCTGTATTTTTATTAGTATCAGTAGGCTGTGTTGTGTATTATTTAAGGGCAATCGGCTTATCAAACCAGCAATTTGTTTGGATCTGTTTCTTTATGGGATGCTCAGTTGGTTATTGGGCAACCTTTGTGACCATAGCAGCCGAACAATTTGGAACCAACATCCGCTCGACAGTTACTACTACGGTTCCAAATTTCGTTCGCGGTGCGCTTATACCTATAACCCTTGCCTTTAATGCTTTTAAAGTGCACTACGGCATGATAACCAGCGGCTATATTATGATGGGCATACTTACCCTAATTGCCTTACTGTCATTAAGTCAGTTAAAAGAAACCTTTGGTAAAGATTTGGATTACGTGGAGATAAGTTAATTTGAATATGAGCTAATTTGAGAATTTGAAGATTTGAAAATTGGAGGACCATTGTCCATTTTTTCATTTTCAAATTCTCAAATCTTCAAATCAAATCGCAGTTATTTAGATTCTCAAATTAAATTACATTTGCACTAATGATTAGCAAAGAACAAATAGCTGCAGACTACCAACAGATACAGGACGAGATATGTGCGGCGCTTGAACTGACAGACGGACAAGCTAAATTTGAAGAAGAAAAATGGGAGCGGGAAGGCGGCGGCGGCGGCCGCACGCGTGTTATCCAAAATGGCGATGTTTTTGAAAAAGGGGGTGTAAACTTTTCGGCCGTGCATGGCCAGCTACCCGATAGCATGAAAAGAGCTTTACAGGTAGAATCTGATGATTTTTTTGCGACTGGTGTTTCCATCGTAATTCATCCAAATCATCCAATGGTGCCTATCATCCATATGAATATCCGGTATTTTGAAATGCCATCTACTATCGGTGGTGCAGATAAACCCATAAGGTGGTTTGGTGGCGGCATCGATCTTACGCCGCACTATGTTATTGAGGAGGATGCTAAATTTTTTCATACCAGCTTAAAAAATGTTTGTGATAGCTATTATCATGATTTTTACCACCGGTTTAAACTTTGGGCCGATGACTATTTTTACATCAAACACCGGGACGAAACCAGGGGTGTAGGTGGCGTTTTTTATGACAGGCTGACCGCCAATGATGAATTATCATGGGAGAATATTTTTGATTTTTCGAAAGCCTTAGGGCGTTCTTTTATACCAACTTATACCGAATTGGTAAACCGTAACCGCAATAAACCATTTACCGAAGAAGAGCAATTGTGGCAATACCAACGCCGCAGCCGCTATACCGAGTTTAACCTGGTTTATGATGCCGGAACCAAATTTGGCCTGGAAACCAACGGGCGTATTGAATCTATATTGATGAGCCTGCCACCAACCGCCAAGTGGGTGTATAACTACCAGGCAACGCCGGGCAGCGAGGAAGAAAAAACACTATCTTTATTAAAAAAAGGAATTAACTGGGCTTAATATCATTACCTATGAAAAAGCTTGTACTGCCAATTTTGACAATTTGCTTATTGTGCTCATTTGCCGCTATGGATTATCCGCTTAAAGGCGTGTGGGAATATAGGGGAGGTGTAGTTAATGGCAAAATAGACAGTGCTTCAACTGCTTATACTTTACAGCGCACTTATGATAAATCGCACTATAAAGCTGTTTTAAAGGAAAAGGGCGAGAAGGATGTGGTTTACGAGAAAGGAGATTACCAATTGCTGGCCGATACCTGTTTGGAAACACAAACCTACAGCCTGCAATCCTCAGAATTGCTCAATAAAGTAGTGAAATATACCTATACAATTAATAATGATACACTTAAATTATTCACCGTTTTACCCAATGGTAATAAGATTGAAGATCACTGGGTAAAAATCAAATAAACCAAACCTGCAACGTTAATAAATTAGCCTGTGTGTATAAATTATGCATGCATATTGTTGCCGAAATTGGCACATTAGTCAACTATTTTCTTAACTTCGCAGGTCGTTTAAAAATCAATTTTTAACACGAAAAACAGAGAGAAGGTTCTACAAATAAATAAAAATGGCTGACGATAATTCAAGCAAAGAAGACAGAATAATTTCGATAAATATTGATGAGGAAATGCGATCTGCATACATTGATTATTCAATGTCGGTGATTGTTTCCAGGGCGCTGCCCGATGTCCGCGATGGATTGAAACCGGTACACAGGCGTGTGTTATTTGGCATGCTTGATCTGGGTTTAAATAACAATAAGCCCTACAAAAAATCGGCCCGTATTGTGGGCGAGGTGATGGGTAAGTATCACCCGCATGGTGATAAATCTGTTTACGATACCATGGTACGTATGGCCCAGGAATGGAGTTTACGCTACCTGCTTGTTGAAGGACAAGGTAACTATGGTTCGATAGATGGAGATGAGCCTGCAGCTATGCGTTATACCGAGGCCCGCTTGCAAAAGCTTGCCGAAGAGATGCTGGCCGATATCAACAAAGACACCATCGATTTTCAGTTAAACTTCGACGACTCGTTACAGGAACCAACCGTTTTACCTGCAAAATTCCCTAACCTTTTGGTTAACGGCGCTTCGGGTATCGCAGTGGGTATGGCCACCAATATGGCGCCGCACAATTTATCGGAGGTTATTGACGCCACTATGGCATTAATTGATAACCGCCAGATAGAGGTTACCGAGCTGATGAAATATGTAAAAGGTCCCGATTTCCCTACAGGCGGTATCATTTACGGTTTTGAAGGCCCGCGTGAAGCATTAGAGACAGGCAGGGGCAGGATTGTTATCCGCTCAAGGGCCGAGATTGAAACTCACGGAAACGACAGGGAGCGCATTATTGTTACCGAAGTACCTTACCAGGTAAACAAAGCGCTGATGATTGAGCGTACTGCCGAACTGGTGAACGATAAAAAACTGGAGGGTATTTCTGCAATCCGTGATGAATCGAGCAGGGAAGGTATCCGCATAGTTTATGAGATAAAACGCGAAGCTAACGCAGCTATCGTACTAAATAACCTATTCAAATACACCGCGTTACAAACATCATTTAGCGTAAACAACATCGCGCTGGTTAATGGCCGCCCGATGATGCTGAACCTGAAAGATCTGATACACCACTTTGTGGAGCACAGGCACGAGGTTGTAATCCGCCGTACCAAATTTGAGCTTTCGGAGGCCGAAAAACGCGCCCACATTTTAGAGGGTTTATTGATCGCCTTAGATCATTTGGATGAAGTTATCCGCCTGATCCGCGCATCACAAACTCCTGACGAAGCAAGGGAAGGTTTAATCGCCCAGTTTGGATTAAGTGATATCCAGGCACGCGCCATTTTGGATATGACGCTTCGCCGGTTAACCGGACTTGAGCGTGATAAGATCAAAGACGAATACGCGGCCTTGATGAAACTGATTGAACACTTGAAATCTATCTTAGCCGATGAAGGTTTAAGGATGCAGATCATTAAAGATGAACTGTTAGAGATCAAAGAAAAATACGGAGACGAGCGTCGTACCGAAATGGTTCACTCATCTGCCGAAATGCAGACTGAAGACTTTATTGAGGATGAAGATGTGGTGATCACCATATCACGCGAAGGTTACATTAAACGTACGCCTTTAACTGAATATCGCCGCCAGGGCAGGGGTGGTAAGGGCTCTATTGGCAGCAACAGCCGCGATGCCGATTTTATCGAGCATTTGCTTGTTGCATCCAACCACAACTACATGTTGTTCTTTACCGAATCGGGCCAGTGTTACTGGTTACGTGTATTTGAAATTCCGGAAGGAACGCGTACTTCAAAAGGACGTGCTATCCAGAATATCATTAATATCCCTAAAGAGGAGAATATTAAAGCTTACATTAAGCTAATCAGCCTTAAGGATAAAGAGTACCTGGAGAACAACTTTATTATCATGTGTACCAAAAAAGGTACCATCAAGAAAACTTCTTTAGAAGCATACTCACGTCCGCGTGCTAATGGTATCAACGCCATTAACATTAACGAAGGCGACTCATTATTAGAGGCAACCTTAACTACCGGCAGCAGCGAAATAGTAATGGCGCTTAAATCGGGCAGAGCTATCCGCTTCAATGAATCTACTGTAAGGCCAATGGGACGTACCGCAACGGGTGTTCGTGGTATTACTTTGGATGATGAAACTGATGAGGTTGTTGGTATGATCAGCATCAACGACAGTGAAACAACTGTGTTGGTAGTATCAGAAAAGGGTTACGGTAAACGTACCGATATTGACGACTACAGGGTAACCAACCGTGGCGGTAAAGGTGTAAAAACTTTAAATATTACCGAAAAAACCGGAAACCTTGTTGCCATAAAAGGTGTTACTGATAAAGAAGATTTGATGATCATCAATAAATCGGGCATTATTATCCGTATAGCCGTAAGTGAACTGCGCACAATGGGCAGGGCTACGCAAGGTGTGCGCCTGATAACGCTTAAGGGTAACGACGAGATTGCTTCGGTTGCTAAAATTGAGCACGACGAGGATGAAGAGAAGGAAATTGATGAAAATGCAGAAGCAGGTGCAGCCGACGAAAACGAGGCAACCGAAAGCAGCGAAGAATCAAAAACTGACGAACCACCAACTGAATAACAAATATGCAGTGCCGTAAAATTGTTTTATCGGTTTTAATACCATTCATGACTACAACTTTCGCCTTCGCTCAGTCCGAAGCGCTGAAAGTTGTAGTTAATAACCTTGCTTTCTATAAGCAAAGTAAAGATTTGAAATACCTGCGGGCAGCAAAAAAATCGGCAGATAGCCTGGTAGTTACCAAATCAGACTCAGCAGATTTAGCCAGGAATACCTACCGGGCTTTGATTAACGCGAGTATTTTATTTATCGATTCTGCAAATACGTTGGGCCAGCCTGCCACGTTATTGGCACAGACATCGGACCTTACCGACAAACTCTCGGCCAAAAGCAAGATATACAATTATCAGCCCGAAATGGATTATGTAAAACGCTGCCTGGCTAACGTTTATATCAGGAAAGGATTTGAATTTGTAAATAATTCCGATTTCGCTAACGGGCGGCAGTCATTTGAAAATGCCAAAAAATACGCCCCTAATTTTAAGCAAATCAATGATTACATAGCCTATGCCAATAATAAGATGGGTAATTTGGTAGATGCGGCTAAGTATTACAGCAACTTATTAGCTGTAGATAGCACCCGTACCGAGTACATTGAAACTGCGTCGAGTATTTATAAATCATTAGGTGATACTTCAAAAGCACTGCAGATACTAAAAAAAGGCAGAAAGCTTGTACCAAACGATCGTTTTTTACTGCTTGACGAAGCGAACATATATAACAATTTAAAGGATTACAAAGCGTTGGAGCCATTAATTGCCCAACTACTTGATATTAATTCAAATAACGCCGATATTGCATTCGTAGCGGCCAATTGCTACGACCATCTGAACAAATACGACCAGGCCGAATCGCTCTATTTACACACTATTGAATTAAATGGATCCGCTTATGATCCGGCATTTAATTTGGGTTTGTTATATCTAAAGCAAAGTGCTTTAACAAAGCAGGAGGGGGAGAGTGATAGGAATATCGGCATGGCTATTCAATGGCTCGAAAAGGCTAACGAAATATCGCCAAATAACGTAAAAGGTTTGCAAGCACTGCAAATTGCGTATGCAAAAACCAATAACAAGGATCAACTTGATAAGATAAACAATAAATTAAAACAGCTAACTAATTAATAAAACATGAAAATCAAACTTTTGATGGCTGGCCTTTTGGGCTTAGTTTCAGCAACAACGTTTGCACAAAAAGGCGAATTGAACACTGCCAAATCAGAATATGAAAAGTATGAAGGTTTAAGAGGTACACCTTTAGCCAAAGCAAGTTTAACAACTGCCCGTACATCAATTGACAAGGCTGCCGCCAATGAAAAAACGGCAACATTGCCGCTTACTTACGCATTAAAAGGTGCAATTTATTCAACCTATGCTAACCAGGATACGGTAGCTGCTACTTCATTACCGTTATTTACAGCTGCAGAAGAAGCTTTGAAAAAAGCCAAGGAGTTGGATACGAAAGGCGAGAATAAGCAACTGATTGAAACCGGCAACCTGAATTTGGCTCAATATCAACTTACAAAAGGTGTTGCTGAATACGGAAGCGGTAAATATGACCTTGCTTATAAATCGTTTGATTATTACCGCACCATATTACCTGAAGATACCAATGCTATTTATTACACCGGCTTATCGGCAGCAAATTCAAAAAACTATCCTGCTGCAATATCAAATTACACAAAGCTGGTAACAACCAAGTTTTCAAAAGTGCAAGGTGTATATCTTGATCTCTCGTCTGTTTATTTATTAAATGCAGATACTGCAAGCGCGCTCAAAGCAGTTACAGAAGGCGTTGCAAAATTCCCCAACAATGCAGAATTACGCAAGAGAGAAATAGAAATAAGCCTGCAAACCGGTAAAGAAAAAGAAGTATTGGAAAAAATTCAAACTGCTTTAGCCGCCGATCCAAAAAACAAAACGTTGTACTATTACGCTGGATTAACCTATTCACAAACAGCCGAGGCACTTGGTAGAGAGCAAACTAAAGCAAAAGATGTAGCTACAAAAGCCAAATTACAGGCAAGCAAGGTTGAGAATTATAATAAAGCTGCAGAAATGTACAAAAAGGCGTTAGAAATAGATCCTAACTATTTTGAAGCCAACTTAAATTTAGGTTACGTTATCATCAACCCAGCGATTGATGATTATAATGCAGCTAATAAATTACCAGCTAACAAACAAAAAGAATATGATGCCGCTATTGCAAAAGCCAAAGCGCAATTTGAGGCAGCAAAACCATATTTGCTAAAAGCTGCAGACTTGAATCCAAAATCTGTTGATGCATTAACAAACTTACGCACCTATTATCTGGGCGTAAAAGATGATGCAAATGCAACAAAAATCAAAGCTCAGTTAGACGCAATTAAGTAATTGAAAGAGGGAAGGCTTAAAAAAGCCTTTCTTTCTGAAATATCAATTTAACATAATGTTAATTATGTAATAAATGATAAATGTTGATATCTTGCATAAATGCTCATTTTTGTCAGCATGGTTTAATCTTTCGAGTTAAAACCCTGCAATCCAATAAGCAGGCATTAATCTTGCGTGCTTATCTCAAAAAATAATAAATACAAAACACATATGGATTTACAACTTAAGGGCAAGGTTGCTTTGGTAACAGGCTCAACTGCAGGTATTGGCTACGCGATCGCCAAATCATTAGCCGGCGAGGGCGTCCGGGTATACATCAATGGCCGCCATCAAAATAAAATTGATGCGGTTGTCGATAAACTGATCAGCGAAACCGGCAACAAAGACATTAAAGGCATCGCTGCCGACTTTTCGGATAAACAGCAAATTCAAAACCTGCTAACTCAATTACCGGAGGTTGACATCCTTGTAAACAATGTGGGTATTTTTGAACCGAAAGAGTTTTCGGCAATTACTGATGAAGACTGGTCTAAATTTTATGAAGTAAATGTGCTGAGCGGCGTGCGTTTATCACGCGCCTATTTTGATAAAATGATAGCCAAAAACTGGGGTCGCATTATTTTTATTTCGAGTGAATCGGCGCTGCAAATTCCCGCCGAGATGATTCACTACGGAATGACCAAAACGGCACAAATAGCAATTGCCAGAGGATTAGCCGAACTGACTAAAAGCACTGCCGTTACCGTAAATTCAGTATTGCCCGGTCCAACCTTCTCCGAAGGCGTTGGTGATTTTATAACAGCCTTAGCCAAAGATCAGGGTTTGACAGACGCTGAAATGGAGAAAGAATTTTTCGAGAGCGTGCGGGGTACCTCTCTGATTAAACGTTTTATAACGCCCGATGAAATTGCCAGCCTGGTAACTTATGTAGCGAGCCCACTTTCGGCAGCCACCAACGGCGCAACTTTAAGGGCCGACGGTGGTGTCATAAAAACCGCGTTTTAACCACCCCGGATTTACTAAAAACACCGTAAATTTTACCATAAAAATTCAGGGATTTTTATGGTAAAATTTAGAAGATAATTACTGCTTTTTAGACGTATCTTTTTTGGCTGTATCCGTTTTAGCGGTGTCAGTAGTAGCTGGTGCCGGAGTAGTTGTAGAGGCCGAATCCATCTTTGTACTATCAGATTTGCCGGCGTCTTTAGTCGAACTACATCCTGTTGCAATTGCGGCTACCATTGCCGCGACTAATGCGAAACTTAAAATTTGCTTTTTCATAGTTATTGATTTAATAGTGCGTATCGTTTTTAATGAACATACTAATTAACCTGATAAGCCTAATATTGTTTAATAAGTTTGTGCATTAGTTTAAATTTTTGAACTTTTTTAGAAATAAATTGAAATTAAACTGTCAATTTTTGTTTCGTTATTGAACTATTTTGTCATAAATTTCAGATATTTAAATTCTATGGTTGTATCGGAACGAGTACTAAAGTGGGCAATGCGTTTGTACCCTCCCCTCCTTTTGCAACGCATCTGGGTAGTGAGTTTTGATAAGGGTTATAAGGGGGTTAAAGTAAAAATCAAAAAAAGCTTTTTAAACAATAATTATAATAATTCAATTTTTGGGGGTACACTTTTTGCCGCTGCCGACCCGTTTTACCCACTGTTATTTTATCAATTGTTTACAAAAAAAGGATACAGGTTAAAGGTTTGGTCAAAATCAGCAACTGTAAAATATTTAAAGCCGGGTTCTTCCGATCTGCATTTTAAGATTATATTGGGCGATGCTGAAATCGCTGAGGCAGAGGATATATTGAAGACGGTTGGAAAATACACAGGCCATCATCCCATTGACATTTATGATAAGGACGGTGAAATATGTGTTTCATTAATGAATGAGGTTTATGTACGTAACCTGGATTTTATCGATCAGAATTTATAATTTTAGCTGATGACTACTTTTATTGATGATACTCGTTTTAATGAGAAAGGTTTTATAATATCAACAGATAAGCATTTATTGCCTATTGACGTTATATACAATTATTTAAATGATGATTCCTACTGGGCCCAGGGGATCTCGCGGAAAACGCTTGAAAAAGCGATAGAAAATTCCATGTGTTTTGGCGTCTATAACGAAKGTGCTTTCGCCGGTTTTGCCAGGGTTGTTACAGATAAAGCCACTTTTGCGTATCTGTGCGATGTGTTTATTTTACCTGAATTCAGAAAACTGAACCTTTCAAAATGGCTGATGCAAACCATCGTTAGTGATCCGGATTTGCAAGGATTGCGTCGTTGGTCGTTAGCTACAGCCGATGCTCATGGCTTATACGAGCAGTTTGGATTTTCGCAATTAAGCAAGCCCGAAAACTGGATGGAAATATTTACACCATATATAAAACCTCAGTAATTAGTTTAAGGAAGCGGGACGCATAATGAATATAAAAAAACTGATTTTTGAGGGCGAGGGAGTTAAACTCGATTTTAAAAAAACAATTACCAGTTGCGAAAAGATAGCCAGAACAATGGTATCATTCGCCAATAATAAAGGTGGTAAGCTATTAATTGGCGTTGCCGATGACGGAAGCATTAAAGGGGTAAAATCTGAGGACGAAGAGCGTTACATGATAACAAGGGCTGCCCACATGTTTATCAGGCCGGCGTTGGAACCTACTTTTGAAGAAGTATATGTTGACGACAAACTGGTATTGATAGTGGATACGCCAGCCAGCGACCTTAAACCCCACTATGCCMTTGCCGACGACGGTAAATGGTGGGCTTATGTAAGGGTAAAAGATAAAAGCGTATTGGCCAGTAAAATTGTACTTGAGGTGCTTAAAAGGTCGTCAAGTGAGGAGGGGGTATTAATAGAATATTCAGATAACGAAAAAACACTTCTCAGTCACCTGGAAAAATCCAACCGGGTTACGATAAAAGAGTGCAGTGAACTACTGAAAATGGGGCGACGACGCACCCAACGTATTTTGGTTGATCTGATACTTTCGGGGCTCATCCGGATTAATACAACCGAAAAAGAGGAATATTATACGGCTTGTTAGTTCGTTCTTTGTCGCCTTCAATCGTTACTTTTGCACCCCTGCAAAATAAGTCATGAAAGCCATATACCATAAATACCGCCCATTTTATAGCGAGAGTTTAAAGCTGGCTATCCCGGTAATGATATCGCAACTTGGGCATATCATGGTTCAGATATCAGACTCAATCATCATTGGTCATTTTACCAATAAAGTATCATTGGCCGCGGTTTCGTTAGTAAACAGCTTGTTTATGATACCGCTTGTTGTGGGCATGGGGATATCGTATGGCTTAACCCCGCTCATCGCTCAAAATAATGCGCGCAAGGATTTTAAGGAATGTGGTTTATTACTATCAAATAGTTTAATGTTAAACCTCCTGACCGGCATTGTCTTGTTTTCGGCGATATATTTTGGTACGTTGCCTTTAATTGGCCATCTCGGGCAGGCACCATCAGTGGTAAAAGCGGCCACACCTTATCTTTTCTTGTTAAGTCTGTCAATTATTCCGCTGCTTGTTTTTAACACATTTAAGCAATTTGCAGAGGGCTTGGGTTTTACCAAGCAGGCTATGAAAATATCTATTTGGGGCAATGTGATCAATATCTGCCTGGGAATTATATTTGTTAAAGGCCTGTTCGGTATCCATCCTATGGGTATAAAAGGAGTTGGTTACAGCACACTGATTGATCGTTGTGTGATGGCAATTGTAATGTCTTTTTACGTATTCAAATCCCCCATATTTAAAGGTTATTTAAAGAGTTTTGCCGTCAAAAATATCGATCGCCTGCGTGGCTTGCGAATTTTGAAAATTGGTGCTCCGGTTGCCTTGCAGTACATTTTTGAGGTTAGCGCATTTGGTGGCGCGTCTATTTTAATAGGTACCATTGGTGTAAACCAGCAAGCGGCTCATTTGGTTGCGCTTAACCTCGCCTCGGCTACTTATATGATGGCCACCGGCGTATCAGCTGCGGCTGCGATAAAATCGGGTAACTATTTTGGCGTCAACGATCACAAAAACCTCCGGCTTGCAGCTATATCTAATTATCATATCGTATTGATATTGATGGGCATAACAGCAGTTATTTTCGCTGTTGGTCGAAATTATTTACCCTGGATTATAACCTACGACAAAGACGTTATCATCATAGCTTCGCAATTACTGATAATAGCGGCTTTTTTTCAACTTTTTGATGGAACGCAGGTTGTTGGCCTGGGCGTATTGCGCGGAATGGGAGATGTAAATATTCCAACTTTTATCACCTTCCTGGCTTATTGGGTAGGCGGTTTGCCAATCGGTTACTTGCTTGGCATCAAATTAAAAATGGGCGTTTATGGCGTTTGGTACGGCCTTGTATTGGGTTTGGCTATTGCCTCTGTGCTGCTTTTCTGGAGATTCAACCTGATCAGCAAACGTCATAGGGATACAACAGTACCGATATTAGCGAAAGATTAAAAATATAAATCAATAGCTGCTTTAAAAGTATTGCAGTGTGCATCCACAATATCCCTGATTTGTGGCGAGTACCCCCCTCCCATGCTTACCTGCACCGGAAAATTATTGTTGATACATTGCTCAAATACAAATCTGTCGCGTTCTTTACAGGCTTCTTTGCTAACAGATAGTTTGCCCAGTTTATCGGTACTCAAAACATCCACGCCCGATAAGTAAAAGGCAAAATCTGGTTTTTGCTGGCTGATTAACTTTGGCAGCGTTTTATATAAAATGTCCAGATACTCTTCATCGCCAATTCCATCTGCTAACGGGATATCAAGGTCTGATCTTTCTTTTCTGAAGGGGAAGTTTTTGTCACCATGCATCGAAAATGTAAATACACGCGGTTCATTTTCAAATATTTGAGCAGTGCCATTTCCCTGGTGGACATCTAAATCAATGATTAAGATAGATTTACATAAATTGCTATTTAACAAATAATTAGCAGCAATTGCCTGATCATTCAACATACAAAAACCCTCGCCCCAGTTTGTGCCGGCATGGTGTGTGCCACCTGCTACGTTAAACGCAATCCGGTTAGTGAATGCTGATAAACAACCATCGATAGTTCCCTTAGCGATTCTTAATTCGCGCTCTACCAGTCGCGTTGATAAAGGGAAACCTATTCGCCGCTGTTCTTTTGTGGGAAGTGTTAAATCGCGAAGTTGCTGCCAGTAATATTTGTCATGGGTTGTAAGTACAATATCTTCGGCCAGCACCCCGGGCGAGAAAATATCGTCGGGTTTGACAAGTCCTTCGTGTAGCAGCTGTGCAGGGATCAGTTCGTACTTCAGCATCGGGAAACGATGTCCTTCGGGCAGCGGATGAGCGTATATCGGGTCGTAGGCTATTTTAAACATATTATTAACCCAGGATCTCCCCCACGTGTTTCTGGATATTTTCGCAAATATTATCCAGGGGAAGGTCATTGGCGTCGTATCCAAATGGGTCTTCAATTTMCTCGGCAAGTAACTCAATGCTGGCAAAAACAAATAGTACAAAACCAATAATCGGTATAGCCAGATATTTCATCTCAAACGCCCATGTAAATGGAAGCGTCATGATATAGGTGAAGATGAATTTCTTGATAAAAACATTGTATGAGAACGGTATCGGGGTTTTTCTAATTCGCTCACAAGCTCCACAAATATCTGTAAATGAAGTTATTTCAGTTGTTATACTAAACAATTGCTCCGGGTTTATAACCCCCTGTTTGTTAAGCTCATAAATACGCCCGATAATAGCAGATGCCACCTGGTTAGGCACATGTTTTTCTGCATCAATAAAAGCAAAGGCCTGTTCTTCTGGTATATAAATATCCCGAAGGTGATTTCGTAACACTCTTGCATATAACGGAATCAGGTAGTTGAAAAACGCCCATTCCTCTTCACCAATAAGGAATTTTAGTTTTATGGCCAGGTTACGGCTGCTATTGGTTAAGCTACCCCATACTTTCCTGCCTTCCCACCAACGGTCATAAGCCGAATTTATCCGGAAGGCCAGCAATAATGATAATACAAACCCTACGGTCTGATGTACAAAGCTTACTTTTTTGAGGAGGCTGCTATCTGGTAAATGCCAAAAATCTATCAGCAGATAAATTACGACACAGGCATAGGCACTAACGGCAATAATCAAAGGCAGAAGCTCGCGCAGGGTGTCGGCTTTATTGAGTTTAAAAATAAAAGAGAACCATTCTTTGGGATTGTAATAAACCATATTGATAATTTACTTTACAGCTTCTATGGCATTTGCCAGGTGTTTTGCTGTATGATACACATCCTGGAAGGAATTGTATAATGGAACCGGGCTTAGGCGAATCACATCCGGTTCGCGCCAGTCACCAATTATACTGTTTTCGGCCAGGTAATTGAAAATCGCTTTGGCATTCCGGCTGCAAACTATCGACAACTGGCAACCGCGATTAACTTCCTTTGTCGGAGTGATAATGCTAAAAACATTCTCACCCAGATCTTTATTAATCGCGTTGATCAAAAACTCCAAATAGCCCGTTAGCGCAACGCTTTTCTTACGAAGAGTATTGATATCACCTAGGGTATCGAAAATAGCCATAGAGGCCTTAAACAAAGCCAAAAGAATTATCGGGCTGGTGCTCACCTGCCACCCTTCGGCGCCAACGGCAGGATCAAAACCCGGAGCCATTAAAAAGCGCTTATCGGCGCGGTAGCCCCACCAGCCTGCAAGGCGGTTCATTGCTTTATCTGCGAAGTGTTTTTCGTGCACGAATATTCCGCTGATACCGCCAGGGCCCGAATTCATATACTTGTACGAGCACCAGCAGGCGAAATCGGCTCCCCAATCGTGTAACATCAACGGCACGTTACCGGCAGCGTGTGCTAAATCGAACCCGGCGTAAGCGCCGGCTTCATGGGCAGCCTTAGCTATAGCCTGCAAATCAAAAAACTGGCCCGTGTAGTAATTTATTCCACTAAACATTACTAAAGCTAATTCATCACCGTGCTCTTTGATGCAATTTAAGATATCTTCGGTACGTAATGTTACTTCGCCTTCGCGTGGAAAAATCTCGATAACAGCATTTTTAGGATCAAGGCCATGAAACTTAACCTGGCTTTCCATGGCGTACTGATCTGATGGAAAAGCGCCGCCTTCCATAATAATTTTAAACCTTTTACTATCTGGCTTATAGAAACTTACCATTAGTAAATGAAGATTTACTGTAAGCGAATTCATGACAGTAACCTCCTGCTCCTTAGCACCTACTATGTTTGCTATCGACCTGTTAAGGGGCTTGTGGTATTCCAGCCAGGGATCACTTCCCTGGAACCAGCCTTCAACCGCAAGATTTTGCCAGTTTGCCATTTGATCGGCGATATATTGAGCAGCAGATTTTGGCTGAAGGCCAAGAGAATTACCACAAAGGTAAATGGCATCCTTTCCCTTATGTTTCGGGATCAAAAAACGACCTCTGAACTCTTTCAATGGATCAAGTTCGTCCTGTTCAATTGCAAATGCTAAGCTGTTTTGGTAATTCATTGTCCAATATTACAAAAAAAGGCATTTTAAACCGGGTTATTTATTGGGTTTACTCACGTATTTATTGCCTTTTACATAAAACCGATAAGGTAAAAAAGCATCTTCGCCAGCATAACTTACCCCAATACGGGGGCCGATAGCAATTTGTTCATCTGTAAAACTAAGACCACGGTCCTCTATCCAAATGTTATCGCTTTGCAAACTTATTGCGTTGATATTGCGGGAGATACCTAACGACTTAGCCACCGAACCCGGCCCCGCCGTAATAGTGGGCTTAAGTATGGGCATATTGCGCCTAACCTGCATGGCCTCAATGCCATCCGTAGGGTTTATTGCACGGATAAGTATAGCATGGGGTGTACCCTCAACATTAGTTACTATATTAAACATCTCATGAATGCCATAGCACAGATAGACGTAAGCTATGCCACCTTGCATAAACATGGTTTTGGTACGGGGAGTTATCCGGTTACCATACGAGTGAGATGCCTTATCAATTATTCCATTATACGCTTCTGTTTCAACAATATAACCTCCGGTTGTTACACCATCAATACAGGTAAACAAGTACTTGCCAAGCAGGTTTTTACTGATGGAAACTACGTCGTTTCCTAAATAATAATCCTCGTTTAATTTCATTACTGATGGAGGATTGATTTTAATAATTTGTTTATTTCTGATGCTTTATCAAAAATCATAATGTGCGTACCTCCTTTTACAATGGTGGCATTTTTTATTTTTTTGTAATCAAAAACCAAATCTTTATCGCCGGTAATGTGGTAGATGTTTGCGGGGATAATATCATTTTTCCATGCTAAAATAGCACTCATCGCCCACTCGGTAAACACAGGTGAAGTACCTTTCAGCATCTCCATGAACACCGTTGCGTCACCTTTAGCCATCCTTCCGAACACCGGTCTGATCATAGAGCCCATCGAGGTCATCAATTTACCTGAAATGAGTTTTTGAACTGGAACATTTCGGAAAAAGCTAAAATAACCCGGAGCCTCGTCGCTAATCTTGATGC
The DNA here is from genome assembly GCF_056402115.1 of Mucilaginibacter sp. P4_C11. Lineage (NCBI taxonomy): Bacteria > Pseudomonadati > Bacteroidota > Sphingobacteriia > Sphingobacteriales > Sphingobacteriaceae > Mucilaginibacter > Mucilaginibacter sp. P4_C11. The sequence continues at coordinate 10,023 of NZ_JBFUIA010000052.1, read as the reverse complement.
TGGATATCAGGATCACTTTTTCCATCGGTAAAATTTTGGCAATTTCTACAGCGAGCATTCCTCCCAGCGAGTTGCCAATTACTATTGAACCAGGTTCTATATTGTATTGATAAATAAGCTTTTGGGCGTACGTAGCTAAAGTATCATCTTTGCTTGGCTCTATCCAGTTTATATGTATAACCTCATGGCCGTGAAGGTCGATATTCTTGTAAATCCGGGTGTCGGCACCAAGGCCCGGTATAATGTATATCCGGCTCATTAAAACTTAATCAGTTTTACTATTTGCTCCAGGAACAAAGCATCAGTTTCATCAAACTGATCAAGCAACTCGCTGTCTACGTCCAGCACGCCTGCAACAACATTGTTATGGAATACAGGTACTACAATCTCCGACCGGGAAAGTGAACTACATGCAATATGACCAGGAAATTCCTCAACATCCGGCACCACTAAAGTTTTGGCCTGCTCCCAGGCAGCGCCGCAAACGCCTTTGCCCAATTTAATACGGGTACACGCCACCGGCCCCTGAAACGGCCCCAAAACAAGCTCATCATTTTTTACCATGTAAAAACCCACCCAAAACCATTTAAACTGCTCGTTTAAAGCAGCGCTAATGTTCGCCAGGTTGGCCACTAAATCGGTTTCGCCATCAAGTAAAGCTGCTATCTGGGGTACCAGTGTAGTATATTGTTCCGTTTTGTCGGTTGATGCGGTTATGTTTAAATCCTCTGCCATAACGCAAAGATGGATAATTTGGCAGCAAGTATTTTAGTCCAAAAGTCAATTTTTGCATATTAATTTAAACCTTAAACAAGCACTTTTTTAACAAAAGTACTACCAAACACCCATCTTCAAATTTCAAATCCTCAATTTTCAAATCGATTTAAATATTCCCCTTTTTCAACTCATCCGCTGCAAAATTTGCAGCCCGAGCGGTTAACGCCATATAAGTTAAGGACGGATTTTGGCATGCCGACGACGTCATGGCCGCGCCATCGGTAACAAAAACGTTTTTGGCGTCCCAAACCTGGTTATGCTCATTCAGCACCGATGTTTTAGGATCGCGGCCCATACGCGCTGTACCCATTTCGTGGATGCCATCGCCTATATTGTGGCCCCGGTCGCTCGTTTTTACGTTTTTAACTCCGGCACTTTCCAGCATCGCTTTAGCTTCTTTTACAATGTCGATACGCATTTTCATTTCATTTTCCCTGATAACCGCATCCATAGATAAAATTGGCAACCCCCATTTGTCTTTACGGGTTTTATCAAGGGTGATTTTGTTATCGTGGTAAGGCAGCAGTTCGCCAAAGCCGCCTATACCTATTTGCCAGTCACCTGGTTCGGTTATGGCATCTTTGTATTGCGCGCCAATATTCATTTCGGCTATTTCACGGCTCCAGCCGGTACGGCTTGCGGCACCCTGGTAACCAAAGCCACGCAGGTAATCGCGCTTATCGCCAAATAAATTGGCAAAGCGCACAATATAAATTCCATTGGCACGCCTGCCGTAATAATACTTGTCTTCAAACCCTTCAACCGTGCCCGATGCACCTAAATTATAATGGTGATCCATAATATTGTGCCCCAGTTCGCCGCTACTGCTACCCAGGCCACCCGGCCAGATATCTGTTGCCGAATTCATCAATACCCACGCGCTGTTTAAGGCAGAAGCATTAACAAATACAACCTTGGCGTAATATTCATAAGTTTTGTTGGTTTCGGCATCCAAAACCTCTACACCTTTTGCTTTCTGCGTGTCTTTATCGTATAATATACGGGTAACAATGCTGTACGGCCTCACCGTTAAATTACCGGTAGCCAAAGCGGCCGGTAAGGTAGACGACTGCGTACTAAAATATCCCCCAAACGGACACCCCTCCCAACACCTGTTTCTGAACTGGCATTGTGTACGGCCGGGTATAGCGGCCGTAAGGTTAGCAACGCGGCCTATGATCATATGCCGTGTGTCGTTATAATTCTTTTTTATTCGGGCGGCTACATCCTTTTCTACCCAATTCATATCCATTGGTGGTAAAAAATGTCCGTCAGGTAAGTGAGGTAATCCTTCTAACGACCCACTTATCCCGGCGAATTTCTCCACATGGTCATACCAGGGTGCCAGGTCTTTGTAACGGATGGGCCAATCAATGGCCCAGCCATCTTTTGCGTTGGCTTCAAAATCAAAATCGCTCCAGCGATAACTTTGACGGCCCCATAAAATAGAGCGGCCGCCCAGTTGGTACGATCGCCACCAGTTAAATGGCTTAACCTCGTGATAAGGCGCTTCCTGCTCGTTTACCCAATAATCCATAATAGGTTCCTGGGCGCCCCAGTTACGTGAAATTACCGGGCGTGCCTTACGCTGCTCCTGGGTTACCGAACCGCGGTGTTCAAAGTCCCACGGATCTTTGGCCGCTGTTTTATAATCTTTAATGTGTTCAAAGTTCCGGCCGCGTTCAAGCATAATGGTTTTTAAGCCCCTGCCTGTTAGTTCTTTAGCCGCCCAGCCGCCGCTGATGCCCGATCCTACAACAATAGCGTCATAAGTATTTCCGGCTTTGGCGCTGCCGCTTACATTGTTTAATGGCATAATCTCGAATTGGTTATGAGTAAATTAGGTAATGGTTTCTCAATTGGATAAAACAATATTATCAATTAATATTAACTAAAGCAATCGATTGAAATATTTTTTATGCAAGCACAACAGTGGGCCCTTGCTTTCATGCCCCTTCGCATTCATGCCAAAATTTTCTACTTTTACCATGTCACCATAATCTTATATGCTTCAAATCAGCCATCTTTACATATACCCTATAAAATCACTCGGCGGTATTCAGCTAAAATCGGCCGAAGTTACTTCCCGCGGTTTTAAATACGACAGGCGCTGGATGCTGGTTGACGAACAAAGCCGTTTCCTTACGCAGCGCGAACACTCCCAGATGGCGCTGATAAAAGTAGCTATTGAAACCGACGGTTTATTGGTTAGCCATCATTTATATGGCTCGATAAAAGTGCCTTTTGAATTTGATGCAACTACTTTACACGAGGTGGCAATATGGGACGATACTACTACAGGCATTTATGTTAATCATAGCATTGATGATTGGTTTAGCAACGTTTTAGATATCAGATGCAGGCTAATTTATATGCCCGATGACACCGAGCGAGAGGTTGACCAGCGTTATGCACAACCGGGTATGATAACCTCTTTTGCAGATGCGTATCCTTTTTTGCTGATTGGCCAGGCCTCACTTGATGACCTGAATAGCCGCCTGGATGATGCTTTGCCAATGGATAGGTTCCGCCCGAATATTGTTTTCACGGGCGGGGAGGCATTTGAAGAGGATTTGATGAACCACGTTAATATCTCCGGCATCAGTTTTTATGGTGCTAAACTTTGCGCCCGCTGCGTGATGACTACCATCGATCAGCAAACAGGTGCAAAAGCTAAGGAGCCGCTAAAAACGCTTGCCAGGTATCGTTCCAAAAATAAAAAGATACTTTTTGGACAAAACCTGATACACCAGGGTGAAGGATTTGTTACTGTTGGGGATACCCTTGATGTGTTAAGCACGCACAATGAAGACAGATTTATTGTAGAAAAAAGGAATTAATATAATGAAACCCACCGTTACTATTGAATATTGCCCCAAATGCGGCTGGATGATGCGGGCAGCCTATATGGCGCAGGAATTGCTTACTACTTTTACCGGTGATATTTATGGTGTAACGCTGCATCCAAGTGAAATTAGCGGAAGATATTCGGTTTTTATTGATGACGATGTAATCTTCGACAGAAAAAAAGAAGGGCGTTTTCCGGAAATTAAGGAACTGAAGCAATTAGTACGTGACAGGGTTAATCCCGAAAAAAATCTCGGCCATTCCGAAAAAAAATAAAAATCGGTCAATAAATACCCGGTTTCATTGAAATTATATATTTAAAATACCTGCTTTTGTTCGCCAGGAAGTAAATAGTTCGCATTCTCCCCTGTTTTTATAATCGTCAAACATATTGATTTTGTGATTTTTCAAGGGAAAGTCAATTTTATCATAATTTAAAAGGTAAATAATATAGTATCGTTGTACTCTATAGTTTTAGTGGATTATTTTATTTAATATTGTTTAACTTTATGAGTTTTTATTTAAAAAAATGCTTTCTAAAAAAACTAAGTACGCTATTAAGGCATTGGTGATTCTGGGCAAAAACATGGATCAGCCGCCTATGCAAATTTCGAGAATCGCTGAGGCAGAACGAATTCCCAAAAAATTCCTGGAGCAAATCCTGCTCGATCTGCGTAATGCTGGCTTCCTTTATAGTAAAAAAGGAGCTGGTGGCGGTTACAGCTTAAATCGCGATCCGAAAGAGATTTTCCTGGTAAGCATTATGCGTATTACCGATGGCCCCATAGCCATGGTACCCTGCGCCAGCCTGAACTTTTACCACAAATGCGATGAGTGCCACCAGGAAACTACCTGTGGTATCCGCGATGTGTTTGTTGATGTACGGGATGCTACACTTAAAATCCTGAGCGAGACCAGCATAGCAGATATTATCACCCGCGAACAGACTCTTATCAACGTTTAACGTTATCATAAAACTGTCAAATAACAGTTTTTTCAATTAAATTCTACCATTTCCCTATACTATGTATATATTTGTGATATAAAACATAATGAGTCTTATTAATACACACATTTATATCCATATGTACTGCTGTTTAACCGGCGACAGAACACGGCTATAATTTGTATTACCCACATACGCCTCTTTAGCCAAAGCCAAAGGGGCTTTTTTATAATTGATTAAAATATAGCTTATGCAAAGCTTCAGAACAGAACTGGAGAATCCGATAGTTGAGCAGGATATTATTGACCTGGAAAAAAAGATCAGGGCTTTTCGCGAAGGTAAAATACACGACGAAAAATTCAGGAGCCTTCGTTTGGCCCGTGGTGTATATGGCCAACGCCAGCCAGGTGTACAAATGGTGCGTATTAAACTGCCATTTGGTAAGGTAACCTTTAAGCAGCTGCTTAAAATTGCCGATATATCTGACGAGTACGGAAGCCGTAATTTGCACCTGACTACACGCCAGGATATACAGATTCATTATGTAAGCCTGGATCGTACGCCCGAACTTTGGGCCAAACTGGAGCAGGATGATATTACCCTGCGTGAAGCCTGCGGCAATACCGTACGGAATGTTACCGCCTCACCTACTGCCGGCATTGATCCGTTGGAGCCGTTTGACGTTTCGCCTTATGCACATGCTACTTTCGAGTACTTTTTGCGTAACCCTGTTTGCCAGGAAATGGGCCGTAAATTTAAAATTTCGTTTTCATCAAGCGATGCTGACACTGCGTTCTCATACATTCATGATATTGGCGCCATCCCTAAAATAAATGCCAACGGCGAACGTGGCTTCAAGATACTTTTAGGTGGCGGCTTAGGTGCACAACCTATATTGGCAAGTATAGTTGAAGAGTTTTTACCAGAAGATCAGCTGATTCCTTATATCGAAGCCATTATTCGTGTGTTTGACCGCTATGGCGAACGTAACAACCGCAATAAGGCCCGCATGAAGTACCTGATCCAGAAGATTGGATTGGAAGAAGTTTTGCGCCTGGCCAAAATTGAAAGAACTGCTATCAAGGTAAAAAGCTATCCTGTTAACCGCGATTCCGTTGCTTTGCCATCGCTTCCTGCAACGGCTGAATACCCTGCTGTAGAAATCAGCAACCCATTCCGCTACGAGCAGTGGCTGGTTACCAATGTTTTTGAGCAAAAGCAAAAAGGTTTTTACGGGGTATACATTAAAGTACCCGTTGGTGATATCCCATCTGATACTGCCCGTGCGTTGGTAAAGGTTTTAGAGCCCTTGGTAGCCAACGAAATCCGCATTACACAGAATCAGGGTTTACTGCTAAAATTTGTTAGTAAAGAAGCATTGCCTGCTTTATATGAAGGTTTGGCTAAACTTGAACTTGCCGCGCCCGGTTTTGATACCGTGGCCGATGTAACCACCTGCCCTGGTACCGATACCTGTAACCTGGGCATCAGTAACAGTATGACCATGGCGCGTGTGCTGGAAGATTTGATTTTTAATGAATACGAGGACTTTATTTTTAACCGCGAGATTAAAATAAAAATAAGTGGATGTATGAACTCCTGTGGCCAGCATGGTTTGGCGCACATCGGGTTCCATGGCAGTTCACTTAAAGCTGGTACAAAGGTATTACCATCGGTGCAGGTGATGCTTGGTGGCGGTACTGTTGGTGATGGCGTAGGCCGCGCGGCCGAAAGAATTGTTAAAGTACCATCAAAACGTGCTACCGACGTATTAAGAAAGATCCTTGACGATTACAAAGAGTTTTCGCCAGAAGGAGAAACCTTTCTTGAATATTATGACCGCCAGGGTAAAGATTATTTTTACCGCATGCTGAAACCGCTTGCCGATTTAACTACGCTTACCGATGACGAATTTGTTGATTGGGGCCACCAGGAAACCTATGTATCTGCCATTGGTGTGGGCGAATGTGCCGGTGTGGTAATTGACTTGGTTGCTACCCTCCTGTTTGAATCGGAAGAAAAAATGGGCTGGGCAAATGGTTCGTTTACCCAGGGCGACTGGTCTGACGCTATTTATCATTCATATAACGTGTTCATCAGTTCGGCAAAAGCTTTATTGTTAGATAAAGGCACCAACAGCAGTACACAGGCTGGCATTATTAAAGAGTTTGATGCGCAATATGTTGCAACCGGTGAATTTGATTTGCAGGGATCATTTAACGACCTTGTATTGCAGATCAATCAAAACGAGCCTTCTGCCGAATTTGCTGCTGCATATTTAGCCCAAGCCGAAGAATTTTTAGGAAAAAGCAAAGCACAAAGAGAGGCATTGGTGCAATAATGACGGATAACACTAAACAAGCACTAATCACTTTGGTAGGTGCAGGTCCCGGCGATGCCGACCTGATCACTGTTAAGGCTATTAAAGCGTTAAAAACAGCCGATGTTGTTTTATACGATGCTTTAGTTAACGAAGAATTGTTGAGCTATGCACCTGAAGCTGCTGTAAAAGTATATGTAGGCAAACGTTCGGGCGATCATACCTACGCACAGGAAGCTGTGAACCAGTTAATGGTTGATTACGCTATCAATTACGGCCACGTGGTAAGATTGAAAGGTGGCGACCCATTTGTATTTGGCCGTGGGTTTGAAGAATTAGATTTTGCTGCCTCGCGCTATATCCCCGCTTCGGTTATCCCTGGTATCTCCAGCTCAATAGCGGTAGCGGAGTTGCAAAATATTCCCGTAACGCACCGTGGTTTAAGCGAAAGCTTTTGGGTAATTACCGGTACTATATCAAACGGAAAAATTTCGCCCGATTTATATGATGCTGCCAAAAGCAGGGCAACGGTTGTTGTGCTTATGGGGATCAATAAATTGGCCGACATTACCGAAATATTCAAAATCGAAGGAAAAAGCAAGCTGCCCGTAGCGGTAATTCAAAGCGGCACAACCGCAGATGAAAAAGTGGTTGTTGCTACTGTTGAAACCATTGTTGATGCAGTAAAAGAAAATAGTATCGGTTCGCCGGCTATTATAGTGTTGGGCGAGGTGGTTTCATTGCACCCTAAATACCAGTTGATTAAAGAAATTTATGACGTTGTTGCCAAAGGATAATAGTTTAACACAAATTGAGCACGAAGATATCGGCGGCAACCAGTTGTTCCCGGTGTTTTTAAAGCTAAATAACCTGCATACGGTATTGGTGGGCGGCGGCAACGTGGGGCTTGAGAAGCTATCGGCCATCCTTAACAACAGCCAGCTTGCAAGGATAACTGTGATATCAAAAACGTTTTTGCCGGAGATTCATGAACTTGCCGCACGGCATGAAGGTTTAAGCATTGTTCAAAAATCATTTACCGATAACGACCTGGATACTGCCGAGGTGGTAATTGCAGCTACTAATGATAGCGAACTTAATAAGTATGTGCGTCAATCGGCACATGACCGTAAGCTGCTCATCAACGTAGCCGATAAACCCGAACTTTGCGATTTTTATTTAGGTTCGATAGTAAAAAAAGGCGACCTGAAATTGGCCATATCAACCAACGGCAAATCGCCCACGGTAGCCAAACGTTTAAAAGAAGTTTTAAACGAAAGCCTGCCCGATGAACTGGATACCACGCTGCAACAAATGAGCGAGCTACGGAACACTTTAAGCGGCGATTTCGCTGATAAAGTTAAACAACTGAATAGTGTAACAGCGGTATTGGTTAAGCCAAGATCGGTCGTGATCAAAAATTTTATCTGGCTTATCTGGTCAACCATTATTGTCTCGTTAGCCATTGTTATAACCGCTTTATACTTCAAAGAGCCTGCTTTTAAAACATTTGTAGAAGGCGTGAGTCCGCAGTTCTACTACTTTTTAGGCGCCGGCTTTATATTCGCGATGATAGATGGCGCCATTGGCATGTCGTATGGTGTTACATCAACTACATTCTCTCTTTCTATGGGCATCCCTCCTGCTTCAGCAAGTATGGGCGTCCACCTGTCCGAAATCATGAGTTGTGGTATTGCCGGATGGATGCACTACCGTATGGGCAATATCAACTGGAAATTATTTTGGTTGTTGGTATTACCGGGCATTGCAGGTGCCGTTATTGGAGCATCTATCCTCTCGTCACTTGAGCATTACAGCATGTATACCAAGCCGGTGGTATCAGTTTATACTTTGATATTAGGCATTGTAATACTTTCAAAAGCATTCAATATCAAGAAAAAGAAATCGGCTGATAAAGTAAAACGCATATCATTGCTAGGCTTAGGCGGCGGTTTTATTGATGCTGTTGGCGGTGGCGGCTGGGGTTCAATCGTTTTATCAACGTTAATAGCGGGTGGCCGCAGCCCTATATTTTGCTTAGGTACCGTAAAATTATCCCGTTTTTTTGTGGCGATAGCAGGGTCAATCACATTCATCGCCATGGTAAGCAGCGATCATTGGCAAGCTGTAGCCGGCTTAATACTGGGTAGCGCTTTGGCATCACCCATCGCGGCAAAAATTTCTAATAAAATTTCAACCAAAACCATCATGGTATCTGTAGGTATCATCGTGATTTTGGTAAGCATTAAATCAATTGTTGCCTTTATTACAAAGTTTATCTGATATGAACGGGGCTTTTGAACATATAAACAACATTACGCCGGGTCTTGGGCCTGTTGAAGCGCTTACGAAGCTGGCTGAGCTTTATCCCGGCGAGATTGTATTTTCCACCAGTTTTGGCTGGGAAGACCAGGTAATAAGCCACATGATCTTCGCCAATAAGCTGCCGATCAAAGTATTTACATTAGAAACAGGCAGGCTTTTCCGCGAAACTTATTCAGTTTGGGCAAGCACGATGAACAGGTATAAACAACCTATTCACGCCTACTACCCTAACCAGGAGCTTTTGGAGCAAATGGTGAGCACCAAAGGGCCAAACAGCTTTTACGAATCGGTAGAGAACCGCAAAGAATGCTGTGGCATCCGTAAAATCGAACCGCTCAAACGCGCCTTAAAAGGTAATAAGGTTTGGATTACCGGGATCCGTGCCGATCAATCGGCCAACCGCCACGATATGCATGATGTAGAATGGGATGAACAAAACCAACTGGTAAAATACCACCCTATTTTTCATTGGACTTTGGATGAGGTTAAAACCTACATTAAACAATACAATATCCCATACAACTCACTTCATGATAAAGGCTTCCCGAGCATAGGCTGTATGCCTTGCACCCGTGCGGTGGCTGAAGGCGAAGATTTCCGCGCCGGCCGTTGGTGGTGGGAAGATCAATCAAAAAAAGAATGCGGGTTGCATGAGGTCGCTGCTAAGTAAACTCAATTTTGGGATTTTACGGGATTGACAGGATTTCAAAAAAAATCCCTTGCTTGAATTTTATCCCTCTTTCATTACCTTTGGCTGAGGAAAGAGAAAAACTGTGATATATGCTCAGAGAATGAGCAATCATACCAT
>NZ_JBFUIA010000051.1:0-34338 GCF_056402115.1 Mucilaginibacter sp. P4_C11 | reverse complement strand
GGGGTTAAGTGGGGATGTGATGCAGAAGAAGCTATAGGAATGAAGGCACGCGATATAAAAAGACACCTCATTGAAGCCTGTGAACAAATACCCGATGGTGAAAATGGTGCTATACACGTGGGCTTAGAGACACATGACGGTGCCGTAGTTGAAGATCTTCGATTGGGCAAAATTTTTGAAACCGTAGGCAGTTTCCAAACCAAAGGCAAAATAATTAATTGGATTTATTGTCACCTTTTGCAATCATATGCACCGCCGAACCAAAATTGGGTATTTGATGAAACAGTAAATATTTGTGAATATTCTGAAAATACTGGCAAAAAACCGCTGGATACACACCACCTGGTAATGCCAAATGATATTGAAACATATAATGGCGTACATTGGCATCGTCCAAGACCATAAGTAATGACCAGGGCACTGCCTGTCAAATACCTACACGAATAAAAGATAGCTTGGGTGTACTCAGTGAGATACCTGTATATACAAGACGATAAAAACGGCAAACAAATTTTCGGATCGTAATCGTCTTCAATTATTTGAACAATATCTGGGTTCTAAAAATCCATCTTGTAACTTTGCTAAAGAAATATTATTAAATAATGGAAAAAGAGTTTGATTATAAAGGACAAACATACTGGGTAAAACTTGACAATGCGATACATCCCGTAACACAAGAGGCTTGTCTAAATGCATACATAAATGATGAAAAGCCAGGTGGACTGTTGTTCGGTGAGTTAGTTAAAGATGAGGAGGGCAAACCCATGTTTTTTGGTGATCAGCTGGCGGCTTACACCAATGCAAATGCGGTCAAGCAAAGCATGATCGATAGTAAGCAAATATAGAGGTGGAATAAATGTCGGCTTAGCCTTTATAGTGCTAAACGGAACTGCTGTGGGATCCAAATATGTGACAAATGGTGGTTTAGAGCACATCTATTTGCGCGCGCAAATGTTCGGTAAAAGACTTTAATTTTTCGATCTCACCACTCCATTGATTAGTTAACGGATCATTTTTAACATCGTCAAAATCCAGGTCATGCTGACGGTGGTTTTCCAGTTGTCTGACATTTTTCTGCCGTTCTTCGATTTGTTGTGTACAGTGATGTATCAACTGTATCAGGAGCGATTTTTTGTCTTTAAAATTGATAGTTTGTCCATCAATGATCAAAATATAGAAATCCTTTCCATTGACGAGGTCAACAGCAGATAAGATTCTTTCGAAGTTTAAGCCTGAGCCTTTCAAGATGTCCCGGCCTTTCAACTTAAATAGTTGATCTAATTTCTTGTAAACCTCATTAACCTCCTCGTTAAACATTTGATTTTTTTATAGTTACATTCCACAACGCTGGTTAAAAAAAGCCCCCTCACACTCGCTGCTGGGGGGCTTTAACCTAAACCTTATCACAAAAAAGCGAATTAAGATATCCGCTTTTGATAGTGCAAAATAGTAAAATAATTTTAATGTGAATTACCTATAATGGCGTTGAAAAGCGGTGCTTCTCATGTATTCATTAAAGCGTTGTTGATATAAACGCTCCGCATTCAACCGGCGATTGATAACTCCACACCTCCAAAAGCACAATACCCACGCTAACCCGGCAACCCCTAAGCAGGTGAACGTTTCTTTTCTCCCTTCCGCTTCTTTCGCGGCAATTTGTTTGGCTGATAACTTCAGATCTGATTTGTGATGTATACCACTTCCCCCGAGTGCGCCGAAAAACGCAAAAGTGGAGATCAAACAGGCAAGTAAAACGTTTCTTACAATAGCTCTCATGATGTTATAAATGATATTGAAGTTACTAATAATATTAGCTTAAATCAAATGTTTTTTTACATTTTTATCATAGTGAACAGGTAATAGTTGACTCGCCGTAGTAAAGATAAGGTACCGTATTTTGAAAAAATGGGACATGACATCATTTTTAATTTAGTTCAATAATCTTGTTGATTTTCCTGGCCTCCTGAACGCGCTCCCGTATCGTTTCAATAATGTCAGATAATGGAATACCTCGCAGCCAAATCACTGGGTTTTCAGGGTCTGTACTTTTGAGTGTAACATCCATTATCCGAAATATTTGCAAAATAAAGGATTGCGTTACTATGTAATCCTTCACCCTGTACATTTCTACCTGATCGATCCGCTTGAAAAATATACCTCTGCTTATTTTGATATATTCTTTGCCGATCAGGTATTCCCAGTTTCTCAGAAACAGTATCCGGTACCAGGCGAACCCGGCAACGGCTATTCCAAAAACAATGAAATACGGTGAAAGCTTCCAGGCTAAAAAAAGAAACGTCAATGCCAAAGTCAGCAATGGCAATACCTTTATGAAAGCAAATATTACCGAGGGTTTAAGCAGGATGTCGTCTTGATGAGTCATATTTTAATTCGTCTAAAAAAGTAAGTTGATTTAATGGTTTGCAGGTACGGATCATTGTCCGAATACCAAGTGCTGTTTCAAAAGCATATAGGCTTATTTTATCTTCCTCAAAGGCTGCTTTTTTTTCTTTCAGGAAGGCAATAATATTGCCTTCCTGAAAACTTAGCCTTACCGGTTTGTTCCTTATAGCGGTTGCAACTTTGATGTCGGTTATCTTGCCGATCAGTTCATTACCAAACGCCATTGTAAATTCACGGCCCTTAAGGTTCAACCGAATCCATCGGAGCTGGCCGTTACTTATTCTTGCACCCGTTGCGATAAAAAGAAGATCGTTAAAGTTTTGATAGCTTGTTTGATTGAGTGTTAAAAAAGCGATGGATTCCATTGCAGAGAAAGTAATAATAACCTGTCTGGCAAACTGATTCCCTGCCATCCATAAGTTATTAGTTGCAGGAATGCGATGCTGGGTTTCGCTGAAGTATTCCGTTTCATTGCCGTAGTCAAATATGGGTTCCTCCACATTAAAAAATTCCTGAATTTTTGGAGGAACCCCCAGCTTTGTTAAATACTTATTCATTACCGTGAGCCGCCACGAGTATACGTACGGTTCATTTGGTTAGGCACATGCTGATTTTGACTTTCATTGGCATCCTGAACAGCATGATAGTAACCCGGACTTAATTTAGCCGCATCAGTCTCATTCCGCTTTTGATTGAATAACATATTCAAGCCTTTATAAACGACATAAGTTAATCCGCCGTCGATTAGTATAGAAGCAACCAGCGCTAATTTATTTGCCCGGACGCCATGTGTATCAGTAGCCGAAAAGCCAAATGTGGTTTTATCAGGCAATGTCACTTCTTTGCCTTTACGGTAGTTTTCTTTTTGAGCGGCAGTTAAAAACTGTAGGTTTACCATATCCGGCGCAAGGATCTTTTCGGTGTCCGAAACAATAAATTCGCGGGTTTCTGTATCATACTCAACCAGTAATTCCTTTTTATTGCCCTTGTCATCAACAGTGGTTTTAAGGTAATTGGCCACTTCGCCTTTTTCCAGTTTTCCCGCCTCGTTGTCATCCAGAAAAGATGGCGTAGCTGGCTTTTTGTAAACCGGGTGTATCAACAGGTTTATTTTGCCACTTTCATCCGGCTTCAAAGATACTTTGGCATCCATTGATTTTATTTTGATATTCTCTGCTTCCAGGTTTTGCAATTGCATTAAACCCGTTCGGCGGCCCGAGAGTAAGGCTTTGAGATCATCCACATTAAGCAGCAATTGTCCGCCGGCTGCGAGGCCGATTGTCTCCAAATCCTGGATTGGGAGCATTTTTTCATTGTAATGTATAATATCCATGTTATCTGCCAACTTTATTGCGTGAAACACTAACCTCTTCACCCACCTGTTCTGCAACTAATTGCTGTTCAGCAGGATTATTTTTTGCGCCGACAAGCGACTTGAAAAGAACATCGGTTTGCTTTAGGTTAAACTTATTGCCTCCCATATCCTCCATCTTAAAGGTTTTACCCTTTAAATCGAGCACCTTGTAAACGTTATTGTTGTAAGCGATTTCGTCGCCTTTAACCAGTGTTGATAGGTCATTGCCTTTTTCCGCAACGGTAGTATCTTGGGCGACGTTTTTGTCTTGCTTCAGATCACGTTTCACCCCAAGATCAAGCACAAAATCATATATTTTTTGCGCATCGGCAGATGCCCGGAATAACTCAAAAGGTTCGTCTTTCAATATTTTTACCCAGCTATTTACATAGGCGGCATGCTGACCAAAATTGTGCCCGATTTTTAACTCACTTCCTATCATCAGGGAGGCAATTTCTGCACGTAATTCCTCACGGGCATATTGTTCAGAACCGAAACGACCTTCCATTGGGCGGTTAAGGCGGTTTTCATGACCTGTCCAGTGCCCGAGTTCATGCAGGGCGACGGCGTAATACTTTGTTTCGTTGTCAAACTGCTCTTTAAAAGGCAATTGTATAGCATCTTTCGATTTGTTGTAGTAAGCCTCATTACCACCATGATTAATATTGGCCTGGCTTGCTGCAAGCAGGTTTTCTGCTCTTTCTATGGGAGTCCACTTTTGCTCCGAGCGGTTTTGATCGAGGTAATCGGCCAATGGCGGCAGGCCATTGATCTGTTCCGCGTTGAACACCCAGGCATTGGTGATGATCGGTTTATCCAATGAAGTCACACGGGTCTGTGTTACACCATTTTCGTCTTTGATCTTATCGCCGTTCATATCCCGCATAGCCTCCATGTTGGAGGTTTTAACGAAGTTGATCAACGTGGCTTTTGCACCTTTCTCTACGGTGAATCCTGCGTAGTCGGCCTGCTTTAGTGTCATCCAGCGTGGATCTTGATAGCCCTGCATGGAAAGCCATAAGGCATTCATGCCACGATAGTTTTTGTTAGTGGTCGGGTTTACTGGAATGGTAAACGCCGGGGCATCCGAATCGTTCCATGGTTTTTGAAATGGCGATGTGCCTTCTTTCAATTCTGCGATGAGCTTATTAGCAATTTGCTCGTGCAAGGGTTTAAAATTTTTGCTCATGATCTGTAGTTTTTAATATTTCGTATAAAAAATTTAATGGATTGATGTACCGGTTTTGATAGCGAACGCTGAAGTGCAGGTGTGCTGCAGTTACGCTTCCTGTCGCTCCGCTGATGGCGATGGCCTGACCTGCGATGACTGAATCCTGTTGGTTTACAAGCGATTTGCTTAAATGACCATAGATGGTGTTAATTTCTCCGTGTTGGAGGTTGATGGCGATACCAAGTTTGGAGGTACGGTTTACTGAACGGACAACGCCGTCAAGCACCGCATAAACGGTATCATATTTTGCTCTTAAATCAACCCCGCAGTGAAATTCAACTTTACCAGTAAGCGGATGTAGGCGATAACCAAACGGAGAAGTAACTGTCAGCGATTTTAGTGGCAAGCAAACGATACACAATGCGAAGACTGCTTTCATCGCGTGTAGGCTTTATCAAGCGTCAGCTTCTCTACCGATTTTGCCGGCTGTAATGCTTTATCCCATATCGCGGGATTATTGCCTGCTATTTCAAGTGCCTGCCATTGTGCGATATTCGTCCCACGGTCTAACAGCAGGCTGATTTTATATAAATCCTTAAAGTTATCGAGCGGCATAGATCTGCCGTTGGCCGTCAGATCGCTAAGAATAGTTTGCTTATCCTTCAACTTGAGCAAAAACTCAGGCGGGTATATCGCCTCCCGGCCATTATTAAAGGCAACGTAAACTTCTTTAGATTGCTCACGGTCATAGGTTACGATGGCCACTTTCCCCTGGCGGCTTGCTGGGTCAATAGTTAAATCCGGCCGCACCAACACGAGCGTACCGTTTAAATTTTCATTGTTCATGATTTTAAGATTTAATGATTTTTATTGCGCAGGCGCAGACCGGAACTGGTTAACCATTTCCTGTATTTCCAGGCTTATCCTTGAAAAATTCTGACGGAGTATGTCGTCCTTTTTTTCTCCAAAATTGTAGTAAGTAGGTAATGGCCTGTATGCCTTTTCTTCCTTAGAAATTTCTTTCAGATCAAGTGATACGCGGCAATTAACTGCGGATGTTTCGTAGTGGCCGGTAAAGGTTTCCCGTGCATCCGCTGCGATAACCCCAACCATTTCGCCGGCATTCAATGAAGCAATTTTGCCGGCCGGTATAAGCGCCTCCAGTTTTTCATTGAGAGAGGTCGAAGTTTTATTTCGATCGATGGATAGCCCTTCACCAAGCTGTTTAGATTTACCAAAAAGCCTTTCCAGCCATTCTAAAGTCTCCTTATTTCTTACCGAACCAGACAGGACATTGCCGACTACTGCGGTAATGGTTGCGGCAGTGTCTTTTCCATATTGCTGGCTAAACTGAGGCAATTCCTGTAAACCCATTAGCACAGCCACTTTATTGCTTCTTGCTGTTGCGATCAGGTTTTCTACCTTATGTAAAAACAGTGTGGGAACCTCATCTACGATTAATGCTGATGGAAGATTGCCCTTAGTATTGATCAGTTTAGTTAAGCGGTTAGTAATGATAGAGTAGCAAGCAGAATTGATATTTTGCGTATTGGGGTCATTTGCCAGCACCAAAATGCCGGGATGTTCTTTAGCCGATATCTTAAGATCAAAATCATCGCCTGAAAACACCCAAAATGTTTCTTTTGTGGCCAGCCTGCTAATAAAGATCTTCAATGTACCGACCTGACCTTCCAACTGGTCAAAGGCCTTKGCATGATAGGCGCTCATAAAGGGCGATAACAGTGATTTCA
Source organism: Mucilaginibacter sp. P4_C11 (assembly GCF_056402115.1). Lineage (NCBI taxonomy): Bacteria > Pseudomonadati > Bacteroidota > Sphingobacteriia > Sphingobacteriales > Sphingobacteriaceae > Mucilaginibacter > Mucilaginibacter sp. P4_C11. The sequence goes on along the minus strand of NZ_JBFUIA010000051.1, from coordinate 27,659 downwards.
ATTCCTGCTCAGAAACCAACGCATTAAAGATTTCTTCATAAGAGCGGTTAAGCAAGGCCAGTACATGCGGGAAACTGGAAAGCTTACCGCCAGCGTGTTTACTCAGGAAATAGATGCAGGAGGCCAGGAAATTGATAGCAGATTGCGTAAAGAATTGATCACTTCCGCCTGAACGATCCCCCTTTTTGAGCGCTTCCACCAATGCTTCGGCAGTTTCTGCCGCATCCGCAAGCGACTTGATGTAATCAGCCCGCCACGGGTTGATACGTCTGCTTTTTTCCACCTCATTAAGATTCAGCACGTGAAAAGTAAATCCCTTTAATTTTCCCTGCTGCTTGGCCAGTAAGTAATGGTAATAAGCGATATGTCCGAGATCGGGGTATTTAAAATCATAAAGGCAGACCGTAAATTCCTTGGCTATTAGTTGCCGGATAAATGGGTTAACTACTGAAAATGATTTACCCGAACCCGGTGTACCGATCACAATCGTTCCGCGAAAAACGTTAACGATATTGATCCAGCCATTTCTAACCTTTCCTTTGTAATAAAAGAGCATCGGTATGTTCACCGAATAAGGCGTTTCCAACTTACCAACCGGTTGCATAAAGCTTTCCCCCTCGGTATTCCATTGATCTTTACCAAGCCCCGATTTGATCAGCTTGGATATATTATCCATTGCCAAACTGGTCATCAGGGCACCGATGAATGAGAAAACGATGTAGATCAAGTTATACGATGAGGTATAGGCAAAAACCAGTTCCGACGGACGCCCCTGGAAAATAATGCTGCCGAAAAAGAGGAAAAGTCCCAAGCTGAGCGGATAAACGATGTGTTTTTTAGGATTGAGGTCTTTTTCTTTTTTTGCCAGCGTACCAATACTAACCAGGCATATCAATGTCATCGTTGCCAGCTTGCTGTAGGCCAGGTTACTATAAATGACTACTTGAGCCATCTTATCCAATGGGGTAAAAAAAAAGCCCCAGAATGGGGCTTTGTGATAAACGAAAATGGCTACTTCAAGCAGTACAGACAAATAAATAGCAGTTTGCATGAACCCATGCAACTTTTGCTGCTCACGGGTTTCTTCCATAAATATTTGAGTTTATGAATTAATCCAAGTTGAGTGAATCGGCTTCAAGCAAGTCTTTATAATTGATCGTCAGCGTTACCACCCGCCCGGAAAGTTGCTTTTCGCTGAGTTCAGCGCGCAGAACCTTATTGCCCGGAAAAGTCATTTTTTTAAATACAAAAACGTTGCGGAAATATTTTGAAAACGAAGGTACCCCTGAAAGCACGAATACCGGACGAATTTCAACGGATTGGACGTTTGTGGCTTTCGTTACCTTTTTATCGTCTATTTTAAACCGGAAATCCTCTATATCATATTTGAGATTAGTTTTGTTTTTAAAGGCGATATCCAGGAATATGTAATCATCTAAAGTGGCAATATGGTTTACTTGCCCTTTAAGGCCAAATGCTTTCACTTTATCCATTTTCTTTTCAGCGCCACTGGTATAAAGTTTCAGGCAAAGGAGTTTAAGCTGGTTTTGGGAAAGGCCAATACCCGAAATATCCAATGGCCTGGTGTCCGGCGGAAGGATATTTATCTCGGTGAGAACTCCGGGATAGCCTGGCAGCAATTGGTATTGTGCGATGAACTTTTCGCCGGCAATGGTAATCACCGATCCGGTAAATGTTTTAAGGGAATCTTTAAGTTTGATACGTAACACATTTTTGAGTGGTAAATCACCAATCAGATTTTTGTCCGATATATCCACGTACTGTACGGGTTCAGGCGAAATAAAGTGGATGGTAAGGTTCTCCGGGAGATAAACAACCGGTAATTTTTCCTGAGCATTCGCAATGGCGGCTAAAAGCAGGAACAGGTAGGGCAGTAACTTTTTCATATTAATATTTTTTTTGGGCGTTTTGTAATGCATCAGAATCGATGAGGTAGATATAAGAGTTATATTTGAGTTTGGCTTTGTTTTTCCTGATCAGGTCAGCAATTGCTGACGAGGTTGATTGGAATATTTTATCAACCGAACTCATCAGGAACTGACTTCCGTTAGAGCTGCCATCAATGGTGACACCCTGTACAGTATTACTGCCCAGGTCTTTGGTGAACTCCCGGAATGAAGAGGAAGGAACGTATAGGCCCGGCATACCATCAAGGTCATACACCTCCAGCTTTACAGGTAGTATTTTACTTTCATAAAGTATTGAGGTGATGGACAATGTGACCCGCTGCTCAGAAAAACCACTGATCTGGGCGAAAAGATAAGTTCCTTTTTGTAACAGAATATCGCCGGCTTTAATATCTTCCAGTAGTTTGATGCGTAAGCGGGAACCTGCATAACCGGTTATGTTTTCATCAATGACCGCACCAATAAAATTCTGGCGCTTTTCCGGCAGTACAGTATTAAATTCAGAAGAAGACTGATCTGCTTTGGACACCGTTAATCTGACCTGTGATGCTATTTCTTTGGCTAATTTATCGGCAGCATCCTGTTTTTGTTTTTCGGCTTTATAAGCAGGGTCATTCGCTTTATTAATGCTATCCATCAATGCCATTTGTTGTTTAAAGATTTCCATCGGGTCTTTTTCCCGTTGCTCGGGTGGCGGTGTTAGTCTTCCTGCATTAGGGGCTTTAGCATTTAACAATTTTGCTAATTGTCTTTCACTGTTAATACTCGCATCCGCTACCTCGTGTGTTTTTGCTTTTGCAGCAATGGAATCCAACATCTTTTTCTGTTGGTCAGAATAATCATTGTTGTAGGTCGGGTTGCTTGTTGATTCCTTGGGTATTACTCCAACTGCCGACATACCATCAGCTTCTTTATAAGTGTTTCGGAAGGCATCAAGCTTATCAGCAAGCTGACGTTTACGAACATCGGTCGATACGTTACCAACGCTCGGATTTAAACCCGCTTTCGGGGTCACATCCTGTTTCGGTTTATCGAAGCTGCTATGCCATGCATAATAAAAGAGGCAAAAAAACGGCAGCAACACCAAAGGCAAGATGTATTTGGGTTGTTTAAAGTTAATTTTCATAATATTTAGTGTTGTATTTGTTGCAGGCTGTCAAGCGCATTTTCAAGCGATGCACTATCAGCCGATGAGAGTTGCTTTTTAGCGCTCAGACTGTCAATGAGTTTTTTAAGACGCAGGCCTTCTTTTATCTTTGCTGCTGTTTGCAGGATATTGGAAAACCCGTTTACAAGAGGATTTGCCGGTTTTTCCACGTGGGTTGCTTTTGGTTCCGGGTGACGGAAAACAGTAAAAGACAGCGCGGCAGATGCCAGCATTAGCGCAATCATTAGACCCAGGAATATTTTGGGGTGAGCATTGAGTAAGCGCTTTGAGAAGTTACCTGCAATGAAGAAATAAGTGCCAAACTCTTTGCGTATTTCTGAATATAGCGTATCCCTTGGATCGCGGTTAGAATGTATTTTTTTCCACATCTTGTAAGTCTTTATTTTCGAGTGTTTTCCAATTGGTGATAAGCGCGCCGTGTGGGTTATTGTCACTACGTGGGATATCTTTCAGGTTACCCTCCGTGACCAGGGAGCGAATCACCGTTGAGCTGCGCCGGTCAATTTTTAGCTTGCCATAGTACCTGAAATATTTCCTTGGCATATCCAGCACAATAGAGTCAGTCTGAAGGGTTAGCACTGAACTTGATGACAGAATGGAGTTAAAAAAGCCATTCTCTTTCAAGTTATTGTATTGTTGCATGCCCGATTCATCCACCAGGTACATGGCCTTTTTCATTTGATACTCCATGTAATTATCATCCGGCGTGAGCGAGAAAAACAGAGAGTGAAATAGATCAATATGGGCACGGTATTCAGCCGGTCGGTTCATTTGCATATCGGTTTGGCGAGCAAGGATCGGCACATTGTTATCCAGCAGATAAATACTCTTTTGTGCGTTGGAGACTAGCTTGTAAGCATAGAGACAGTTCATTCCAACGATCAATAGTGAGGTTATCAGGCTTCCAATAGCAATGATTGTCGCCAGCCTGATCTTGGCTTCGATGTTTTTTATAATCATGATTTGTGGAAATAAAAAAGTGCCGGCTTTTTTAAGCGGCCCTTAACGTGGATGATAAGATGATTAAATAAAGCTTCCAGAGGCGCGGCGCGCTAACCCTAAAACCGTGCCTGCACTTCTGCCAAAAGTTGACGTGGCAGAACTGATACCAGATGTAGATATAATCCAGGTGGAAATGCTGGGTACGGTAAACATGCAAATCGCACCGATGAGAAATACAATGATCACCGTCCCGAAAGACAATACACCATTTCCGGCGAACCAAGCCATTTTTTCAAGGTTGGCACTTAAGCCATCCTTTCCGACAAGTTCCTGGTATTTACTGATCTCGGAAGTAAGTGCATACTCCTGCATCAGACCTGTTAAGTACATGATCAGGTAAGCGATCCCGCTGTAAAGGTTTACGGAAACAAAACGTGCGATCCAGGTACTAAAACTATCGCGAAATGCTGGTAAAATACTGACCGCAACAGCAAAAGGACCAAGAATGATCAAAATCGTTGAATAGATAATCTGAATCATAAATATGATATAAACTGCCAGTCGTAATATCCAGATTCCGATCAATTCGAGCATTTGCGTAAACAATAACTGCATGCCTACTTCCAGCCTGTTTTTTAATTCAATCAAAGGAGATACAACGCTGCTAATTCCTTGTTTTACAGTGCTGGTTACGGAATCCCATGCCTGACCATACCAGGTATCGCTTTCCTTTTCTGCCACTTGGGTTTGCGCCTGATAAGTATAAAGCGAATTAGCTACCGCAAGCATGAGGTTAGAACGATTCAGCCGAAGGTTATCCACCGTGGTTTGTTCGCTATTAAACATCTGTTCCGTCTGATTAGCAACAATATCTGTTGGAAAGGCGATCACTTTCACGAAAGTTCCCCACCAGAGTATGATCATGGCTAAACCGAATGGCCGGAGCAGCGGCATAATTTCCAATTGCTTGTCACCGACCATCATTTCGTAGCTTTTAATGGCAAAGAATATGATCATAAAAATTGCCGAGAGCGCTTTAGCGTCCGTAATAAACAGATCGAAATGTGTCCATACCGAATCCTTCAGCCCTTTAAGAAATACCATCACCCCATGCTCATAGACTCCATCACCTTGTAAGAACTCTAAAGTTTTAGTATTATCTGTGCTTGTAATTTGTGCAAATACTGCCGGTGCCAACAGGCACAGCAGCATGAATAGTGTGAATTTCTTTTTCATTGCACATGTTGTAATACTTTGTTAGCAATTTCGATATCGGACTGCGGCGTCCAGTCAGGTACAGATATCTGGTTGGTTTTCAATCGCTGTTGCTGGGCTGCCATAGTGAGCGTAGATTGCGCTGAAGCGGTGCGAATTGCCCAAACACTTGAAAGGCGTCTGTACTCCAGCAAATAGCGGTGATACGCGAGGATACGTGCCCCGCGATCCATATCGGCGGAATGGGCCGATTCGATTCTCTGCTTCAGCATATCCAATTCATTTTTGTACCAAGTGTAAAGTCCTTCCGATACCAATTTTCCAGAAACCTGTGGTGATAAACCTGAAAGAATGGATGTAGCAGAGTTCTTTAGTACCGGTGAAAGCTGGCTTTTATAATAAAGCAGCCACAATGGATCTGCATCGCTGATCAAGCCGGATTGGTTTGCGATCTCAGATAACGCAGTGTTTCTTACGGTGTCTGATTGCAGCTTGTATTTATTATCAGTTGAGGACAATGCGCCAACTAAAGCGAGGCGTTGTGTTTGAGGCCCGGTCGCGCTTAAAGGCCGTAAATCTGTTTTGTGATAATTTGGATAAAAAAGCCCCCATGTGAGCCAGTAATAAGGATTTAGGCTAAGAAAGCCTGCCTTTGGGGTGAATTTTTTCTGATCCCATTGCAGGTAAACCATGCGTTCCTGCTGGTACCTGATGCTTTGATCCTGCACAACTGATTGCGCAAAACAACCGCTGACCCAATGTAAAAGGAACAGCGGCAATAAAATAATACTTTTCATTGTCTTAAATATTTAGCGTTTTGAATGATTTGATAGACAAAGGATATGTCCTTATTGATATAACCGGCAAATGGATTCAGCGAGTTGATGACCCCTCTTTCTTTAGCCCAATACATAGCACGCCAGGCACCATAAGCAAGCCCGTCGAGAATTTGTAGTTGTTGGGTGACTTTATGCAACAATTCGTCTCTTGCGCTATAGTTGGCCAATACGTTATCCCCATCTTTGAGTATGTAACCTGAAACGTCACTGACCAGCAATGTTGCCCTCGTTCGCATTTGCGAAGTGATATTGCTTGCTGCTAATAATAGCGCAGGATCAGATTTAGCCAGCGCTAAAGCCTGTTGCACATAAGATGTAATATCAGCAATAATTACAGCCATGTTTTTCATAGCAAGTCCGTCTTTTAATGCGGAGTTTACGTTTGATAGTGATTGGTAAATAATCGTCTGCGCCAATACTACGGAACCTACGTTTGTGTTAAGATCGGTAATGTTGTTATTGATCTTACCGAGATATTGGTTGTGAGTAGCTTCGGCACTACTTCTAACTGCAGCATTTTCTGTGACTGCGGCAAAGTGCCATGGATCAACCACATATTGCTGCGCCTGCACCATACCACTGTAAAGCAGCAGACAAAATAAACACCGTTTCATTTCAGATATTTTGCGTTTTGAATAATGTCCTTACCAATGCCAATATCAGCATCGATAAAATTTTGAAAGGGATTTGCTGCTTTTAGCAACGAGGCAAGAGTCGAGTATTGCATCATGTTCAGCAAGTTGCCGGACAAGTTCTGGATGTTGCTCAATTCTGATATTACGAAATCAAATAGCATTTTGCGGTCGGATGCCTTCATCTGATTCACATCTCCTAACGATAGCGTTAACCCTGTAATGTAGCCCGCAAGGTCTTTCGCCTGTAAAGCAAATTGCAACTCGGACTGATATCCAATAGCCAGCAATGCCGGATTCTTTTGTACCAGTTGAATAATCTGTGCCTGGTTGCTTATAATACGACTTACCATCGGGCTGGCGTAGATACCGATATCAGCAAGGTTAATTGCTGTGCCCAACGTATTATAACGCTCTTGTAAGTCCCTGTAAGTTGCTTTCAGTTTGGAAAGTAAGGTCAGGTTGGCCTGCTCATTAGCGTTTACAGTAGCCTGTTCATTCCGCGCTTTAACCTGCAACTTGTTCTCAGATTGGGATTCGGAAACTAACTGATGTATGCCTACGATATCCAATGTTTTTTGCTGTGCAAAAACGGCAAGTTTTAAACCAAGAAATAGGATGATAAAAATAAAGTGTTTCATTGTTTCAGGTATTTAGCGTTCGTTAATACATCATTGGCAATTCGCACATCTTCGTTTTGCCATTCAGCCCATGGGTTAAGAGAGTGGAAAATGCCATCGATCTTCGCCCAGTACATGGCGCGGTTCATTCCATAGGCAATGCCGCGAAGAATGCGCATTTCAGTTGCGATATGGTTTAGCAGTTTGCCACGCTCACCGGAGTCCATCAGGTTATTTGTTCCTCCTTTTAATACAAATGCGCTTACATCCGCTGCCAGCGTGGTTGCCCTTGTTTGAAAATCACGGGCTCCCTGTTCAGCGAAAAGAAGCAGGACCGGGTCGGTTTGCGCAAGCTTCACAGCGCTTTGAACATCAGAAACAATATCCACTCCGCATTCCGCTATTTCCTTAATGGTGGTTAAGTTGCTGATGACAGATGCCACCTGGCTAAGTCCCCGATAAATTTTATTTTGCAGATTGTTTACAATGACCAGTTGCCCGCTGACAGCGAGCTGTCCTTTTTGTATCAGATCGAGTTTATTGTTGGTGTTGTTCAATTGCCCGTTGATAGTAGAGGCACTTATTGCAATCGCCCCGGAAACGGCTGGGTCAACGACGATTTCCTGCGCCCAGGCTATCGCAAACAGCAAACAGCCCAGTATGGTGGTAATTAACTTTTTCATATTAAGATTGATTTACTTGGGTAATAAATGCGGACAGGGATTTGCCGCTTGTTTGAAAATCGGCTACAAATGCGTCAAGGCCATCGGAATAGCTGCCAAACATCCCGATGTATTTTTCCACGGCTGATTTTTCAGGTTTTTCTGTAGTGTAGGTTAAATATTGATGCAAGGAAACCTCCACGCCATACACCTCACCGGTTGCACCACGACGTATATAAACTTCTTTAAATCGCCCCCGGTTCTCTGAGTTGTCGAGTTGGTTAATGGTGAAAATTTTCCGGCGCTCAGTTTCGCTGACGGCCAGTAATGCGGCTATTTCATTATAGTTGTCACGAAACTTGGTTTGATCCAGCAAGCAGACGGTATCAGAATTATTGATGATACTATCTTTAACTATGCTATTGCCGATGATATCACCGAGTTCCTGGGTAACCACGATAGCTTCACCCCAAAACTTGCGAACGGTTTTATACAGATAAAGTAAATATCCAGCCATAAGCGGGCTGGCAATCGCCTTCCAGGCCTCCTCAACAATAAGGGCTTTTCTGCGATCGGAACGGTAGCGCATCTTTTGGATGAATACGTCCATTATCGAGAGCGTAACGAGTGGAAATAAAATTTTATGCTCTTTAATCGCGTCAATTTCATAGACTATGAAGCGCTCGGTGAAAAGACTTTTATCTGTTTCCTTATTGAGCATGGTGGCAAATTCACCCCCTTTATAGAACTTCTTCAGGACGTAGCGAAACTCGTCGAAATCAAAAACGATCTTTTCTTCCTGCTTGATTTCCGGAATTTTCTGAAGTGCAAAATCATAGAAGGTATCAAATCTTAACTCCCCGTTTATAGGGAAATTTGCCGCGTAATAAGCCGAGATGACATTGGAAATCACATCACGCTCAACCGGAGCGAGTGTCCCTTCGGCTCCCTTCCAGGCAACGCCAATCAGCGTACACAGGAAATCTTTTTTTTCGATGTTATATTCCCCTTCTGTCATTTTGAAAGGGTTCATCGTTATGGGTGACTTATCCGTATAGGTGATGTATTTGCCATTGTAATAAGCACATAAGCCCGAATAGGAATGACCCGTATCCACGATTACCACATCCATGTTATAAAGCATGTATTGTTCGATCAGGGCATTCATAAAGAAGCTTTTTCCTGAACCGCTGGGGCCTAATACAAATTTGTTACGGTTATTAATGCGGCCAGTCCTCATTGGCAAATCAGCGGGATCTATTCCTATCGGAATGCCCTGCCTGTCGGTAAAGCGCAATAGAAAATCGGAAGGCTCATCCTTTGGCAGGGACTCTTTAAAAAAGAAGCACATGGCTGCGTCACAAGTAGTCAGGAACCAGTCATAGATCTTTAATTCGCCGCCATTACCCGGCAATGCTGTGCGAAAAAGCTCTAATTGGTTATAGGCATTCTTGCTGGGGATAATCCCTAACTGAAATAACGAGCTTTCCACGAAATTGGCTGCCTTTGGCAAGGTTCCTTTGTCTGCACAGATTAGAATATTGAAATGTGCATTTACCAGTAATTGGTTTTCCCTGGCAACATCGGTTAGCAGAAGATCTATATCCTCAACGCAAAGTTGATTAGCGGGGTCAGGAATACCGGCATGTCGCTTCTTTTTTTGCTCCAGTTTCCGAAGGGTCATTACCTGATTGGGAATCTCGATGACCTGGTTGTAAACCACGGCATCACAACCAGGAACCTTGAAAAGGAAAGACAGGAAATCGATAGGAAATCCACGCGTACTTTCTTTGTCATTGAGTTCTATATGTGTCGAAACTTCAGGCGGAAGATCAATGCTATCAATATTTATCAGGCTGATGGAACGAACTGCGCGTTCTCCAAGATTAACTTCAGTTTCTGTGGGAGACAGGTTATTAAGACTGATCGACCTGCTTTTAAAGTCCATGCTAAGTATTTGCAGGACCAACTGGTTAATGGCAGCCTCGTTCATTACCTTACCGGACGGTAAAACGTCAAGCACTTTTCCTACCGCTTGCATAAAGTCCTGAAGGCCCTTAGCATCGTAAGTGTAAAAAGCCCCTTTTTTAACCTGTTTGGTGATGGTCAGGTAGGTTGAAATGCGAAGGCATTCACGGTTTTCAAAATGCGCGTTATAATGACGCTGCAAATATTCTTCGGATTCTTTAGCACGATATGCGTACCTGCTGATAATGTCATGCTTTTGAAGTAAATGGCCCTCGCCCAGAATTTTGACGATATTGATCAGCAGATGGTGATATTCTTCATAACCTGAAGGGTCGGCTGAATAACGGGTAACCGGGTTATTAATCTCAATAACAATAGAATATTCACCCGTTAGTCCAATGAGCAAATCATAATCGCCTTCCTTATTAATTCCCGCGTACGGGATGTTAAACAAGCTTTTTGCGGACATAATGATTAAGGATTAAAATGTTGGTGTTTCGGCTTTTGGCGTGAAGGCCACCTTTTTGCCTGGAGGCGGTGTAGAGCAGACCGCCGACTATACAGCCGATAAGTACAAATGCGCCAAGCCACATATTGATCAGGGACATAACCAATGCGCCGGCAACAAGCCCGGTAAGTAATGAGGCTAGGCCCCAATAGATAAACTTGCCTTTAAAGCCTTTGAAAATAAGGGGCTTCTGCAGCCCCTTATAAACAGCGAATTTCCTGGCCATTTACAATCCGAAGAAAGCTTTGATGACCAATGCTGAAACAACCAGGAAGACGCATGAACCGCCCCAACCCATCAATTCCTTGTTGATATCTTGGTCTCCGCTGTTCCATTTTGAATAGACGCGGATAGCACCAACGATACCGACAATACCACCAATGACGAGCGTAATGTTAGTTACCGGTGCAACATAGGTTTTGAGTGTTGAGGTGGCGGTGTTTAAACCATTTACACCACTTTGTGCGAATACAGGCACGGACAGAGCGATCAGCACGGCTGATGCCCATAGTTTTTTTGTTTTGTTAAACATTAAAAAGGAGAAAAAAATCGAAGCGGAGATCTTTTAAAGCCAGATGGAGAAAATGGCTGGGTATGCTAACAGGCGTTTAGATCACGATATACGCCCTGAACGATACACCCAATGGAGAATGGATGAAAAGGGTTACGATTGCGGTTAAATGCCGAAGATGGCACGGAGAAATACCCCCGCAAGCGTCATAAAGAGGGCGGCAAAGAACCACGCGGCGACATCCGCAGTGAATCTGTCCTTACCCATTTGCGCATTTTTGTAAATGCGTAACCCGCCGATGATGCCAAAGAGTCCGGCAACGATCAGCGATAAATCAAAAGCTGAAAAGAATGTAGATTTTAAATCCTGTTGTGCCTGTTGCATTTCAGCAATTCCCGGCTGGGCGGAAACTGAACAGGCGGCGAAGCAACAAGCCAGAATTAGGAGGGTTTTCCTCAATAACTAACTTGCTTAATATACTCTACCGCTTCATCACGGCAAAGATTAAACATGTTTTTAAGAGATACGCCGCCGCTTGCGTATATTGGAGAAGCGATGTCGGCGCTTGTTAATTCAGGTGTAAGCGCGACCGCGTTAACCTGTTCGCTAAAGGACAATTCAGTGGTATCATTGTTATCGTTAATTCGTCGATTTCGCAGGTGATCCCACGCAATAAGAATTAAATAATAGACGGAGTATAATCCGCCAAGCCATAGGATAAATTTAAACCAGTTCATAAATCATTGTTTTGAATAAAGTGTTTAATTATTGTTTTTATTTCGGGTTGGGTATCAAGCAAATGTTTGACTGCAAAGGCTACCAATTTGGAAACATCCACACTTGTAGCCATCTTAAATTGATTCATTGTCCGCACGGTTTTTTCGTCAAAACGGACATGCACCATACTTTTGTTAAGGCTTGTGTCAAATGCGAGAATGGCATCGAGTATAGCAGCTTCAAACTTTTTTTCTGCTTTGCGTTGCTTTTTGACTTGTTTATCGGTGGGCCTGGTTAGTTCCTGCCTCAGCTGGTCAGCCAGCGATTTCATGTTTTCCATATAAATGATCAGCATAAATTTTTTCAAAAACGGGGATAATTACCGGGTATAAGGAAATTGGAGTTTGGAAGGTGTTTGTGCGCTGAAAATCGATGCGGTCCGGTAGCACATCGGTAATTACTCCGAACTTGGAAAGCTGTGCATTAACTTCCTGCATGATCTCGAATTTGGCATTGGCTTTTATCCTGTTAGGAATAAACACCATTTTAATCTTGGGATTTACCTTTCGCAGAACCACCGTAAATAACATGGTTGATTCAAATGTGAACTCATCGTAAGCGAACGGGCATATAAAAAGATCAGCAGCATTAAATACGGCGAGCAAGCCATCATCATCAAGTTTACCCGGAAGATCAATCAGCACGACATCCTTGTTGTTTTTCATAAGCACCTCTTTCAGTACAGGGAAAGTTTCCAGGGTCGCTGAAAGAACCTCATAAGGCTCTTTATTTTCCAGTATTTTAGCCTTCTCATATTTTTGGGAAATGGACTGCTGATAATCCATATCGATCACAGTTACCGGACATTTTTTTGCCGATGTGAGATAGTTGGCGAGCACGAGGGTCATGGTACTTTTACCCGCGCCTCCTTTTTGGTTTCCAATAATTATGGTCATGATTTTATAATTTAACGGGTGTTGGTTCTTGCTTTCTTTTGTCGCCTGCGGCGCATGCCATGTATTTGCTGGTCATCCACATCATCTGCTATCCATACCGGGCGAATCATTGATGCAACTGCGCTATGCTCATCTTCGAACTCAGCTTTCTGGGGTATAACTAAAAATGATTCCCCATTTTCAGCTAATAGTTCTTTTAACGGTAGTACTTCACTACCCTTAAAAACCATTTTCCTGTCGTGGTCAATGATGGAATAACCATAGGGCTGCTTGCCTTCAGCCGAATGAAATAAGATTTCAACCTGATAGAAATCGGACAAAAACTCTTTAAAATCCTGGCGATGTTTGAATTGCCTGAATAATTCGCGCAGTTCAGCGATACGTGATACCGGCCGCTCATAGTTATTGATCTTGTCGTTGATTACTTTTTCATCTACATCCTTACCCGGCAAGCCGAGGCTTTCCATAATCATTAAAAACTGTGCTCGGGTGCTAAACCTATAGGTTAAGGCTTTGTCAATGCCCAGTACTTCTTTAAGATTACCGATGGCGCGAAGCTTTTCATAAGCACTGTTTATTTTTTTGCCTTGCTTATCAACCCTTACAGAAACGATATGAACGTGGTTATTATCGGTGTCTTTATGATAAACGATCAGGTAGGGCTGCTTACCGTAACCCATTTTATCAAGCCATGCTACTGCAATTGCAGTGAGTTCCTTACTTGAATAATTTCTGCCTCTTGCGGAGAGAACCGCGTGAAACTGCGGTTTTTTTATGCGTGTGTTTTGTGAAGCAACCATTTGCAGGTAATTAATGTAATCCTGCGGCCGTAACCGGCTTAGACCTTCCAATGAACCGAAATTGGCTACCCGCATCAGATCGCCTTTATTCCGGTCAATTTTATTGGTGTTGTAAACCACGCCGCTGAACTTAGCCGATGAGGAAAGAATTTTGACGATCATAAAATATAACTAAGGATCTGTGTAGCAGAGGCGCTGTATTTCTGTATAACCTTATTTCCGAATAACCCTGTATCGGGGTTACTAAATAGCTATGGATCGTTATAACCTTGTTGCTGAATAACTTTACAGCCGATGAGCTTTATAACGATATACCAGCATATCATTGAAGCCTTATACCAGACTATCCGGCGAGCTATATAACTGAGTAACTAAATAGCTATAGATCAATACAACAGGCTATCCAGATAGCTTAATAGCAGAACAGCATATCTCCAGATCTGTATAACCAACAAAGAGTTATGTTTTTCCGACGAGCCTGATCACTTTGCGTAAACTAATTTCGAGTTGTTGTTGTAATTGTAGGTATTTTAAAAAATGGGCATCGAATTGTTGAATTATTAGCGGCGACATAGCACCTTTTAATTTTAACGTATTAGCATGTTTTGCTAACTGGTTTACATTATTTCCAACTCTGCCCATTTCCGCGAAGATGTTATCCAGGCTTATGATTAGCTCTTTTGCGTTTATGATAGTTGTACCCGCATTGTTTAATACCCTTCTTCTCAATAACTCAGTTTTGCTGATGCCCAATGTTTGCTCCAGGGAGACGATAAGATTGTATTCATCCTCTGTGAATCTCGTATCAATCTTTTTGATTCGTTTTCCGCTCTCCAATTGGGGCCTGCCCTTTGCCATTGCTAATCCTCCATAAAAAAACGAGTTGCGAAGTTTTCAAAATCCCCCCGGAGGGCAAGATCCTTTTTGTCGGACAAAAAGACATCTTGCCGTAGGAAAATCAAAGATTTTCCCGGATATCTAATTCCGAATTTAGCAGCCTAACGGCGATGTAAAACTCCGGATTGGGGAATAATAACTTCGCCAATTTTCGGTTCCTGAATTTTAGTGGCGGCAACCAGTTTATCATTATAATCGTTAAATCCTTCAAAAGTGAGGGACCGGTCACTGGCATAAGGTAGCGCTGAGATAAATTCTTTGGAAGCAGTCAAACCTGATTGATCTCGGTCGAAATAAATATCAAGGGATGAAAACGATTTTGCCTTTTCAATTCCCTCAGCCAATAAAGCAATGGTATTTAAAACTATAACACTATGATCCGAAATTGCATTTTCCGTTTTCCAGCTGAGGTAATTTATAAATCCCTCGAATACCACGGCTCTTTTTGAATGCCCTTGTATAAAACTTATTGCTTTATGTCCAAGGCATCCCTTGAAGTATTTGTTCCGAACTTCCCAGGAGTCTTTTTCGTTTTTCCAACCGGCGGCATAAAAGTTTTTTCGTTCACCTTTATGATCCTGCACAAAGTAGTATACTTCATGAAGTGTTTCTTTCGCCTGTTCAAAAACCTGACGTCTCTTAAGATATTCTGTAATGGCAGGATGTGTCCCGATCTCCTTTGTTTCGACTACAATGTAATTTGGAACCTTAACAGATATACGGGGGCGCAATGGCTTTTTCTCAATTGAGGATATATTGCAAACATCCTGTATCTTTTGAATCACCTCGCCAAAAGATAAATGCGCCCATATGGCCAGGCCGAGATCGACAATATTCCCGCCTTTGCGAGTACCGTGATCAAACCAGACCCCTAATTCATCATTAACGCTGAGCGACGGTTTAGTGTCGTTTTCTCGCAGAATACTGATATACATTTTTTCTCGCCCATATTTTTTAATAGGCTGATGACCAAGGCGCGCTAAAAAATCGACAAGGGATGCCTGATCTTTCAACTCTTTTGCTGTAAGTAATACTGACATTTTTTAAAAAGTTAAATGGTTAATACTGGGGGAGGGCCCGGACTCAGGTTAGCTTAGAAATGACGATAGACTTTGCGAGCAATTCAATTTCAAATCGGTCTATTCGCCAAGCAGCTGAATGATCACCATCCTTTCTGACTATGATCAGACCATCTCTGACCCAATTTTCCACTGTCGCGCGGCCAAAAGCCTTAAAAGCTTCACTTTTATTGAGGTAAGGTTTCACCTTTCCCGTTTTGATCAATGCGGAGAGTGCGCCGAGTTGGGCGGCAGCTTCCGTGATTAGTTTGAGTTGAAAAGGATTAATTTCCATGTACCGGCAGCGGGTAACGACCCCGGTAATTCATTTCTGCCGGTAGATATTTTCGGGATTACTAACGTCGCATCCTACGATACGGGCCTTCGCCTGCCTTTGCGCTTTCAGTTATTGATATGCTTTCAATCTCACCTTCGCAAAATTTCCTGCTTATGGCAGGATAATGTTTCATCCCTGTACGTCAAAGAGCGTTATAAGCCAAGCGCTTATAGCTTTCTATCTGCCACTGGCAAATAGGTGTGCCTGTTACTGGCAGCGGCAACGCTGTCCAGCTTAGTTCTGTCAAGAAATTTTTTGGAACTTATTCCGGGCACAGTCAAATGAGAAATCAAATGCTCTGTTAACCAGCGGTCAACATTGCTTCGGCCGTAAATACGGTAGGCATCTGCCTTGCTGATCAAAGGGCTGATAGCCCTGCTTTCGGCAATTGCATTCGCCACGCCGGTATTAACCGCGTTTAGCATTAACAGAGATAAATCCTCGATTTTCATGAAGCCAAAGCACGGCTTTAGGGGCACGCTAAAACAGTGAAAGGGGGTGAAAGAATCCTTTCACCCCCTTTCAAAAGCAGCAATCAAAATACAAGAACTGATTTTGTATTTTACTGTTATTCAAGTAAATACGAAATAGACAATGAGATGGGAAGTAAATTAGACTGAGGCAAGATCTTTTAAGAAAAAGTGAAAAGATTGTTGATTGAGATCGAATTCTGTTAAACATTCACTTTCAAATTTGCCGCAAAAGCCGCAAATTTGGCATACGCTATAAAAGCAAGCATTTTAATTATGTTAGAAAACGCAAAGCTTAAATTTACATTCCTGAAACTAGGTATGGCTGGTGAGTTCACTGAGCGCGCCGAAAAATTGGGTTTGTTTAATCTTGGCGATCTGATGTCTGTTAACCTGGCGAAATTAAAGGCCCATAGGGACTTTAATTATATGTGGTATGCGGAAATGTTGACCATGCTGAAGAACCATGGCCTTCTGAACGAATTTCAAAAGCGCACATTGGAAGCTTAATTATAATTGGAGAGATTGTAATTAGTATTTAGCCAGTTGAGCATACTGATCAATATGGCCTTTAATTTTTGAGCCGTTGCATGCTCTACTACGCTCGATTTCTTCTGAAGGCTTTCCGCTGAAATAAAATCTGTATTCGGTGTATAAAAATGTCCGGCAAAAAAAGAGAAAAGCTCCCCAATATGCTCCTTTGCCAAAACACCCTTTTCTACCAGCAAACGTAGAAACAGCCCAAATTGCGCTACCGATAGATTGACCAGCATCCGTTTTCCACTACGTTGGTAACGGTCATCATTCGTTAATTGAACACTAATTTTCAATCTTTCCTTGACCAGGAAATACTTCTCCGATAGAAATTTATTGAGTTCATTATATAGTTTGTGTTTCTCCCAGGGGCTTTTCAGGCCTGAATTAACAGACAATTCGTATAGGTGACTTTTTAAATCCAATAATTTTTCCTTTTGTTCGATCAGGCCACTCTGTTCAGAAATTCGTTCATTCCATAGTTCCAGGCAAAAAAGGAAGAAATCGGGAAGGTTAAAATCGTTGATGATTAGAAAATCTATAACATGTGCAGAATCCGTAAACTTCTTTTTAACCAATGCCTCCACAAGTTTACGGACATAGTTATCGTCCGCTCTCTTTAAAACTCTTCGATTAATAATATGGTTAAGGCCTTTAGTGAGCATTGCAACAATATTTGATTCTATTTCCTGACGCTGTAAGTGGAGGGAAGCGGTTGCGGCCAACAACCTTAATTCCTGTTTAATCCGAAAAATAGCATAGCGGCTAAAAGCGATTTGGCCGGCAATTTTAGGAAACCTTTTCGCCAGTATATCAAGAAAGTCTTCAAACAACCCGCAGGTCGACAAATAACTTTGTCTTATGCGGGCTGCTCTCGGATTTCTTTGCCATACTTTTGCATACCGTGTCAGATATGCACTAATGGTATCGCTCAGATCAGTGATATAAATTATGAGCGCGGTAGTATTCGTTTTTTTTTCATCCGATACGAAAACGGATTTAAGATTATGATCAGAAAGTTCTTTAATAGCTGTGACAAGGAAAGTTTTCCATTTGTCGAACTCGCCGTCAGTCAAGGATTGTCCGGCGATATTGTTCGGATGCAGCGATTCTTTTACGAATTGTTGAAGTTGAACGGAGACGTTTTTCATATAGAATATATCGTTGTTCCATGAGGTACATAAAAAGATTAATGATGATAAGGTGATAATGCCTGATGTTTATGATCACTATTTATGGTTATTTGATATTTTTAATATTTGGTCTATTTGCTTAAAAGCTTCCAGGACTTTGCCAAGCTGTTCAAAAGTATGAGTGGCCATCACATTCATCCTGATCCGTGCATTCTTTTTCGATACGGCAGGATACATGATAGGATTAGTATAAACCCCGGCTTTGAGTAGTAGGCGACCGGCTTCCAGTGTTTTAGGAATATCACCAATTTTGACCGGGATAACCGCCGATGCTGTGGTTCCTACATCAAAACCGGCAGAGATTAAATTGTTCTTTAAAAAGTTAATGTTCGCCCACAGTTTTGAGCGCCATTCAGGCTCTTCATCCACTAATTCAATGGCCCGTAATATTCCAAAAATGGCCGGTGTAGCTGTGGTTGAAAACAAATGTTGTTTCGATTGATATTTCAAATACTCGATCAGGTTCGGTTCACCAAGTACATAGCCGCCGATATTGCCCAGTGCTTTACTAAAAGTACCCGTGATGATATCAACTTTATCGAAAGCATTATCCAATTCGATTACACCGCGCCCGGTTTTGCCCATCACGCCAATTCCATGTGCATCATCAACCACCAAATAGCCGCCATATTTATGAGTAAGATCTGCAATCGCGCCAATTGGGGCGAGATCACCGTCTTGGCTATAAACACCATCAATGACGACCATCCGTGTACGATACTTGTCATGCGTGTTTTTCAATACCAGTTCCAACATTTCAAGATTGTTATGCAGGAAAGTTTTGACATTGGTGTTGAGCGCACCTTCATAAACACTGGCGTGGACCGCCATATCTAAAATGATCAAATCTTCTTTATGTAAAAGGCATTGTAAGGTTGCGCTGTTGGCTGTATAGCCGGTGGTATATAGGATGGCTTCTTTTTTCCGGTAAAACGCCGCAATTTTTTCTTCCAGCATTTTATGGTAAATAAAATGGCCACCAATGGCCGGCGATGCGCCGGAGCCGGTACCAAACCTACTGATCCCATCAATTACAGCTGCTTTGATTTTTGGATGCTGACTAAACCCGAGGTAATCATTGGAAACAAGACAGACAGACCTCGTAGTTTCCGTATCTCCAGGTAACAATAAATCCATTTCCGGACCAACCGGCGATATAGATTCGATTCGATAATTGAGATGACCGTTGTTTCTCAGGAAATCGAGATACTCGTGAAACTCGGTTACTGTGGTGTAGAGGCCTTGGCCAGGGACATTTTCAAAGTCCTTGAAGCTTGCATTTTGGAAATTTATTTTCATAGTCATGAGGTTAGGCAATAAAAATAGGTCTCGGTTTTCTCAAAAAATGGGACATGAAGTTAATTCTTTAACAATTAGTTAACATTTCTTTGGCATGTCCCAACTTTAGAATTTTTGCCCCATAATTTTGGCTATCAGGAGGATTTCAGAGGATTTTTTGAAAGATTAATAAGTTAATAACCATGTTAAATTACACCGTCACTCAGGTACTCGATAATGCAGGCGATTTTTCTGAAGAGTTTAAAACAGCATTAGAAAAAAAACTACACGTAGGAATATACAAGAGCAAACAGATTATCCATGCGGCCGGTCAAATAGAAACAAATCTCTATTTGGTGGAGACGGGCTTTGCTCGTAGCTATTATTATGACCGTAAGGGGTTCCAGCACACTGTCAGATTCTACTCCCCAGGAGATCTGATATTCTCCCACGAGGGCTATTACAAAGTACCATCCTTTTATTATACTGAATTTATGGATACATCGGATGCCATCGCACTCAATTATAACGACTTGAACGATCTGCAAAAGGTATTCCCTGAAACCTCTGTTCTTATCAGATTCGCGCTTTTAAAAAACCGCAATGAAGAATACGAGCGGCAGAAAATTTTGGCGCTTCCGGCCAATAAACGCTATCATCGTTTACTTGAACATAACCTCACTATCTTTCAAAAAAGCCCTGCGAAATTTATTGCCTCATACCTTAATATGTCAAGGGAAACTCTCGCCCGGCTCATGGGCAAACAGCAATCCCAGATGTGACGATTATCACTAAAAAAAATCTAAACTTCCAAAAAAGTTGTAGCAATGGTATTGATAAATTGTAATCAATATCATCGCCATTTTTTTTAGGAGTATCGAGCTTTATCGTACAATTTACCGACGATGAAACGCTCTGATTTACCTGATCTTATATCATTCTTTTTGATCCTGATGTTCAGCTACGCTGCCGCAGGTAAGCTGATGAACTTTCACTCATTCCGAACACAAATGCTGGTGCAGCCAGTTCCAAAATGGTCCGGTGTTTATTTAATTTATTTGGTTCCCCTATCAGAAATAGTAACAGTTACGTTTTTGCTGTTTAAAAAAACCAAGGCTATCGGTTTTTACACTTCAACATTTCTGATGTTGTCGTTCACTATTTATGTGGGCTTGGCAATAACCGGGACTTTTGGAAGCATTCCATGCTCCTGTGGTGGTATAATAGGAAATCTAGGCTGGCCGCAGCATTTTATCTTCAACTTAATATTCCTTTCACTAAGCATATACGGAATATACACAGATCAAAAAGAAAGGAGGTTTATAGGCAAGTAAATCAAATTCAATTTTGCTTAAAATATTCAAGAGAATTGATGAGCACGGGATATGGTTCCGAAAAGCCTTAGTCACTGAAATATTTTTTATAATTAAAGTTTTCGCTGCTTTTGATTTATAAAGTCAGACATCAATATGAAAAGAAAAATTTTAGGTTTCGCAGCGATTGCTATCGCATTAGCTGCAAGTGCTTTTACCGTTCCAGCAACTAAAGCCTCTGGAAAATTTACCAGTTATAAATGGTTTAGTATTTCTGCAACCAATTTAAACCCTGGTGATCCGGTTCAAAGATCAGTGGCTACTTATTTGGGCGAAGGTACAACAGCGCCAAATCCGGGTAACTGCAATGGAACGGCACACCAGTGCGTATCTGGATTTTCATCAAGCCAGGTTAATTCAAGTAACCAGCTTATCAATGATATGCAGGTACCACAGTCCACACCATTAAGGAAGCCCTGATCAATGAAGAAGGCTGTCGTTTTAGACAGCCTTCGTTTTAATATCCTGCATTTTGATTCAAAGCAGGGTTACTTTTTATTTCCGCGTCAGGAATTGGATATAAAATATCATTATGAGTCCAATTCGCTTTTGAAGGTTGCAAAACCGCATCGACACGATTTGTTCGCTGCAGGTCAAACCACCTGTTACCCCATTCACAAAACATTTCTGATCGCCGTTCTTTTTCCAGGGCCAAAAGTAAGGAAACCTTATCAGTGGCTGGCGTATTTGCTAACCCGGATCTGGTTCTTATCAAATCGATGTCGGCTATGGAACCGGTTAAGTCACTTAAATTTGCTCTCGATTCAGCCCGTATTAAATAAAGCTCTCCCAATCTTATAGCAAGATAATTTTCCGTAGCCACGCCGTTTGTTGTACCAGCTTTGTATTTAAAAGGGTATGGATAGCTTATTCCATTAACCGAACTACTACTTATCCAATTTAATTTTCTTAAATCCCCAGGTTCAAAGGAATTATATAAAGAATTACTCAGTACGTACTTAGGCGCGGCATTAGGATCTGATGGTACGAAATTATATCCTTCCCAAGTTTCCATGCCGGGAAAAACTGGTAAAAACTTCCAAATAGCCTCCTTGCTGTTAGCTAAAAACACATCGCCAAGATTATCCTCTAATTTATAAAGGCCTGAATTAATTACAATACTGGCGTTATTTTCCGCCGCCTTGTAATTCTTCCGGTATAACTGAACTTTTGCAAGTAGCGCTGTAGCGGAATAGTAGCTTGCTCGTTCTGCGGTACTGCTTTTCGGCAAATTCGCCTGAGCATAAGTCAGGTCACTTGTAATTTGAGAATAGATGGAATCTACCGATGCTCGCCCTTGGGTTTGAGATATACGATAATCCGTAGTGCTCACAACCGGAACTGGGCCGTATAAATTTGTAAGATAAAATAGAATAAATGCTCTGATTTGCCTTGCTTCTCCCGTAAGCTTTTGTTTCGCTGACGTGGAAATTCCTGGACTTTCACTTATACCTTCAATGCAGGCGTTAGCATCATATATGAACTTGTAAGCCGAGTTCCAAAGCACCTGATTGAAACTATTACGAATATTTATTTGATTGCTATAAAATTGGCTAAGGTCGGGGTCATTCGAAGTTTGAGAGAGTTCATCCGCCGAAAGACCAGGATAAGCAGTAAGCCCGCCCGATGTAAATGAAAAACCGAAATTTTGCATCATATCAACGTAGATACCAACGATTGCGCTATTGGCGCCAACACTGTCAGTAAAAACCTTTGTTTTTTCTAACTGATTTTTTGGCGGACCGACCTCAATGGATTTCTTACAGGAGAACAATGCATTTACTAATATTGCCGCAAAAACGACTAAGGTTATTTTTATTTTCATGTCTTTAAAAGTTAAGTTGGAGACCGCCGGTAATTGTTCTTAATGTAGGTATACCGTAGAAATTTTGTGTTTCAGGGTCGTTCCCCTTATACCGGGTGACGGTAAAGAGATTCTGCGCATTTACATAAACTCTGATAGCCGAGGCGTTAAGTTTTGACAGAACACTTTTAGGTAAAAGATAAGACAGCGATACAGTCTTTAGTCTTAAATAGGATGCATCACTGTAAATTCCATCTGAATGCCGGAAGCTTGTCAACGCAACAGCTGCGTCTCCATACTGAGAAGCGTATTTTTGAAAAGCGGCTTGATCACCGGGTGCTTTCCAATGTGCATCAATAAGTGCTGCAGGTTGGTTTGCCTCTACACCTGGTGTTCCATAAAGCTGGCCGAAGTAATTAGTACCCAACTGTTTTTTAAATTCAAAAAAGACGCTTAACTGGAAGTTCTTATAATTGAGATTATTCGAAAAGCCACCATAAAATTTAGGGTCAAGGTTGCCTAAATCCTGATAATCGTTTAAATCACTTCCTGATGCCTCTTGTGGCGCATTGGTAATCTCACCGTTTTTGTTATAAAACTGAAATAGTCCTGTAGTCGAATTTACGCCCGCTGATTTAAAGCCGATTTTCTCATTAATTGAGCGTCCCAATAAATATGTCGTCGCATAGCTTGAGGTTGAAAGATTAGGAAAGGCCAATAATTTGTTTCTGGGGATAGATGCATTAAAGGATGCATTCCATGAAAAATCCTTTTGACTCAAAATTTTCGCCTGAACTGAAAATTCCCAGCCTGAATTCTGAACCAGTGCAGGAGAATTTTCGATTACACTCGAAAAACCGGTTTGGTCAGGCAGAAGATACATGATCAACTGATTACCCGAACGATTTCTGTACCAACTGGTGGTCAACAAAAATCTATCCTGCCAAAAGCCCAATTCTAACGCAACTTCCAGTTTTTTCGTCGTTGCCCACCCAAATTGGTCATTGGCCAAATTTTGTGGCAGGTATCCTAAAATTCCGCCGTAATTATAGAACGTAGGCGCATACCGGGATATAAAATTATAATCTCCGATTCCGTCACTACCGGTTATGCCGTAGCTTGATCGAAGTTTACCATAGCTAAAAGCAGAAAACTTATCCTTTATGAAGCTTTCCTCACTAAATATCCAGCCTGCTCCAACAGATCCAAAATCTCCAAACTGTTTGTCCGAGCCAAAACGGCTTGATCCGTCGCGACGCGCGTTAATGTCGAGAATATACTTTCCGTCCCATCTTGTATTTAGACGGGCAAATACCGCTGTATATTTATAAATTAATGTGGCGTCAGACGCGGTTTGGGTAGGTGCACCCGAAATGGAATGAATGAGTTCATCATTAATATACCCGGAACCTTGTATTTGATTAGTATTGTTTGTTCGTTGCTGGTAAGTTCCACCGACCAATAATGAGTATAACATCTTTTTAAAGCTGTTTTTATATTCAATCTGAGGCTCTATTATCCAGGTTTTGATATTATTATTTCCGAACAATGCGGTTGCTACCGGGCTATATGCCGGGTTTTGGCTTGACTTGGGTGATGCGGAAAACTCTGTAGATTCCAGTGAACTATAACCGTTGTTTGCTCGAATTGTCAGTCCTCTTAAAATGTTGTAGGATAAATTGAGATTTGCATTCAAGGAATTAGTGTTGACACTATATGGAGCCTTAAATGAAGTATAAGGGTTAAATGCAGCATAAGAACCGTCTAAAGGAACATTATTGTAATCCCAAATCAAATTACCCAACTTATCTACCGGATTTGGATAATTCGGTTCTAAAGAAAAAGCTGTCAGCAAATTTGGGCTTGCCGAAGAATTGTTCCTATCATAGGAATAGGAGGATGTAAAATCAAGAGTAAATTTTTTATCAATGGAGCTGTGATGGAGGTTTGAAGAAAAACTGAACCGGTTATCACCGTAATCACCGGGAAAAATATAGGTATCACGATTAAATCCCGCAGCTAAACGAAACTGCGTATGGTCGGAACCACCCGATATGGCAGCATTCGTATTTAAATGATGCGCTGTATTTCCGATAAAGTAATTTTTCCAATCAGTATATTTTGATTGATCAAAAACCGTAAGGTCGGGAGCATATCCCGGATCATATAATATATTATTAGGAGTTATATGATCGTTCGAAAATGCTTCACGGCGCATACTGAGATATTGCTGCGTATTCATCATAGGCATAGTATGCCCGATCACGCTAATACCATTATCGACGGTCATATCAAAACCCGTTTTTCCGGCTTTTCCTTTTTTTGTCGTTATCAAAATGACGCCATTTCCTCCCCGGGAACCATAAATTGCGGTAGCATCCGCATCCTTTAAAACTTCGATACTTTCAATATCGGCAGGGTTAATGCTGTTGAATGGACTAATTCCACCGTAAGGATTTCCATAATAGGAACCCTGGCCTGGCGAGTTCGCAGAAGAAAATTGATTGATATTATCATTTTGAGCAGCCACTGGCACCCCATCTATGATAAATAATGGCTGGTCCTTTTGGGACAAACTTCCCAGGCTTGAATTTAAGGTATTTTGCCCCCTGATCTGAACAATAAACGAGGAACCAGGAACACCACTTGATGCGGTTATTGACAATCCGGCAACTCGGCCCTGCAATGCTGCCAAAGGGTTAGCCACAGGCTGTTGCTGAATTTCGTTACTGGTTATCTTTGTAATTGCGCCAACTGAATTGCGTTGTGTATTAGTTCCATAGGCGATTACGTGAACTTCGTCTAACGCGGTCAATTTTTGATAAAGTATGACTTTTAGCTCTGTTTGCTTTTCAACTTTGACTTCAAGGGTTTCAAGGTTTGTTGCGGTGAAAACTATAGTTGGCTCAACACCAACTACCTTGATTTTAAATTGCCCTCTGTCATCACTCACAGTTGCCTGATGAGTTCCCTTTTGGGTTATGGTAATTCCGCTGAGCGGTTTTAGCTGTGGGTCGCTAACTGTTCCGGTAATCGTTTGAGAAAAACTGACTAAAGGAAAAAGCAAACTGAACAGCAAAATGATAAATTTCATTTTGATTTATTTAATTAAGGTTAATTATTTAATTGATATTGTCGCGATCCTTTACGATCAGGAATTCAATTGGCCGCAACTCTTTGGTTAACGAAAAGCCTTGCTTTTGAAGGCTTTTGGAGACTTTAACTGGATCTGATGTATCAGCAGGTAAATCCAGCCAAACATTTGAAGTGTAGCCTGTTTCATCTAAGACCGGTATTTTATATAAAGCTTCAAGCGCATTTCTTAACTCGGATAAAGGCCGATTGTGGAAGTAAACCGGCAATCCAAGTTGTTCGTAAATATTTGTTTCTGATTTGCTTTGATCACTAAGTTTTGGACTATTTCTATTTGATGATTTTATCACCCAGCAAGTGTCTATAACTTTTGCGCTGTCAAGAATAAAGGGAAAGTACCGCGCCAAATCTTCTTTAACATATCGAAGTGCTATATGCCTGGGAACAGAAGGAAAAATAGCTTCATAACCGTACGCATTCTTTCGCAGAGCAGAGTCCGTTTGCAGATTTTCCTGTATCATATCAGCATGTTTGGTCTGCATTTTGATGCGTCCAAAAAAATGGTTGTAACCTGGATTGGCCAATTGGATCAAGTTGAGGACCGTGGTATTGTAATCATAAATCCGTGTTACATTTCCAATCGAATCTGTATCAAAACCTCCTCCGGTTAACTGTGGCGTATATCGAAAAAGCATACTTCTCATACAATATGACAATGGCACTGTTGAGCCATTGCCATTGACCAGCAACGGTTTAGTGTAATCATTTTCTACTTTTACTATTTGGCGTAGCGGCACCTCATCGCTTCTAATAATTTTTGCAATGTTTTGCTCGTTAACTTCCTCCGCATCAGTGATCTGTTTGACAATTCCATTTTGTATCCAGACATACCTCCCCATATATTGAATATTGAACATAGTTCTTAGTACCGAATCCTGAACTACTGACGGCAGGTTAAAAACCTTGTTTCGTGCCTTAAAAAATTTAATGATCCTCGACGGAGAATCGAATTTAGAATCTATATCTACAGGCAGAAAAAAAACATCTTTGCGGAATTTATTTTGAAGTGCTTGAATAAGCGGAAAGTGCTCCACACAGGGCAGACAATAAGTGCCCCAAAAATCGAGTATGACCAGTTTATCTTTAAAGTCGGAAAGGCGAATCTGGTTTGTTTTATAATTGACAACATTTTGAATGACAATATCCGGTACCGGATCGCCAATCTTTAAGGGCTCGGAAGTATATTTAAATTGGGCATTAGCCTTGAAAAAAAGKCATAGCAATCCCAATACGATTAAAATCGTTGATTTTTTCATGAAATATTAATTGAAAATTTTGAAGAAATAAGAAAATTAACCACTTCGATAATGGCAACCCGTGTTTAACTATTAACTGACCGGGTTGCCATTATCATGAGGTCATTCTGGTGGACAGATGACCAATTGCCATACGTTGAACTTACTTTTCTTCATTCCCAGTAGTGATTTTAGCTTCTGACAATGCGTGCTGTAATTCAGCGCGATGGTAAATTTCAGATACTAAAGCTGGGAGGTTTCCGAGGCCGGAGTTTTCAAGATTTTGCAGTGAATTTGCACCCTGGGATTTGGCCAGGCTCCGTGTAAACCAGTCATTCAATTCCTGCTGGAACTGATCATAAGGCACGGTATTAAACCGCTCCATTATTTCAGTTAAGGAACTAAATTCAGGCATTTCAGGAAGTGCATTTTTCGCGTCCATGTTTAATGATTATATTTTCATTATCAGGAGTCTGCAAGAGAGATTGAGTTCTGTAAAAATACTACAGGCATGGTTCCCAACTTATCGCTCCTGAGGATGTTTCGCACTACCTATAAGCACAACAAGAAGGGAGCCCATACCTGTAGCATGGGCATTCCGGCTTCTCATCTTGTGCTCAGTTTGAAAGTGCGAATTTTCAGGAGCAAGACTCAAAGCGAATGCTTCAATATTTTCGAAGTATTCGCAAAAATAACATAAGTGACCAAACACTTATGAGTTTATTTAGCTTTTATTCAATTATCAAATATACTCACAAATTTCCAAAATAGGAAAAATTCTTCCTACTTTTTAAGTTTGTTTTAATCTCCCTTTGGTCAATGGGAAGTCAGTACAGGGATCAAAAATTTATAGAACAGGTT
>NZ_JBFUIA010000050.1:0-34342 GCF_056402115.1 Mucilaginibacter sp. P4_C11 | reverse complement strand
TAAGGTTGTAAAAAGCAGTTTTCCTTACGCCATCAACAGTAAACGATGCTTTTTGGCAATTTTTAGTTACTGTCCAGTTTACATCTGTTGCTTCAGCAAAGTCAACAGTAAAACCATGTAATGCTACGTATGATACGTTTGCACCTCCGTCAGCCTTTTTACCGCCATCGGCAGCGAATACATTAACGCTTAATAAAGCGGCTATTGCAGTTGTAATAAATATCTTTTTCATGTTATGTTAAATTTTAAATCCACAACAAAAATAGGCTAATGTTATAAATTTGGCAAATAAAATTTAATTTTTATGAATATTTGATAATAACAGTCAAATTGACGTATAAAATTTAATTTTTCGCAATTTACTTAGTGTATATATTACAATATCTTCACCTAAAAAATAGGTTAATATCGATTTAGCAAGGTGCTAAACCAATATGTTTACGCTTAATTTACATGGAGTTAACCATTGTCGGCAAATCCGGGGTATAAAGTCATGCCCCCATCCATAAATATGGTGGTACCGGTTATATAATCGGCCTGGTCCGATGCCAGCCAGGCCGCCAGCTGCCCGATATCGCCAGGTTTGCCTATCCGGTTATAAGGTATCAGGGTTAATAATTTATCAAGGGCTTCGGGTGTATCCCAGGCCGATTTGTTGATGGGGGTTTGAATAGCGCCCGGCCCAATGCCAACAACCCTTATTTTATGAGGGGCAAGTTCCTGCGCTATACTCTTCATAAACATACTGATACCACCTTTACTGGCGGCATAGTTAACATGACCAGCCCAGGGAATTACTTCGTGTACACTGCTCATACAAATGATTTTACCGGCGGCCATGCTCCTATCTTCAACTACTCCCCTGCGTATAAATTCTTTGGAAGCCTCGCGCGAGCATAAAAACTGACCGGTAAGGTTGATACTGATCACCGTATTCCAATCAGCCAATGTCATATCTACAAATCTGGAATCTTTTTGCAGGCCTGCGTTGTTAACCAATATATCAATGGTGCCATAACGTGCAAACATTTGGGCAAACATAGATTTTACCTCGTCTTCGTGGCTTACATCGGCCTGTACAGCGAAAGCATCGCCCCCAGAGGCGGTTATTTGGGCTACAACATCGTCGGCAGCCGCCTGGTTGTGCGCGTAATTGATTACTACTTTGGCACCGGCGGCGGCCAACGCCAGGGCAACGCCTTTACCTATGCCGCTATCGGCACCTGTTACCAGGGCCGACTGGTCTTTTAACGATGGAGTTTGGTTCATGTTGATAGTTTTGATGGTTCAATATAACCAATAAAATAGCGGGAATAATGTTTTAACAGGATTTAAGGATTTTGCAGGATTAACAGGATTTTTTGGACCGGTATTAAACAGTATAGCCGGTTTTCAAATTTATTCCCGATCACCTGAACGAATTATGCCAAAACTTCGTCTGCTTCCGCTTCTTCCTTAATGCGGGCAACCATCATGATGATGAGTGCGCCGAAGCCCGATACTATCCCAAATGCCCAGCGTAAACCGGCAGCCTGGGCTACAAAGCCAACAAAGGGCGGGATAATTAAAAAGCCAAGATAGCTTACGGTAGATATTGCCGCCAGTGCCTGCCCGCTTTTTAATGTTTTTGACCTGCCTGCCATACTGAATACCAGTGGCACTACACATGAGATACCTAAACCAACCATGGCATAGCCAATAAAAGCAGTATATATATAAGGTAAAAGCACGGCCATTAAAAAACCGAGTAAAATAAATATGCCGCTAAAGTTCAATACTTTTTTAATGCTGGTGGCAGCTACTATCCTATCGCCTGTAAAACGCCCAAGGGTCATAAAAAACATATAAACCACAAAGGCAGCTGTTGAGGTAGCTTTTGGAGCGTGCAGCGCTTTTTGAAAATAAATACTGCACCAGTCATACATCGTGTTTTCGCAGGCCATGCACGCAAAGGCAATGAGCGCGAATTTAAGCAGGTCTTTATCCGGGAATGTAAAAACGGTGGCGCTGCTTTGACCGTAGGGGGCTTGCTCCAGCGTACTGGGATAAAACCAAAGGGTAAGGATAAACAGCACAACACTTACACCAATGAGGTGATAGGTTGGCGCAACATTAAAGTATACCATAATATAACCTACCGCTGCCCCGGCAAAACCTGCCAGGCTCCAGATGCCGTGAAAAGTAACCATAATAGGTTTATCGTACATGGCCTGCACCCCTACCGCCTGCGCGTTTACGGTTATGGCAATTACGTTACGCGTTGAGCCTATAAAAAACAACACCAGAATAAGCTCCCACATATAGGCAGTAAAACCAGGCAGACAAAGCAACAAGGTAAATGCAGTTATCCCGAAAAACATAATGCTGCGGCTACTGAAATGCCTGAGCATTTTGGAGGTGATGGGCATGGTAAGCATCAGACCAATTGGCAGGGCAAATAAAACCGCACCTAATTCTGCTTCGTTTAAATGTAACTGCTGTTGCAGTGAGGGGATGCGCGATGCCCAGGATGAGTACCCAAACCCCGAAATAAAGAAAAAGATACTGATGCCGGTACGTAGTTTAGCCCTGTTAGCAACACTGGTGTTATCCATTCGCCAAAAGTAAAAATAAATTATTTGCCTGCCAGCTGTTTACGTATACGGCTCAAAGTTTCTGCATAGATGGCAAGGTATCCGGCGGTCATAATTATCCGCCAATTGCAATTTTGAGGCATTTGTTTGTGTTGGCGGCTTTTATGACCTATTTTTGGTAGACAATCTTTTTAACCGGCCATACCGGCAGGCATCATCTTAAAAACAGCATGGAATCAAGGACAATTACCTCTGAACCAACCTATAAAGCAGCCCGAAAAATTGCTCCGGCAATTGAACGGCATTTTAAGCATTTTCATTCATTAGCGGCAGATAACCCTGCCGAGCTTGGTCTTACGCCTGATATTCAAACCATTGAAACCCTTATAGATTTAGCTTTCTGGGCCAGTTTGCGCCGCGAAGAAGGCTATTCGCCAAAATTCACGCTTGCTTTTTTACCACCCGAAAGTGCAGGGCAACCTTTGTTATTTGGCCATAAAATCAAGCTGGCTCCAAACATACTTACCAAATTTGCTTCGGCAGTGCAGCAGCCGGGGATACATCTTGGCGTTTGTTTAGAAGATGGTGACCTGTATGTTTGGGGAACAACCCTTGCCATACCTGCCTATTGTTTTGTTTTAGAAGTAATTGAACCAGGCCTGCTGGTAATAAAACATCGCCGGGTTGATGGTTTTGGCAAGTTTGTAAATATTGCCATTTTAAAAGGCGACGAAATAAAGGTGGTCGACGAGAACGGATCTACCCTGTCTGACTGCCCCAACATACTAACCTCGATGCTTGATTTTACCCTACCATCGTCGTGGAACGATCCGGTGAATGTGCTGGTGCAACTGGCGGCATCTATGCAGGCTCATAAACGTGGCGGTATTTTACTGGTGGTCCCATCGGGCAGCGATGACTGGCTGGAGTCTATCATCCAGCCTATCTCCTACCCTGTTTCGCCGGCGTTTTCGGGTCTTACCGATTTGATGATACACCAGGGGATTGAAAAGTATCATACGCCCTGGCAGGAAAAATTGCGCCGCGCTGTTGACACCATCGGAGGTTTAACATCAATAGATGGCGCTACTGTAATTAACGATAAACATGAATTGCTGGCCTTTGGGGCCAAAATAGGCCGTTCGTCAAAAAGCACCCGTGTAGAAGAGATTGTAGTAACCGAGCCTGTTGTTGGCTGCTCCACCAGGGTGATCCATCCGGCTCAAAATGGCGGTACCAGGCATTTATCGGCAGCTCAGTTTGTGTTCGATCAAAAAGACGCCATAGCATTGGTGGCTTCGCAGGATGGCAGGTTTACGGTTTTTGCATGGTCGCCGGTGGTAAATATGGTGCATGCACACCAGATAGATATCTTGTTGCTGTAAACTGCTAATCAAAATGTAAAGCGTATACACAGTAGTTGTGGTACTGGAGTTGGCGCAAGCTAAATATTTAATAAATAATCATTAATCCGGCTTCTTTTTTTTATTTTCATAGCCGGTATGCAAAATTGCTTAAAACTATACTTTAGCCTTATTACTGGTGTTTTACTGTTGTTTGTTAATAACCAGTGCGTTATGGCGGCAGGTACGCCCGCGGTACATGTAACACCCAGGCCCGGCTGGCTAAGTGTTTGCAAACCTTACAACCAAAGGCCGTCCGCGCGTACTATAGAAAAAGGATATTTTTTCGCGCTGATAGAACAGCAGATACATGTTGAGCTGAAGGCCGATTACCACCATGTGATTAAAGAAATAGTATCAGAAACCGGCATTCAAAATGCATCGCAAATAAACGTTAGTTTCGATCCAAGCTTCCAGCGTCTTGATTTTCATGAAATAACCGTTTGGCGCAACAATAAGCCTGTTAATCGCTTAAATGTAGCTGGCTTTAAGGTAATTGCCGACGAGCAGGATCTATCCAACTTTATTTACCAGGGCAGCTACTCGGCATTGTTAATTCTTGATGATATCCGCAAAGGCGACAGGATTGAATATTCCTACACCCTCACCGGCCGCAACCCCATTTTTAACGGCCGTTTTTGCGATGATATATCTTTTCAATGGTATCAGCCCATAGCGCATCAATATACCGTGCTCATAGCATCGGCACAACGGAAATTAAACTTTAAGGCCATCAATACCATACCTAAAGTGGCTATTACTCAAAGTACCGGCTTAAAGCGATACGAATATGAGGCCTTCCAGGTACCACCTGCCCGTGATGACGATAACCAGCCTGCCTGGTACGAAAGCAGGCCCCGTGTACAGATCAGCGAATTTGAGGGCTGGGCCGGTGTAGTTAACTGGGCGCTTGGCATTAATCCGACAGCCATAAATATCAAAGGCGAACTGGCGCAGCGCATAGCCGAAATAAAGGCCAAAACAGGCAACAACCAGGTAAAATATTTCCGCGAGGCCGTTAAAACCGTGCAAAATGAGGTGCGGTACATGGGCATCGAAATGGGACAATACTCACACAAGGCCAATAATCCCGAAAAAGTATTTAAACAACGTTACGGCGATTGTAAAGATAAATCGTTGTTACTGGTATCGATGCTGAAGGCCGACGGGATAGATGCGTCGATGGTGCTGGTGAATTCAAGCGTTCGGGTGCATATCGAAGATTATCTGCCAACTTACTATGCATTTGACCATGCTGTGGTTACTGCTAACGTACAGGGCAAGCAGGTTTGGGTTGATGCCACCATTGACTACCAGGGCGGCACCGGTACAGATATTTATTTCCCTAATTACGGTAAAGGGTTAGTGTTAAAAGCAGGTAATTCTTCGCTTACTACCATACCTCAATCCAAACCGGGTAAAGTAATGTTTAACGATGTATATACGGTAAAAAACGATCGTGCACCAGTACTGTTCACCGTAAAAACTACTTATACATTAAACGAAGCTGATGATATCCGTAGCCGTCTTGCCTCATCAGGCATGGCCGAAACGGAGAAAAGCTACCTGGATTATTATGCAAAAACGTATGCCAAAATTGAACAAAAAGACTCGATTACCGTGGTCGACGATCTGGATAAAAACGTACTTACCACCACGGAAACCTATACGATAAAAGATTTTTTCAGGGTAGATACCGAGACTAATAAAAAGTCGGCCGATTTATATGCCAACTACATTTCGCAGCAGTTGCCATCTTTAAATGGGAGAATAAAAACGCCCGTATCATTAAATTACCCGCTTGATTATGACTACACTATAAACGTTATATTAAAAGGCGGCTGGGATATTACCGACAGAACCAATGCGATTACAAGGGATTATTATAAATTTTCGTCCGATTATACCTCATCGGGCGATACCCTACAGCTTAACTACAAACTTGCTTATTTAAAGGACAATGTGCCTGTAGATAAGCTGGACGAATTTAAAGGCGATATCAAAAAGCTTAACAGCGACGGCCTGAGCTACAGTTTTAGTTACGGAGCAACCAGCGAACCGGGATCGACCATCAACAACCCGATGGTTATTTTTGCCGGCTTTTTGGTAGTTGGCCTGATGTTTTTAGGTGTATGGTTTTACCAGCGCGAAACACCTGCCATTGTTTTTAGTTACGGCTCAACCTTTATACCTATTGGTGGTTGGCTCATATTGATAGCCATTGGCCTTGGGGCAACAGTCCTTAGCGTTGCCTGGAATCTTTACAACGGCAATTTTTTTGATATGGCTACCTGGAATTCGTATACCGCCAGTAAATACGGCTTCAACCACAAACTTTTATTGGTTGTTGGGGCCGGCGGCAATATTATACTCATGATGCTGGCTGTTTTTTCCCTTATACTTTTATTAAATAAGCGCGATATATTCCCTAAAGTTATTACCGGTTATTTTTTATATGCCTTAGGATTTGGCGCTGTTTTTTACATCATATCATTAACCGTGCATAATGATAAAGTTGTTTCGCAGTCTTTGTCGTTTTTATTAAGGGCATGTGTTGTTTCTGCTATCTGGATCCCGTATTTCAAAAGGTCTACCCGGGTTGAAGATACTTTTATTGTGCCATATCCGCCATACAATTATAGCTACGAAGGTCCCGATTCACAATATCCGGCAGCTAAAGACTAAATTATATTACAACTTAGCAACGTAATACCGTGATTTAGCGATATATCAAAACTTTAGGGCTGGGAATTTTAATTAAGTATTTGAAAATTAAGTATTTAATTAATGGCATAGGTTTAGCAAAGTAGTTTAGGTTGTAATTCAGTTTAGCCTTCATCAATTAATTATCAGTAATAAATTAGCTTATAACATTAAATCAACAGCAAATAGGGATTTTTAGAATAAATTTGATTAAATAATTACACAGGCCAATGAAATTTCAACAGTTATTAGAAGACGTAAAAAAATACGTGATATCCTATTTTGATGCCTACCAGGACCCCAATTTAATTTATCACGACCTTCAGCATACTAAAGATGTTGTAGCCGCTGCTACAAAAATTGCCAACCACTACCAGCTTAGCGACGAAGATTTTTTTGTTGTGGTAGCTGCCTCGTGGTTTCACGATACAGGGTATTTTACCGACAAAKCCGAACACGAAGCAAAGAGCATCAGCATAGCCGGGCACGAGCTTAAACAGCTAAAAGTAGCCGATACGGTAATTGAAAAAGTAAAGGGCTGTATTATGGCTACCGAAATGCCACAGAAACCCGTTGGTTTGTTACAGGAAATTATATGCGATGCCGATCTTTTTCATTTAGGAACTGATGATTTTAACGAACGCAGTAAACTGGTGCGTAAAGAAATTGAAAAGGTAAAAAACATTGTACTCGATAAAGACGAGTGGCGTCAAAAGAGTATCGAACTATTGCAATCGCACCAGTATTTTACCGATTATTGCCGCCTGCTGCTTGGCGATCAGCAGCAAAAAAACCTGGATAAGCTGATAGGCAAACAGGCGCTGGTAAAGGACAAAACGCCTGTAATAGCCCTGGCCGAAGAAGGTGTTGTGGCTGACACAGAAGAAGATAAAGCTGATACCGAAAAGCATGGTAAAAAGCATAAAACGGATAAACCTGAACGCGGTATCGAGACCATGTTTCGCATTAGCTCAAGCAATCACCAGCGATTGAGCGATATGGCCGATAATAAGGCCCATATCATGATCACGGTGAACTCCATCATTTTATCGGCCATTATTAGTTTGGTGCTGCGCAAAATTGATGAACATTCCAACCTGCTGGTGCCAACCTTTATGCTGCTTGGGGTAAGTTTGCTCACCATTACTTTTTCGATACTCGCAACTCGGCCATCGATACCTAATGGGGTATTTACACGTGAGGATATCGAGAATAAAACCGTTAACCTTTTATTTTTTGGTAATTTTTACCGCATGTCCCTCGAGAAATACAGCGAGGGAATGGTTAAAATGATGGACGACAGCGACTTCCTGTACGGCAGCCTCATCCGCGATAATTATTCGCAAGGTGTTGTGCTGGGAAAAAAATACCGGTTGTTGCGGGCATCATACAATGTATTCATGTTCGGCCTTATCATTTCCGTTGTTGCGTTCATTATTTCAACACTGATCTAAAGCGGTAAGTACCAAATCGCTACAAAATATCTCTACCTATGGATCATTACTCATTTTTTGACAGGGATTTAAGCTGGCTGCTTTTCAACGAACGGATTTTGATGGAGGCCGGAAAAGAAACCTTGCCATTGATGGAAAGGGTAAATTTTCTCTCGATATTTTCGTCCAATTTAGACGAGTTTTACCGGGTGCGGATGCCCGTACTACTCGCCCTGCATAACCTGGCCAAACACGGCAACAGCGAAAAAGAGGATGTATTGCTGGAAGCCCAGGAACTGATAGGCCATCAGCAACAAAAATTCGGACAGGTTTTTACCGCTGAGATTATCCCTTTATTAAAAGTCCAAAAAATTACCCTGCTTTTTAACCAACCGATACCCAATGAAATTGCGGATAAGGTAAGTGACTATTTTTACAGCCAGGTTATGGCTTTTTTGCAACCGATAGACCTGGCTGATACCAAAAAGAATTTTTTCCCCGAAAATAACCGGTTGTACTTTTTGGTAAGCCTGCAAGCTGAAAACAAAACCGAGCGCAATGTAATCCTTAACATTCCATCAAACCAGCTGCCTCGGTTTTACAGCGTTAATACAGATGATGGGCAATACATTGTTTTTTTGGATGATATAATCAGGCATAACCTGGATAAATTATTCAAAAACGAGGTGCTTACAGGTTGTTACAGCATTAAAATAACCCGCGATGCCGAACTTGACCTGGATGATGAGTACCAGGGCGACTTATCTGAACAGGTTGAAAAACAATTGCTAAAACGCGACCTGGGTATTGCCACCCGCTTTTTGCACCAGCCTGGCGTGCCCTTACGCACCCTGCATTTTATAACCGATAAATTTAACCTGCAAAGTTCAAGCGTGGTGGAAGGTGGCATGTACCACAACCTTAAAGACTTATCGGGCTTACCGGTTAATAATCCATCGTTACGTTACACACGCTGGGCTCCTTTGGTGGGCTACCATGTGAGCGATGCAGGATCGTTGTTTGACCATATTGAAACGCGGGATTATATTTTTCATACGCCCTATCAATCGTACAATACAATTCTTCGTTTTTTTAATGAAGCTGCTACCGATATTTCGGTCAGGGAAATCTCTGTTACCCTTTATAGGGTGGCCAGCGATTCGCGCATTGTAAATGCTTTAATAAGCGCGGCTAACAATGGCAAAAAGGTGCGCGTTATGGTCGAGCTAAAAGCCCGGTTTGATGAGGCCAACAATATTAAATGGGCAAAAAAAATGAAAGCCGCCGGTGTGGATATTATTTACAGCAATACCGCATTAAAAGTACACGCCAAAATTGCATTGGTAAAAAGACAGGTTGATGGCCGCGACAAATATTCGGGACTGCTTGCTACCGGCAATTTTAACGAAAGCACGGCCGCATTTTATACCGATCATATCATGATGACAGCCAATTCCTTGTTACTGCGGGAAATGGAATTGTTGTTCATGTTTTTGGCAAAGGGTAA
Source organism: Mucilaginibacter sp. P4_C11 (assembly GCF_056402115.1). NCBI lineage: Bacteria > Pseudomonadati > Bacteroidota > Sphingobacteriia > Sphingobacteriales > Sphingobacteriaceae > Mucilaginibacter > Mucilaginibacter sp. P4_C11. The sequence goes on along the minus strand of NZ_JBFUIA010000050.1, from coordinate 24,723 downwards.
AAAATCGGCAGATGGATACCCTATTGATTTTAAGCACCTGCTGGTAGCCCAGTTTAATTTGCAGGACCGCTTTTTGGCGTTGATTGACCAGGAAATTACCAACGCCAAACAAGGGCTGCCGGCATCCATCACTATCAAATTAAACAACCTGGAAGAGCGAACGCTAATAGCCAAACTTTATAAAGCCTCGCAGGCGGGAGTTAAAATATCGCTGATAGTGCGCAGCATTTGCTGCCTGATACCCGGTGTGCAAGGAATGAGCGAAAACATCACTATAAGGCGCATTGTAGACCGCAACCTGGAACATGGCCGGATTTTCATCTTCCACAATAACGGCGACAAAAAGGTTTTTCTTGGCTCGGCCGATTGGATGAACCGGAATATTTACAGGCGGGTTGAGGTTTGTTTCCCGGTTTATGATGACCATATAAAAGCCGAAGTTTTGCAGTTGATAAACCTTCAGCTTAATGATAACGTACAGGCCGTTAGGCTTAACAATGAGTTGCAAAACATCAATATACAGCCGGTACCACCTTTAGTGCAATCGCAAAAGGCAATTTATGAATTTTTAAAATCGAAGCTTAATGATTAAGGATATGCGCAACACATTGATGGGTGTTATTGTAGCAGGTATGTTGCTAAGCATCTCCTGTGCCAACAAAACAGGCACACAAGGCTACGATAGCCCCACTGGATACAACCTCAATAAACCTATCAAATATTATATGCCCCATGGCCTGCTTGAAGTATCTGGTATAGCCTTTAACAACGGCAAACGCGATTCGGTTTATGCCGAACAGGACGAAGACGGGAACATTTATTACATGAAACTGGGCGATAAGCAGGTTGGCTATAGCAAATTTGGTAAAAAGGGCGATTATGAAGATATCGCTATTTGCCATAACCAGGTAATTATGCTGCGTAGCGATGGGGTACTGTTTACGTTCCCGTTTAGCCAGGTACGGAATAAGGAAATTCCGGATGTGCAAAAGTTAGAAGGGTTATTACCCGATGGCGAATATGAAGGGATGCATGCTGATGAAAAAAACGGGCTGATATATCTATTATGTAAGCATTGCACCGACGACAATACCACCAAAAGCAGCAGCGGCTATATTTTGGCCTTACAGGCCGATGGCACACTTAAGCAAAGCGGGAGTTTTAGCGTAGATGTAAAAGCTATTGAAAAGATAACCGATAAAAAGAAGATCAATTTCCATCCATCAGCATTAACTCAAAACAGCAAAACCAACGAATGGTATATTTTATCATCAGTTAACAAAATGCTGGTGGTTGCCGATAGCAATTGGAAGGTAAAAGCGGTTTACAGTTTAGACCCTGCCATTTTTAACCAGCCCGAAGGGATTGCATTTGATAATCAATACAATCTTTATATCTCAAACGAAGGCAGTAAGACAAGCGCAGGTAATATTTTAAAATTTAGTTATACCAAATAAACTGATGACCAAGGGAAAAAAACTACTGTTTGTATTATCTACATTAATTAACCTGATAGGTTTTCAGTTCTGCTACGCTCAAAATGCAGATATCGATATTTTAAAAAGTGTCAATCCACAAAACCCAACGTCTGGCTATTGGCGTACCACCAGTACATCGGCCTACTACGTAGCGGGTGCGGCTTCTTTCGGTACGTTGATATATGGACTGGCAAGCGGCAATCAAACCGCAAAACAAAATGGTTTAGAGGCCGTGATTAATTTGGGCGCTACCGAATTGTTTACTTACGTTGTTAAAATGAGCGTAAACCGCACGCGGCCTGCAGATAGATACCCCAATGATGTATTTGTGACTTCGCCCACGCACGGGCAATCATTTCCGTCGGGCCATAGCAGTCTTGCCTTTGCTACAGCAGCTACCATATCCATACAATATCATAAGTGGTATGTAACCGTGCCTGCATATTTGTGGGCTTCGTCTGTCGGATATTCGCGCCTGTACCTGGGGAAGCATTATCCATCTGATGTGCTTGCAGGTGCCGCCGTGGGTATCGGCACTGCATATGCGGGCCATTGGCTTAACCAAAAACTATTTAAAAAGCATACTGTAATTCATGAAGGGCATGATTAAAAAATTACTTCTGCTATTGATAATACTGGCGGCCGGCTTCAATTTACTGGCCCAGGATTCGGTAAAATACCGGGTGATACTTATAGGCGATGCAGGCGAAATGGACATACAGCAAAGCGCCGTTTTGAAGCACGCTGCAGCCAACATCATCAAAAACAAAACGATTGTGATGTACCTTGGCGATAATATTTACCCCAGGGGAATGGGCTTGCCCGGCAGCCCCGAAGAGAAGCAAACCCAGCAGATACTTCAATCACAATACCAGCCTATGCGGGCCAATGGCGCACCCGTTTATTTTTTACCCGGCAACCACGATTGGGATAAAATGGGGCCGCAGGGCCTGGCCAAAATAAAAAGGGAATGGGCATTTTTAGAAGAACAGCAGGATAGCCTGTTAAAAATGGTGCCTGCCAACGGCTGCCCGGACCCGGTTGAAATAAACCTGGGGGATAACCTGACAGTTATAGCTTTTGACAGCGAATGGTGGCTATACCAGTACAGCAAAGCCAATGATGCCGCCGAGTGCGATTGTAAAACCAAAGAGGACATTATTGACAAATTTGAACAAATCCTGAGCCGGAACCGCAACAAGGTTATCCTGCTGTCATCGCACCATCCGTTTCAAAGTTATGGCACTCATGGCGGCTATTTTTCGCTAAAGGATCACATTTTCCCGCTGACGGCTGTAAACAGCAACCTGCTTATTCCGCTGCCTGTGTTAGGTTCGCTGTATCCCTTTTTGCGATCGTCATTTCCAAACCCCGAGGACCTAAACCACCCTTTATATAAGGACATGATGAAACGGATTGATGGCGTATTTAATGACTTCCCCAATGTAATCCACGTGGCGGGGCATGAGCATGGTCTGCAGTTTATAAAAGACGATCAGCTACAGGTGGTAAGCGGCGCAGGCGCCAAGCATACCTATGCAATAAAGGGCAAAAACTCCCTGTTTGCTGATGCTACCCAGGGCTATGTAATAGCCGATATTCTCGCTGATAACAGCATGCGGTTTACTTACTATATTGATGGTGAAAGCGGGGTAAAACAAGCGTTTGTTTACACCCAGCCTTACACGCCGGTTAAACCATTAGTAGCAAACCAGCTGAAAGTAATTACTGCCGATAGCCTGGTGATAAAAGTGCATCCATCATATGATAGCGTAGGTAAATTCCATCGTTTATTCTTTGGCGAAAACTATCGTAAGGAATGGGCCGCTGATACCAAACTGCCGGTTATCAATATCGCCACTTTTCAGGGAGGACTAACGCCCGAGAAACTGGGTGGTGGTTTTCAAACACACTCGTTGCGTTTAATTGACAAAACCGGCAAGGAATGGGTTATCCGCAGCGTTGAAAAAAGCCCGGAAAAATTATTACCTCCCGAGTTCCAGGAAACGTTTGCACGGGATTGGGTAAACGATGCCATGAGTGCCCAGCACCCGTTTTCCGCATTGATAGTGCCCCCGCTGGCCGATGCCGTGCATGTGCCGCATACCAACCCGCAAATCGGCGTAATGTCGCCTGATGAAAAGCTGGGCAAGTTTAACAAAGTATTTGATAACAAAGCAGTGCTTATTGAAGAGCGGGAGCCTACCGGTAAATCAGATAATTCGCTCAAAATGGTGGCCACCATGTTAAAGGATAACGATAACAGGATAGATGCCGAAACATTTTTACGCGGCCGCCTGCTTGATTTATTGATTGGCGATTGGGACCGCCGGGGCGACCAATGGCGCTGGCAAGGCACTAAAACCGACAAAGGTATTTATTATACCGGCGTCCCCCGCGACCGCGACCAGGCACTTTACACCAACCAGGGCATTATTCCATACATCGCATCAAGGGAATGGGCAGAACCCGACCTGCAGGGCTTTGGCGGAAAAATCAAAAGCATATACTACTCGTTATGGAGTAGCATGTTTGCCGATTTGTTTCCGGGGATGAAATACAATCACGCAGATTGGACACGCATTGTTAATGAATTTGTGGCTGCCGAAACTGACGAGGTTTTAGAAGCCGGCTTGCGCCGGTTACCAGCATCTGCCTATAAATTAAGGCATGATGTGTTATTGAAACAACTAAAGGAACGCCGGGCAAATATCCCGGCCGCTATGGAGGAATTTTATAAGATCAGCAATAAAATTGTTGAGATCCATACGTCAAAAAAAAATGAGCTCTTTAACATTAAAGATATCCCTGGTGATGGATTAAATATAACCATCAACAAAATCAGCAGTGGCGGTAAAGTGCGGGATACGTTGATGAACATCAATTTTATGCCCGATATTACCAAAGAGATCAGGATTTACCTGGGTGCCGGGGCCGATAAAGTTGTTTTAAATAACGCCACATCGCCCATAAAGCTCCGGTTTGTTGATAGTGTTGATGCAAAGGACTATAACATTGTACGTTCAAAAAACAAAGTGCAGATTTATGACCCCGGTACGCTGAAATTAACAGGTGATAGTACCAGGGTGCGCAAGTATTTCTCGGCCGATAGCGCCAATATTTCGTACATGGCAGTAAACCTGTCAAACGTTACCATGCCTATCGCCAATATCGAGATAAACCCCGATGAAGGTTTTTTATTGGGACTTGGTTTTAAGTATACACATCAGGATAGTTTTCGTAAATTCCCGTATAACGATGTACAGCAGGTGTTTTTGAGCCACTCATTTTCAACAAAAGCCTTCAGGGCCAGTTACAGCGGCGAGTGGATAAAAGCTATTGGCAACGCTAACCTGTTATTGCAATTCCAGGCCAATTCGCCGGAGAATATTAACTTTTTTGGCCGGGGTAACGAAACAGTATTTGATCAAACCGGGAATTACAAAAAGTTTTACCGGACCCGGTTCACTACCGTTCAGTTCGATCCTGCCCTAACCTGGCATAGCGCTGGGGGCACCACGGTAACCATTGGGCCATCACTGCAGTATTATAATTTAAATGCTGCTGACAATACAGGTCGTTTAATTACAAACCCGTTACTCACCAATAGTACAGATAGTTATACATTTGATCAGCGAAAACTTTTTGCCGGCGCAATTTTTAACTTTACCAACGATTTGCGTAACAATAAGGTGCTACCTGCCTGGGGAAGCTATGTAAATGTTAAATTGCAGGGGTACACGGGATTAAATAGTAATTCAAACTCGTTCATACAACTGATACCGCAGGCGGCATTATATAAAAGCTTAAATACCAACGGTACTATTGTGCTGGCCGAACGAATAGGCGGAGGCGTTACCATTGGTAAAACTGCCTTTTATCAATCGTTATTTTTAGGCGGGCAGGATAACTTGTTAGGTTACAGGCTTTACCGCTTTGCCGGTCAATATAGTTTTTATAACAATTTGGAACTGCGCTTAAAATTGTTTGATTTTGCAAGTTATATTGTACCCGGGCAGGCTGGTTTAGTAGGTTTTTATGACATTGGCCGCGTTTGGGAAAATGGCGAACATTCTGATAAATGGCACAATGGCACCGGCGCCGGCCTATATATTGCCCCTGCCAAATTAGCGGTTATAAAAATTGTGGCCGGGCATTCTGAAGAAGGTTGGTATCCTTATTTATCAACGGCCTTCAGGTTTTAAACTAAGGTAATTTATAAAAAATGCACACCGAAGTACTCAACATAAGTAAAAATGATTGCAATGTTTGCCAGGTAGAAACCTGCCTTACGTTTGATCCTTTTGTAGCGCATTTAAAGGAGCGTGTAAAAACAGAAAAGACCCTTAAATCGGAGTTTTATAAATACGTACTCAATAAGTTTGAAACAGACCTGTGTATTGATTTGGAGGTGAACCCCGATTATGCCGAAATGTACAGGGGTACGCTGGAACTGATTTACAGTATACTTACGCCACCCATTTTAAACGAAAAAGAGTTTTTTTGGGCACTGAGCACCCCGGTGCCTGAAAAGATATTTTTCAGTACAGAGGCATTTTTTGAATTTCATTCCAGTCACCACTCCGGGCTGTATGCGGTTAACATGGCCGACCAGGACTTATTTGCCCAGCGCCAGAAACGTTTTATTTACAACCTGATACTGGAACGTATGTACGGCTTCAGCACAATTCTCAGGAACGAGTTGTTGTACAGCTATGTAGATCCCGATACCAAACTTACGCGTTACTACAACATTTTTACCAATCCGCAATTTGTTAAGGTTGTATCAAAGGGAGAATTGCCTGTATTAAGCTTTGAAGCGATTGAGCCTTACCTTAATGATTTTGAAGGTATAGATGTACTTGAACGCATTTTACCACTCTCCAATTTTAAATTCGAAGGATTTTCGGTAATAACTTTAACTGATGTTACCTTGCCCCATGCGATGGAAAGCATCCGGAACGAGCTGGTTAACCACTCCAGTAACGAAACCGAGCAATATGAGCACATCATTAACTCATTAAAAACCCTATCCGAAGACCCCGCCATTGAATTTGGCCTAATGCCTTTTTTAACAGTAAATAACCGGCCGATATTTGATACCGATGAGTGTTCGCAAAGTGTGCTTATGTCATCGGCAAAAAAATACAGCATGGCCGAGGAAACTTTTGTGGCCATTGCCGATGACTATAACCAAAACCCCAAGCCCATATTTTTTAATGTCATCAACGACGAAAAGACCATAAAGTTTCCTTTTTTAAAAGTGTTAAAGCAATCCGGTGTTAAATCGTACGGTATTTTCCCGGTTTACTACAATAACAAAAATGTAGGTATCCTTGAAGTATACGCTTATAAGGAAATAGCATTTTACGAAAAGCTGCTGTCGAAACTGCAAACCGCTATGCCGCTGATAGCCCAATTACTCCAAAACAGCATCGATCAGTTTAACGATCGTATTGAACGGATAATTAAAGATAAATTCACCTCGTTACAGCCATCAGTTCAGTGGAAATTCAATGAGGTGGCATGGGAATATCTTAAAAGCGGCAATAAAAGGCGTAAGAACCAGGAAATAGAAACTGTTGTGTTTGATAACGTATATCCCCTATTTGGGGCAATAGACATCCGCAACTCTACCATTGAACGTAACACCGCTTTACAGGATGATTTAAAGGCATTCCTTACACTGGTTATGGAAACCCTTACCACTTTAAAAAAACACATTCACCTGCGCCTTATTGATAACCTGGTATTTAAATGCGATGAGTGGCTGCAAAAAGTTAGCGGTTTTATTACCACAAACGACGAGCTTACGCTGGATGGCTTTGTAAAAGATGAGCTAAATCCATTCCTGGAACATTTCAGGCAGAATTATCCCGACGAAAAACCGGTAATAGATAAATATTTTGCCGCATTATCTGAAGATACAGGCCTTTCTTTTGCCAACAGGCGTAACCTGGAAAATTCCATGCAGCTTATCAACAACAGCATCAATCATTACCTGGAGGTGGCGCAGGATGAAGTACAGGAATCATATCCCTGTTATTTCGAAAAATTCAGGACGGATGGTGTCGAATATGATATTTACATAGGGCAGGCCATTGCCCCCAGCCGGGTTTTTGATTTGCTCTATTTAAAAAATATCCGCCTGTGGCAATTAAGATCGATGGCCGAAATAGCAAGGATTACCAGCTCTTTAATCGACCAGATTTCGCATCCACTGCAAACAACCCAGCTGATTTTTATCCACTCAAACCCGATACAGATCAGTTTCAGGAATGACGAACGTCGTTTTGATGTAGAAGGCGCTTACAACATCAGGTACGAGGTAGTTAAAAAGCGTATTGATAAAGTATTGATAGCCGGAACTGTTGAACGCCTTACCCAGCCGGGCAAAATAGCTATGGTATATTTTAATGCCAACGAAGCAACAGAATACCAGGAATACATTAAATACCTACAAGATTCGCATATCTTAAATAATGATCTTGAATACCTTGACCTGGAGGAATTGCAGGGTGTTACCGGGCTAAAGGCCTTGAGGGTTGGGGTGAATTATGATTTTAAATCATAAAACAAAAAGGGGTATTAAACTATTGTGTATTATGCGTTATTAGCTTATCACCTTGAAAAATACATACCTAAAAAACAGGCCGGCCAAGAGTTTATTGTTGCTGATATTAGCAACAGTAGGTGCAATGCGTGCTTTTGCCCAAGCCCCAGGCGATAGCATTAAGCTGGCTATTGAGCCCGGATACAACAACGTGAGCGGCACCCATCGTTTTTTCCTTGGCGAAAATTACCGTAAGTTGTGGGCTGCCCCGGTAAAACTGCGCATTTTTCATATCCAGACTGAGAAAGGCGGCTTAAGAATTTTGCAAAAAGGTGGCGGGCAGCAAACCAAATCGTTACGCCTGCAAGACCCTACGGGGCAGCAATGGGTATTAAGAACCATCCAGAAATACCCCGAAAAAGGGTTGCCGCCAAGCTTGCGGCCAACTGTAGCCAAGGATATCCTGCAAGACCAGGTATCTGCCGCGCATCCTTTCTCCGCTTTAACCGTGCAGCCATTGGCTGTAGCGTTGGGCATCCCCCACTCTAACCCCGAAATTGTTTACGTACCCGATGATCCGGGCCTGGGCGATTACCGCAAGGATTTTGCCAACCAGGTTTTCTTGTTTGAAGAGCGCGAACCGTTGGATGCCGAAAAAACCGACAACACCGATAAAGTGCAGCGTAAGCTACAAGACGACAACGATAACCGGGTTGATGAAAAAACCGTACTGCGCGCCCGCCTGCTGGATATGCTGCTGGGCGATTGGGACAGGCACGAAGACCAATGGCGCTGGGAAAAACTGGAAGGCGAAAAGGGAGCCACCTATGAACCCGTACCACGTGACCGCGACCAGGTGTATTACAAAACTTCGGGACTTTTTCCCTGGATAGTGGCGCACCAATGGCTCAAATCAAAGTTCCAGGGTTACAGTGGCGAAATAAGGGACATCAACGGCTGGAATTTTAACGCCCGGTATTTTGACCGTTATTTCCTGAATGACCTAAGCGAAGAGGATTGGAAAGAACAGATAGCTTTTGTGCAAAATACGTTAACCGATAACCTGATAAAAAGTGCGGTTAAACGGATGCCCGATACCATTTTCAAACTTTCGGGAGTGGAAATTATCAGCAAAATGATTGCCCGCAGGAACATATTGAATAAGCAGGCCACGGAATATTATCGTTTTATAGCAAAACAGGTAGAGATACCCGCAAGTGATAAAACTGATAAGTTTACCATTAGTAATGAAGCCGGAGGCAACCTTACGGTTACCGTTAATAAGATCAAAAAAGATGGAAGTGTTGATAAAATAACCTACAAACGCACCTTTAAACCGGGTGTAACCGAAGAGGTAAGGTTATACGGTTTTGCCGGCGACGATCAGTTTGTAGTTACCGGTAGCAATCCATCGCCTATAAAAGTGCGGATGGTTGGCGGTGATGGGGTAGATAGTTTTTACATAGACAAAAACCTGCACAACAGAAACAGTTTGTATGTGTACGATAGATCCGATCAGCAGAATAAGTTACCATCATCTGCCGACACGAAGATTCGTACGTCAACAGATACATCAGTAAATCAGTACGATAAAAAGAGTTTTAAATTTGACAGGTTTGAGCCCATCATACTGGCCAATTATAGCCCGGATTTAGGAATTTCATTGATAGCCGGTTTATCCTGGGAAAAGCATGGCTTCAGAAAAGAACCTTATGCTTTCCGCGATGAATTCCTGGTGAATTATAACCTGGGCAGGCAATCATTCATGCTCACCTACATGGCCGATTGGAAGAAGGCTATAGGTAATAATGACCTGGGTATTAATATCAAATCCTTGGGCCCGCACAACCTTAGTAACTTTTTTGGCATAGGCAACAATACCGTTTTTGAAAACGAGGGCGATAAGGAAATTAGCTATTATCGTAACCGTTACGATTTTGTTACTGCCAATGTATCCCTTAGTCAAACCAATAATAACTGGCAGTTTAGTGAGGGCATAGCCGGGCAATATTATAACAGCAGTGCTTCAAACAATACCAGTCGTTTTTTAAATGGATACAACCAGGCCAATCCCGATCAAAATGTATTTGGTACAAAATTCTACACCGGCGTTTTGGCCAACGCCCGGTTGGATACCCGTAACAAGGCAACCATCCCAACAAAAGGAATTTTATGGAATACTACCATTGGTGGCTACACCGGCTTGAGCAAAAACAGCCACAACACCTACGGGCAAATCCTGTCGGAGTTTAGCTTTTACCTCAATCCCGACCAGGATTCAATATTGGTGATAGCCAACAGAACCGGCCTTGGCACTACGGTTGGTGATGCCACGTATTTTCAGCTGATGAAACTTGGCGGTGCGCAAAATTTCCGTGGTTTCCACACCAACAGGTTTACCGGCAAAACTATTGCCTATAACAATCTGGAATTACGCCTTAAACTGTTGGATTTTACGTCATACCTCCTACCCGGATCCCTGGGTATTATCGGCTTTAACGATGTAGGCCGCGTTTGGGTACCCGGCGAAAAATCAGATCAGTGGCATGATGGCTATGGCGGCGGCTTTTATATTATCCCCGCACAGCTGATATTAATTGAGGCGGTGATGGGCTTTTCAAAAGAGGGATCGTTGCCTTATATCACTATTGGGTTGCGGTTTTAAGCTTACTGATTTTCTTGTTATTTGATAGCCCAATATTGATGGCCGTTTATTGGTTGAGCTTTGGTTGGTTTGGTCAACTACACGCAAAACAATCAATCTATAAAAACAATAAACGTAAAAAAAGCTCCCTATAAAAGCATAAAAGGAAATTTCCTTTTAAAAAATTTCCTTTTATGCCATACAAATCAAAAGTCTCCCCCGCCCGGGGGAGATTTAGAGGGGGCTACTACTGTTGCCCGTCATTCAATAATGGTGCAAACTTTTTAACGTAATCCTTTAACTGCCCATCGAATTTCTTAAATAACGCCGGCTGATTGTTTTCTTTTACAAAGTCGGTCATTCCATTTAGTATCTGCAAACCAATTTGTATATCACGCTTGCTCAAGGTGTTATCGTTTGTAGTTAGCAAATGATAATTATAATCAAGTTGATCGGTTACGTACTCATCAAGATGGTTTGCCATTTTGGTACCCAACACTACATCATTTAATTGAAATGCCATCTGTATTAAAAATATTTTACGGCCGGCTATATCAATGTAAGGGTTGATATCGGGCATTTCCTGGTCGTATTTGTGCAGTACTTTCAAAGCCAGGTCATTATGTCCTTCCTTCATCAGGTTTTGAATCAAGTCGGTAAAAGTAGTGGTCATTACCGGGTAAAACATAGATGTTGATTCGTGATCAAGATATTTAGCCGTTTTAAAGTTGCCGAATTTAAACTTGGTCATCACATTATTGTACATCACCATGGTGTTGGTTTTACTCAACTGATCATGTACCGTTGTATCTTTTTGGAAAGGTATTAAATGGTATGTAAAACCCTCTTTATACAAATATGGCTGCAAACCAATCAGGTTTTCATTGCCGATGGTTGTAGTAAAGCAAATAGGCCTTTTCCAGTTATTATGTGCAAGTATATCTAATATGGCCAGGTTCTCTTTAGTTACATAATTTGGCGGAAATTTCCAATCCATTATGCTTGCAAGCCTGCTTTTTTGATCTGGCGTTACCACGCCCATTTTTACTACCTGGTCTGGGTTTATGGTTAGTTTTAGGTTTTTGGTAGGCAGGTAATTTCCAAAATCGCCGCTTTGGTATTCAACTTGTGTAGCTTTATCATCAGATGTTATAAAGTCAAAAACTTCTTTTACTTCCTGCGGACCGTCCAATTTCTTGTCGTTAAAATAAATGGCATCGCGTACACCCTCCTTATATTTATCATAAGGCATGGTAATAGGCAAAGGATCCGATTCATTCATTTTTTTCTGCATCTGGCGGATGTACCAGTCGCCGGTAAATAAACTCAGGTTCACGATGCGTACATCGGGCCTGATGCCTTCAACTTCCTGATCATACCATAACGAGTAGGTATCATTATCGCCATAGGTAAATAAGATGGCATCTTTAGGGCACGATATCAGGTAGTTATAAGCCATATCATGCGGAGTCATTTTTGTTGAGCGATCATGATTGCCCCACTCTTTGCTGGCCAGCAAAACAGGCGCAGCCAATAAACATATAGCTGTTGATGCTAAAGCGGCGGTTCTACCGTCAATAAACTTACGGGCGCTTTCGGCAATAGCTATAACGCCTAAGCCTATCCAAATGGCAAACGCATAAAAGGAGCCAACGTAGGAGTAATCACGCTCGCGCGGCTGTACATTGGCTTGATTAACATATAACACGATAGCCAGCCCTGTAAAGAAGAAAAGTAACAACACTACCAGCGCATCTTTCTTTTTACGGTTAAAATGATAAGCAGCCCCAATTAAACCGATAATGAGCGGTAAAGCATATAATGGCGTATAGGTTACAGCACTTGTAACTGACTTTGGTAGATGCCTGCCGCCATCAAATATCCCGGTTGTCCAGTTACCATCAATGGCTACCATACTTTGTTGCCCATCGGCATCATTGTAGCGGCCAACAAAATTCCATAAAAAATAACGCCAGTACATCTGGTACATTTGCCAGGTAAACATCCAGCTTAAGTTGTTTGCAAAGTTTGGCGCCTGTCCTTCAGGGATGCGTAGCCACTCTTTATAAAACTGTACATCCTGCGGGTCGGTACTGTACATGCGCGGCAAAATTGTGGTATGATCATATACCGTTTCAATTTTTTTACCAGCATTCTCATATTTAGTATTTCCCTTACGATAAATGATACTTCCCTCCTTTTGCTCGGTAACCTGGGCATCATAGTATTGTCCAACCAATAAAGGATTTTCGCCGTACTGAATGCGGTTTAAATAACCATAAAGGGTAAATGCATTATCTGGGTGCGAGTTATTTAAATCGGGGTTTGCGGTTGCCCTGATAGGAATATAGGCAAATGAGCCATAACCAAAATAAATGAACGCCAGGCATAACAATGCCAGGTTAAGCGTTGGCTTTTTTGCACGGATACTATATATAATACCCAATACAAGCGCGGCCACTATAATTAGCATAAAAAAGAAAGCCCCGCTGCCAAAGCCCATTCCCAGGCTATTTACAAAGAAAAGGTCAAAATAAGCAGCAAACTTAATGGTGTATCCCCTAACGCCATACTGTACCAGGCCCAGGATAACTATCCCGGCCAAAAATGCCAATATACCATTGCCCACGTTGATATTTTTACTCCTGCGGAAGAAATAAACAATAGCCAAAGCTGGTATGGTTAATAAATTAAGCAGGTGGATACCTATTGATAAACCTATAACATAGGCAATAAAAACCAGCCATTTATCGGCGCCTTTTTCATCGGCGTGGGCGTCCCATTTTAAAATGGCCCAAAATACAATGGCTGTACATAGTGACGATAAAGCAAACACTATGGTTTCGACAGCCGAGAACCAGAAAGTATCGGTATATGTGAACGCCAATGCGCCAACCAGGCCGGCACCCATAATCAATATCAGGTTTGTTTGGCTAACCTCATCTTCGCGTTTGTTGAGTAATAATTTTTTGGCTAATGCAGTAATTGTCCAAAATAAAAACATTATGGTAGCCCCGCTTGCAATAGCCGAACCCATGTTTGTATAATAAGGCACCTTAGCATTATTACCGAAGGAAAGCAATGAAAATAGCTTGCCCAACATGGCAAAAACAGGGTACCCCGGTTGGTGAGCTACCTGCAACCGGTAGGCGCATGAAATAAATTCACCGCAATCCCAAAAACTAACTGACGGTTCTAATGTTAAAATGTAGGTAATTGAAGCTATAACAAAGCAAAGCCAGCCTAAAAGATTATTGATTTTTTTGTACTGCATTTATATAAATAGTAAGGATTTTTATCGCGCGGGCAAATATCACTATTTTTAAATGGTAATTAAAAAAAACAGTTTGCCTGTGCCAAATTTAACATTTATTAACTTTTTAGAACAGCCATATTCACACATCAAAACACGTTCTGCAAATCTATTACCAATGAAAATTTTTATCTTACCATAAATAATACTTATTTTGTTGCGATGCAAAAAATCTACCCATTTTTATCCATAAAATTATTTTTGTTAGCCGGAGTCATCCTGGTTTCGGTTCAAGGAGTTAAGGCGCAGTCAACTTATCTGCCAAACTCCTACCAGTTGTACCAAAAATTCAACGCCGATATTTATTCAACTAAAACTGCATTCCACAGTTCGTTACGCCCATTTTTGATAGATAGCCTTATCCAGCATAGTTATGATTCGGTGATGAATGTTGGCGTAAATCCCGACCGTAAAAGCTGGTTTACACGCAAACTATTAAATGAACACCTTTTTGAAGTTAACAGGCCTAACTATACTTTTTACGGGGATATTATTCTTGATTTAGACGTAAGTAAGGATTTTAACGCAAAAAGCGGCGGTCCGGCTCAAACATTTTCGTCGCAAGGGCAATTCGCAAATTTAACGGTAAATTCAAGTAATTATTTAAATACCCGGGGCTACCAGTTTGGCGGTACTGTTGGCAAAAACTTTTCTTTTTACACCAGCGGTTTTGAAAATGCTGCCAAATTCCCCACGTATTATAATACTGTTGTAAATGCCAATCAATTTATACCAGGCCAGGCTTATTTAAGGAATTACAAGGGCATAGCCAAAAACTCGGCAGATTGGTCGTATGTAACAGCAATCATATCTTATAATGTTACAAAAAACGTGAACGTTACCCTGGGCGAGGATAAAATGTTTATCGGGGATGGTTACCGGTCGTTGTTGTTATCAGATTATGCCGCCAATATGCCCTTGTTAAGGGTAACGGCTAATCTTGGTAAACATGTACAGTATATGGCTACCTGGGCTTATATTGAAGACGTGAAAGAAAAAAAATTCGATACGTTTGGAAGCAACCGCCGCAAATGGGCATTTTTTCATTACATCGATTGGAACGTGAGTAACCGGGTTTCGTTTGGTTTCTTTAACGCTCTTATTTCTCCGGAAGCAGATGCAACCGGCAACAGGCGCGGCTTTGATGCCAACATGATAAATCCAATTTTCTTCTCCAGTTCATTGGGGCCATCTCAGCAACCAAAAGACAATACTTTGGTTGGGTTTACAGCCAAATACAAAATCCTTGATAAAACCGCATTGTACGCCCAGTTATTGCTGGATAGGTTTAAAGCTGGTAGTTTTTTCTCGGGTAATAATGCAGATAATACCAATGGTGTTCAGGTGGGTATCCGCGGAGCCGATCTTTTTGCTGTTAAGCACTTTAACTACCTCTTTGAATTTAATACAGTTAAACCGTATACTTATCAAAGTGCCAACACCATAAGCAGCTACAATTTTTATGGCGATCCGTTAGCACATCCTTATGGTGCAAATTTCAGGGAAGCCCTGGGCATCCTAAACTACTCTTTTGGTAGGATTGATCTGCAAGGGCAGGTAAATTACGCCAAGTACGGTACCGATTCGCTCGCCGCCGGCAACAATGGCAAAATTGTGAATAAACCATTTGTACCAACGGCAACTACCACCACAACCGTTGGCCAGGGACTAAGCACCCAGCTTTACTATGCCGAAGGCACCATTTCATTTTTGATTAACCCTAAATATAACCTCCGTTTTGAATTAAGCGGTTTATACCGCCAGGAAAAAAGTGCTAAAGCAGATAACAAAACAACGATGCTTACCTTTGGACTGAGAAGCTCGTTCAGAAATCTATATCATGATTTTTAATCACACCCCGGAGATTTTACAAAATTGATATTTTAAGATTATTAAAAACGCGATGCTTAATTATATTGCGTTTTTTTGTGCCTTTTAATTGGCAAATGCGTCCAGCGCCACAGTAGGTTTTCCGGAGGCGTCAAAAGCTCCTAAACCATAACCCTGCCAGCTGTTATAGGCTTCGGGTTCCCAATAAAAAACGCCTTTGCCGTTGCTGCCATTTACAGCTTTTACTTTGCTGATAATATCCAAAAGGAAAGCTTTAGATTCTGTCGGTGCGCCAGCTTCCATCCCTACCTCAACCACCATAACCGGGGTTGAATACCTGGAAACCATATCGTTCATGTTGGTTAAACATTGCGAATCCAAATCGGCCCAGTTTGTTTTGGATGGGTATAAGGACATGCCAATGATATCCCACTGGGCTCCGTTGGCTTTCAACCCATCAAACATCCAGCGAAAAAGACCGTTATCATAACCGTTGGAGATGTGTACAATTACCTGGCTTGTTGGGCTCACTTCTTTAACTGCAGCATAACAGCTTTTGATTAGGGCTGCAAAATTGGCCATGTTTTTTGAGGCGCGGCCATCTTCCCAAAGCATGCCATCGTTAGTTTCGTTACCAACCTGTACCCATATCGGGGTTATACCATTATCTTTTAAGGTATTCATCACACTTTTGGTATAATCGTGCACCGTGGTGGTCAAAGTGGCAAAATCGGGTGCGGCCCAGGCGGCTGGCTTGGCCTGTTTACCCGGATCGGCCCAGGTATCGCTGTAATGAAAATCAATCATAATATTAAAACCCTGGGCTTTGGCACGCAGCGCTTTAGCCACCACGTCGGCAGTGTTGCAGTAGCCATTTGTTGGGTTAACCCAGGCACGTAGCCTTATGGCATTAAATCCGAGGCTTTTTAACAGTGCAAACAAATCCTGCTGCGCGCCCGATTTGTCGTAAAACTTGATACCCTTGGCTTCCATTTCGGTAACCCAGCTAACATCAGCACCCTTCACGATGGTAACCGGCGGATCAACAACAGGATCTGGCGTTTTATCGGTTTTACCTTTTGAGCACGAAAAATTAAGGAAGCTTAACAGCAAAATACCAGAGCACAAAATCTTCTTCATCTTAGTTATAATTATTAATAATCGGCAAACAAATGTAATGCTAAAAGCTGAAAGCCTGAGGCGGAAAGCTTTTAACAGGCATCAAAAACAGAAAGCAGATATTGAAAATTCGGCTCACGCTAATTCTCAATATCTGCTTCGGTAACGTTATTTCCTGGTTTTGGGCATTAAGCCTTCTGCTTTCAGTTCAAATTATAGTCTACCTGTTCTCGATGGAACCGTAGCCGCAGATACATAGTTAAAACTTTGTGTTTGATCGCCTACCATGATCTTAAACTCCCCTGCTTCGGTTACGGTTTTGCTTATATCGTTTACAAAGGCGAGGTCTTTCGGGGTTATTTTAAATGATACCGTTTTTGTTTCGCCTGGTTTTAACGAGATTTTATCGTACGCCCTTAAACGTTTGGTATCCGGAGCAATGCTGGCATATTGCTGGCTGGTGTACAACAGCACCGATTCTTTACCCTCAACCTGCCCGGTGTTTTTAACATCAACCGTAACCGTTAAGGTTTCGTTATCCTTTAGCTCAGGCTTGCTGATATGCAGGTTATTGTAACTGAATGTGGTATAGCTTAAACCTGTGCCGAACTCGTATAATGGATTGTAACCATGTTTATCATCAGGGTTGCCGTTTTCAAGGTTTTTACGGTAATAGTTATTTAAAGCGTTAGGGAAACGCGGATAGGTTATCGGCAATTTACCCGATGGGTTCACATCGCCAAATAAAATGCTTGCGATAGCATCGCCGCCTTCATTACCCGGTAAATAAGCCATCAGCGTAGCTGCCGAAAGTTTCTCGGCATCAGTAACAATCCTTGGGCGGCCCTCGGCCAATACCAATATTACTGGTTTCCCTGTTTTTGCCAAGGCCTGTGCCAGTTGAATTTGAGCAGGAGGAAGATTCAGGTCTTCGATATTACCTACGTTTTCGGTATAGGATAATTCGCCAAGGCAAAGTACCACCACATCGGCTTTTTTAGCGGCATTAACAGCTTCGTCGATGTTTTGCAGGCTGTCGAAAGCAGCACCAGCTTCATAGCTAACGTTGTTTTTTCCTATTTTTTGCTGAATAGCTTCCAATATGGTGTTTTTATTAGCGGCAAACTTATCCGATTCATCACCTTGCCAGGTATAGCTCCATCCCCCGTCTAACGAACGCATAGTATTGGCCGTAGGGCCGGTTACCAGTACCTTCATGCTTTTTTTAAGTGGCAGCACGTTGCTGTTGTTTTTAAGCAATGTGATGGCCTCATTTGCAGCCTGCACGCTTGCCATACGGTACTCTTCCGATCCGAATTTCGGATAATCAGCAGGATTGCCAACCGGGCGTTCAAATAAGCCCAGTTCGTACTTAACTTTCAAAATACGGTGTACAGCTTCGTTAATACGGGCCATGGACACCTTGCCTTCCTTAACCAGCTCAACCAGGTAAGTAAAAAAAGTATAATCGTAAGGTACCATGCTCATATCAACACCGGCGTTAACCGCAATCATCACTGCATCCTTTTGGGTGGCAGCTATATGATGACGATCATGCAGGTATTGAATATCGCGCCAGTCTGTAACGGCTATGCCATCAAAATGCAGTTCGCCGCGCAATACATCGGTCAACAAATATTTGCTGGCATGTACGGGTACCCCATTAATTTCGCCCGAGTTGATCATTAATGTTTTGGCACCGGCCTTTACGGCTTCAGCAAACGAAGGCAAAAAGTATTCGCGCATATAACGGTCAGGGATCCAGGCCGGGGTACGGTCTTTACCGCTTAACGGAAAGCTATAGCCCAGGTAATGCTTCATACAGGCGGCTACATGGTATTTATCGCCTACATCATTACCCTGGTAGCCTTTTATGATAGCTGCGCCCATGGTTTTCACCAGGTACGGATCTTCGCCAAAGGTTTCATAAATGCGTGGCCAAAGGGCCGATTTTCCCAAATCGAGCACCGGCGAATAATTCCATGGAATATAGCTGGCACGGGTTTCATAGGCAGTAATTTCACCTGCTTTATGGGCAATATCGCGGTTAAATGTGGCCGCCACAGCAATTTCCTGCGGAAACAGCGTGCTGCCTACGGTATAAGTTACACCATGTATGGCATCTATACCATAAATAACCGGAATTTTTAAACGGTCCTGGTCGGCGGCTTTTTGGATGGTCGATATTACATCATACCAATGCTCGCGGCTGTAGGCATGCCCGCTTACATTAAGGATAGAGCCTACATGATATTTCATGATGGCTTCTTTTAGCTTATCGGCATCTAGCTGATGATCGGCCACATTTGTTTTTGACACCACATCGGAGGTAACTTCGGTCATCTGACCTACTTTTTCTTCCAATGTCATTTTAGCTATCAGGGCATTTACCTTTGCATCGATAGCACTCACCACCGGCTTTTTTTGAGCCTGTACTGCCGGTGACATTACATTGAGCAAAAGTAAACTTGCTGCCGTTATGTAAATTTTTCGCATTTGTTGATTGATTTTATTTGAGAGGTTTCGAGTTAGTTGATTTCGTTTTTACGCTTAGCTGACTTTGCAAAGCTTCTATCGCGTTAGCAAGGTATGCCATTGGGGCATTCCAATTTATGGTAACTTCATTGGCTGCATAGGCCTGGGTATCGTCGATGTAAGCTTCGTCGGGCACTTTAGATGGCACTTTGATACCATCCTGCATGCCGGGGTTTGGCCCGCCCACCAACAATCCAGGTATCGGGTCAGTTACCCCATCGCTTGCAGATGGGCGGTGATGCGGGTGCATAGGCGTTTTAGTGCCATAACCTGTTACGTACGAGTATCCTGTAGCGTTTCTTCCCAGCAGATAATCCAGGTCGGTCAGCGCGTTATCCAGGTACTTTTTATCGTGCGATAACCGGTAAGCCTGTAATAGTAAAACCCCCTGGTTGGCCGCATCTGAGTTGCTGCCCCAGCCAAAATGCCGGGCAGATAGTGTCATCGAGGTTTGGTAAGCATTGTCATCCACACCTTTGATCAACCCGTCGGCGGTGTTTATTAATCTTTTTTTAATCTCGGGCAATTCAGGAATGGCTGCGTTGTTTTTAAGCAGCGTATAATAGCCCAGTAGCTTCACCTGRCCCCAGGCCGGTACAGGCATTTTATCATCGGGCAACAGGCTGATATTTTTCAGGAAACCAGCATCACGGGTGCTAACAAACAATTCGGATGCTGCCCAGATAAATTCATCGGTAAAATTGTTATCGCCATAACCGCCGGTGGTTACAGCCGGACTAAACTTTTTATTATTCTCATCCTGCCGGTAAGCAACATTTGGATTATTAGCGGCCCATTGCCAGGCTTTTTTTGCTGCGATGAGGCATGAATCGGCCAGGCCTGGTGTTTGTTGCGGAAATCGCTTAAAAATTCTTGAGGCCTGTGCCATAACCGCGGCAAAATCAAGAGCTGCGGCCGTACCTTTTTGTACTACATACCGGGGCGTGGGATCTTTATCCGGCATTTCAAACTTATCAAATACTGCGTTGGTTAATTTATGATACACACCGCCATCGTTAGGATCCTGCATGGTAAGCATCCACCGCAGGTTCCAGAGCACCTCGTTCAGCAGGTCGGGCACGCCATTACCGCTTTCGGGTATATTAAGCTTAACGGTTTTCATGTAGGCAGGATAATCCTCGTATAACGAAAGTAAGGTACCTGTGCTGATGCCGCTGTTTACCACGTATTTGTTATAGTCGCCGGCATCGTACCAACCACGGGGCGATGAGATAATGGTACCGGCCGGCCGTTTATCGCTTGCGGCGGAAGGATGCACCAATACCTTATCATCAGGATGCCCTTCTGCCCTGCTCCATTTACCGGCATACTTTACCGGCAGCGCAGTTGATGCCCGCATAAAGTAATAGGCTTTGATAACCCCTTTAGCTACGTTTTGGTGAACATTACCTGTTATTTTAAATGGATAAGAATTTCCTGCGCCGGTTACAGTCAACACGTACTCGCCCGGTTTATTAAAACTGCTAAAATCTGCTATATATGTGGTTTTGCCCGCGAACGACGGGTTTACAGACGGTGTTAAAATACCCCTGAATACAGTACGTTTATTTAACGCGCGGATGGTAAATGAACGGCCATCGCCGCTTAAAACTATTGCCTTTTTGGGGCCATTTGGATAAAAGCCAATTTGGTTTAACCTGATTGGATTTGACGAAGTATCTTTAATTTGAGCAACCCCTAATTGAACAATCAACAGCAATAAAAATATACCTGTTAATCTGCCTGCTAAAACTTTAACTTTATTTGAATTTATACTCATTATGCTACACCCTTTACCTGTTTTTTATTGGATAAAAACCGGAATTTAAATATAGGTGTACAACTTACAATAAGTATAATACTATTATTGCCAATTAGCCTGAAATTATAATACTAAAAAGACACTTTTATGTTGAGTAACCAGCGGTAAGACTTGAATAAAAAAAGGCCTGCCACGGTACGGCAAGCCTTGTAATAATATCGTTTAGGATTTAACCTTTTACAGCGAAAATATTTTATAAGCTAATGAAAGACTAAAGATGCTAACGCGGGTATGTGAATAACCGGGGCCATAACCGATTTTATTTAAACCGCCTTCATACCTTAAATCAACCGAAAAATCTTTGATATCTACACCGGCGCCAAGCTGGATGCCGTAGTTAGCATCTTTATAGTTTAGTTTAGTCGCATCGGCAATACCTTGATCTTTGTTAATAGTAAAAGAAAGAACAGGGCCTCCATAAAAACGTCCGCCTAAACCGAACGCACCTATTTTTGTACCAATAAGCAAGGGCACATCCAAACTCGTAAACTTAGCTTTGTTCTCATTTCCTAAATCGTCCTTAATAGTCAGGTTTTTTGCTGTGGCATATAATTCCGGTTGGAAATTAAAGCCAAGTGCGCCGAACCGTGCCCAAACGCCACCTAAATAACCGGCTTGCGAGCTGTTGTCATATTTTCCGTTTGCAGGAAATGCCGAAAAGTTTAATCCGGCTTTAGCGCCAAATGAAAAGCTTGGTATCACCTGGGCAGATGCAAAGCCTATAGATAACAGGCAGATACTAAATGTAAGTAAGAATGTTTTTTTCATTTTCAAAGGGTTATGATTAGGCGATAAATTTATGTAAAAATATTATAAGTAGCCTAAGGTAATTTAGCAAAGCCCTTAAATAGCAATCCGGTTTACATCATTGGGCTTCCTGGCGCCAAAAATATAAACCGGACATATCAGAAATAATTTCTGCGATAAATGTAAAACTTTTTTACAATTCCTAAAACTTTTCTGTTTTTTTTAAAGCGTTAATTTGCCCTGGTAATAATCTAATATTTTGTTGTAGATAAAGCAGTCGTACCGCGCGTTTATCATTGCAAGCTTGGTACGGTCGAGGTTGTTTTTTGTCAATACAAATTCAACAGACGTTAATACGCCGGCATTAAAACGGATCTCGGCTATTCTGAATGATTCTGAGTACGCTTTAACCTGTTCAAGTAAAACGGTATATCTTTCGTAAGCCAGCGTCATGTTCAGATAGGCTTGTTCAACACTTTGTTTCAAAACTATTTTAGCATTATTCTCGACATACTTTGCTTCCTGGTAGTTGATTTTTGCCAGCGAAACTTTGTTGCGGTTTTGAAAATAGTTTAATATCGGAATGTGTAAACTCAGGCTTATTTGCGTATTGTAGTTGTTTTTAAACTGATCATAATAACCAATATTTTGAATACTGTTATTTGCCACCTTGGTATACACCGGCTGATTTCCGCCCGGCCCTTTAATATATGAACCCGTATTTACTTCGGCCGAATCAATAAAAGTTGATTTTTGGGCAGCGCTGGAGTAGTTGGTAAAAATACCAGCTCCCAGTGAGAGTGTAGGTAGTAACGCACCCTGGGTAACTTTAACACCCTTTTCGGCGCTCCTGCTCCGCAATTCGGCTGCTTTAATGAAAGCCAGCTGTTGCAGCGCTGTATCGTACACCTGTTCTGACGATGCATCCGTTTTGCTTGATACATCCTGCACGCTCAATGGTTCAAGCTTCAGGTTTTTGTTATACGGAATGTTTAACATTTGCATCAGGCTAAGTTTTGAAACCTCCAACGCACTTTTTGCGGCAACAAAATTCAGCTGGTTATCACCGTAAGTACCTTTCAAATCGTACAAATCACCAGGCAGCTTATTAGCGCCTTCTTTTTCTAAAATGGTTAAGCGCTCAACCTGTTTCTTTGATACTTCCAGTTGATTGGTTACCTGGTTTAATAATTCTGCATTATCCAAAACAGATAAGTAGGCTGTTATAACCTGTATAGTTATCTGGTCTTTAGCCTGCTGAAAATCCATTTTACCCGCCTGGTATGAAAGCGAGGTTTGTTTGATATTGTTTAAATTTTGAAGGCCGCTAAACAAGGTAAGGCTGCCATTTAAACTATAATTACCCGACGTAAGCGATTGGTTTACATAGCTGTAGGTGTAAGTATTTAAACTGCGGCCATTATTTATGCTATGGTTAACATCGCCGCTAATGGTAGGCAGCAAATACTCTTTAGCTTGTTTGTAGCCGATTTCCAGCCGCTGCATATCAAGCTCACTTTTTTTAACGTCGAGGTTGTTTTTTATCGCAATGTCAACACATTGCCTGATAGATAGAACAGAATCGGTTTGCGCCTGTACCTGTGTTGCCGACAGTGCTATCAAACCAAAAAATATAAATTTAAAATATCGCATTACTATATGATGATCAGAGTTGTTTTGATGATGCTATTTTACCGTCGAGCAGGTTAATGATGCGCGTACCGTATTCGGCATTTTTTTCGGAGTGGGTTACTTGTATAATGGTTACTTTATCTTCTTTGTTCAGCTTGCGAAAAAGCTCCATGATCTCTTCGCCTTGTTTGGAGTTAAGGTTACCTGTTGGCTCATCGGCTAATAACAATTTTGGTTTGGCAATCAACGCACGGGCAATACCTACCAATTGCTGCTGACCGCCCGATAACTGTGCCGGGAAAAGGTCTTTTTTGCCAACTATGTTAAATTTATCCAGTATATCTGCAACCATGGCTTTACGTTCCGAGCTTTTAAAATCCTGGTAAATTAGCGGAGTTTCGATGTTTTCATACACAGTAAGCTCGTCAATAAGGTGATAAGCCTGGAAAACAAAGCCAATGTATTGTTTATACAAAGCCGAGCGTTGTTTTTCTTTAAGCTGGTGTACAGCGTGGCCTGCAAAATAGTGATAGCCGTCGGTTGGCTCATCCAGCATACCTATAACATTAAGCAACGTTGATTTACCAGATCCTGATGGCCCCATGATAGAAATAAACTCGCCCTCGTCAACCTCAAGGCTCAGATCGTTGAGCACGTAATTTTTTAGTCCACTTACCTGGTAGTATTTTGAAATATGCTGAAGTGATAACATTTTTTGTTGTGAATTAATAAGTTGGTGAATTAGTGATTTAAATTTTACTTAACAGCAATAATAATAATCATTTTATGATTCAGGTATCAATAATATACCAAACTTTCAAACAGCTAATTATCAGTAAGTTAATTAAAATCAAATAAATAATAACTGTACGCTTATGTAACATGGGGCGTACGGTAATGATACAATGGTGAAAGGTGAAAGGTGAAAGGTGAAAGGTGAAAGGTGAAAGGTGAAAGGTGAAAGGTGAAAGGTGAAAGGTGAAAGGTGAAAGGTGAAAGGTGAAAGGTGAAAGGTGAAAGGTGAAAGGTGAAAGGTGAAAGGTGAAAGGT
>NZ_JBFUIA010000049.1:0-39018 GCF_056402115.1 Mucilaginibacter sp. P4_C11 | reverse complement strand
GCCTAATGACTAATGACGGCGCAGCGGAATGACCAATGACTAAAAAAGAAAGGCATCCACTAAAAAGCGGATGCCTGGTATGCTTAATGGTTATATTATACTTAGATAACTTTTACATTTACCGCATTTAAACCTTTTCTGCCGTTTTCAACTTCAAATTCAACTTTGTCGTTTTCGCGGATCTCATCGATCAGGCCTGTCGAATGAACAAAAATGTCCTGGCCACCGCTTGTTGGTGTAATAAATCCAAAACCTTTTGTTTCATTAAAAAATTTTACTGTTCCTTCTTTTTGCATTATGTTATTTATTAAAGGCACCAAGGTAGGGAAAATTCTTCGATTTGAAGATTTGAGAATCTGAAGATTCAGGAACGAAAATGCCTGTTTTAAAAAACAAAGCACATCAATAACTACTAAACAGCTAAAAGTCAACAGTTTTGAAAAACTTAAAAACTAATTTCCAAATCTTCAAATTCTCAAATTTTCAAATTAAATTTACGTCACTATGGCACTAGACCTTCACGTAATGGCACATCCAACAAATAATTGTTTTGAGAAATTAGCCAACATAAATATTATATTTGTGGGCAGTTACACTTAAACCTTTTGATAACCGTTACGTCATATGCGTGTAACTAAATAGTTGCAAAAAACGTAAACAACCATAACCAATCCGAACCAACAAAAAAGTCATGAAAAGTATAATTCTGTTAACGTTCAGTACGTTATTTTCAGCCGTGGCTTTCGCTCAAACCTCAAGCCCTGCTGCCCCAACCAAAGTAGATGAAAAAGTGAACCTTGTTGCCTCCAAAACCGAAGTAGCAACCTCTAAAACAAACTTAACCGCCGCCGAAACGGAACTGGCAGCTGCGCAGGCAACACTGGATGCAGCCATTGCTCAAAAAGCAGATAAAGTAACTATAGCGGCGGCCAAAGCCAACCTGGCTACAGCAAAAGAAGATGTAAAAGCTGCAAGGAAAAACGTTAAAACTGCGAGGGAAGTACGCCTGACAGCCAAGGAAGAAGTAAAAGATATAAAGAAAGAAATAAGGCAGGCCAAACATGACGTGGTAAAACACCACGCAACACATGTAAGGTAAAATGTAATTTTGATACAAAAAAGCTGCTTTTAAACAAGCAGCTTTTTTTATATCCTTATTTAAGCCTTGAGCGTTAATAACAGAGATGGAATCGTATTCCCTATCCTGCCGCAGGCAGCCGGGCTAACAACTGGTATTCCGATTTTATAATAATGGTAAAGCCCAACAGTTGCCATTTGATTGATGTATAAAAAAGAATGAAAATTGTATCCGCTTCAATATTGATAGTTACCCTTTGTTTGCTTTGTGCAAATCAAATTCTTGCTCAAGGTAACCCTGTAGATAAGGTTGATAAAACAGATAAGAGTGATAAAGATGACAAAGCAGGCGCTTTCAAATTCGGTCTTAGTTATTTGAACAACAATGTAATTATGGGGCGTGCAGATACCATAAAAACCCCGATGCTAATACCTGATATGAAGTATACTTTTAGCAACGGTGTATATTTTTCGGGCAGCGTTACTTATATACCCAACCGAATTACCGGCAAACTTGACGAAGGAAACCTTACAGGCGGCTATGATTTTGATATTACCGATAACCTGAGCGCCGAAACCTCATTTTCAAAATTATTTTATAATAAAAACAGTACACAAATAGGTTCGTCAATAAACAGCACCATCAACGCAAGTCTTGATTATGACATTTCAGGTATTATAACCCCTACTATAGGTGCCGACTATAACTTTGTGAGTAACGGGTTTAAAAACGATGTGTTTGTAAATGCAGGCTTATCCCACGATTTCATAACTACAGGTATTATCAACGATGACGATTTTTTGGTTATTTCGCCATTGGCAGAGGTGAATGCAGGTACTCAAAATTTTTACGACGCCTATCTTACACAAAAAAAATACAAACTTGCAGCAAATACCGCAAAAGCACTGGCTAAACAAAAAACCAGGCTGAGTAAATTTAACCTGCTTGATTATGAATTTTTGGTACCAATGGCCTACAAAATTGGCGTACTGATACTTCATGCCACGCCTTCATATGCCATTTCGCAAAATAAGCTGCCGGCAAATATCACCGGCAGCATGATAAACAAACCCGGTATATTTTATTTTGATATTGGTGCAACCATCAAACTTTAGTGGGACCACGGCACGATAGCCAAACCAGCTATCAATAAAAAAGTCCGTCAGCCTTTTGGGCCAATGGACTTGCTAAATCAATAATCACGCAAAAACAACCCAACACTTCCCTTATTATTTTAGCTACGTTTTAAATATCGCATTAACTATGTGGTTAACTAAAATTCTACCGGTGTATGATATGAATATACGAGGGGAAGCAATTTTTAGTTTTTATAAAGTGTATTTTGCGCCAAAATTTAAGATATACCTATGAAGGCCTTTATATTCGACCTTAATGGCACCATGATAAATGACATGCCCTATCATACTAAAGCCTGGCAAACGCTTTTAAACGACCAGTTAGGCGGCAATTTTTCCTGGGAAGAAGTAAAAAAAGAGATGTATGGCAAAAACCCCGAAGTACTGGCAAGAATGTTTGGCGCCAACCGCTTTACTGTTGATGAGATGAACGATCTATCTTACAAAAAAGAGCAAAAGTACCAGCAGGAATTTTTACCCCATTTGGCACTTTTACCCGGTTTAAGAGCATTTTTAGAAGCCGGTTATCAAGAAGGTATCCCGATGGCTATAGGTTCGGCCGCAATCCCGTTCAATATCGACTTTGTGCTGGATAACCTGAACATAAGGCACTATTTTGCGGCAATAGTAAGCGCCGATGATGTGCTTTTAAGTAAGCCCCACCCCGAAACATTTTTAAAGGCGGCGCAGCTTTTAAATACCGAACCAGCCAACTGTATAGTATTTGAAGATGTACCCAAGGGTGTTGAAGCAGCTGCCAACGCCGGTATGAAAGCCGTGGTGCTTACTACCACCCATGTTGCCCAGGAGTTTGAACACCTGGATAATGTACTCCATTTTTCAGAAGATTTTAATGACGCGTACATAGAAGCCCTGGCATTTTAGGCAGAAAGCTATTTATTAGCAGGGCTTTGTTACATAACTTAGGTTTTTAGCGTATTATTGGTAAAGATTTTTTAATCCCTAAATTCTTCACCAATATACCTTTATGAAAGTAAAATACTTATTGCCGGCGGCAGCGCTACTTTTAGGTTTGTTAAGTTCATGCAGCGATCATGTTTACGGCCCTGCGCTGCATAAAAGCGATATTGCCTACATGCCTAAACCGATGTCGATGGATAGTGTTAAATCGGCTACTTATGTATCTGCCGGACTGGTGCTCGATTTTGGCAATAACCTTACAGATCAGCTTACCAGCGGCCAGTTAAACATCAGCGAAGCACACACGTTTAAAAACTTCAACCTGGCTTATGGAGCCTTTACATCGTTAGGTAGCTACGCAAATTATGATTTGCAACAAGGCGATGCCCATTATTTTAAAGATAAATTCTTTGGCGCGGTAGGTGGCCGTTTATCAGGCAACTTCTATATCAATAATGATGGCCGTACCGACATCAGGATTATTGGCTTTGAAGCAGCCTATAGTCATGAATTTGGCGATTATGCCAGATTCAGGAAAGACGTAACCGGCGATCCTAACTTTTATACCGATACCCGCACCGAACTGTTTACCGGGGGCTTAACCAGCGAAATTGTTTTTCACGGCCGCAAGCCCAATACGCAAATGGGTTTCAGGATATTTGTTGGCGAAACATTTGGCAACGACAATATTTACAACAACAATAAAAACGACTATGTAACTTACAAAACGCCCACTTATGTTGCATTCTCCTATTTCATACAATTGAAGCAATATTTTGCCGTGGTTGAAGGTGGTACCTATGTACAGTTCAGGGTGGGTTTAAAGTTTTAAGTGGAAAGTCTTAAGTTCTAAGTCAAAATCAGACTTCGGACTTTCGACTTAGAACTTTCGACTTAAAACAAGCTATTCCGAATAGATACTTCCAACCCTATCACGCAGGTTATACCCCGAGGCCATTACTTCGCCATATGCTCCGGCAGTACGCACAGCAATCAGGTCGCCACGGAATGACTCCGGCAGGTCAACATCCTTCTGAAAACAATCTGTGCTTTCGCAAATGGGGCCTACCACATCGTATTTGATATCGGTTGCAGATTGCGTATCGCCAGTTGCCAGTAATAAGTTGTCTTGATTCTTGACTCTTGATTCTTGACTCTTGCTTATATTCTCTATCTGGTGATAAGCCTGGTAAAGCATCGGGCGTATCAGTTCGGTCATGCCGGCATCCAGTACCAGGAAATTTTTCTTTTTGCCATTTTTTACATACAGTACCCTCGATATCAGCGATGCGCTTTGGGCTACCAAAGCACGGCCAAGCTCAAAGTGTACCTCTTGCCCTGGTTTAACATTCAGGAAGTTTTTAAAAACCTGGAAATAATTTTCAAAATCGGCAATGTTGGTGTCGGGGCTGTAGTAATCAACACCTAAGCCACCGCCGGTATTTAGTACTTTAACCGGGAAGCCATGGTCTTCAAACCAATCCTGCATTTCGTTAATGCGGGTGCAAAGGCTTTTATACACCTCCAAATCGGTAATTTGTGAGCCTATATGGAAGTGAATGCCTAAAAATTGCAGGCTGGCACATTTACGTAAAGCCGTAGCCACATCGGGCAGTTGCCATATATTAATGCCAAATTTATTTTCATCTAAGCCGGTAGTAATAAAATGGTGTGTATGTGCATCAACATTAGGATTAATGCGGATAGCTACATTGGCCTTTTTGCTTTTGGCAGCAGCCAGTTCATTAATCACTTCCAACTCCTGAACCGACTCGACATTGAAACAAAAAATATCAGCATCAAGCGCATAGTTTATTTCGCGGTCTGATTTCCCTACCCCCGCAAAAACCACTTTGCCTTTGTCAAAACCATGTTCAATGGCTGCCCTAACCTCGTTGCCGCTCACACAATCGGCACCAAAACCAAAAGATTGAATCATATCCAGTACCTTCGGGTTAAAGTTTGCCTTCATGGCATAATGTACATGAAAGCCATGTTTTACCGAGGCAGTGCGGCAGGCTTCCAAAGTTTGACGCAATACACCCATATCGTAATAATAAAACGGGGTATCTAATTGATTAAAGGTATTTATGGTATCGGTTGTAAACATGTTGTGAAATCTTTTATCGTTGTCTTCAACGTCCTAATTGTTGCTCCCGGCATAGTCGGGGATTGCTTCGTTCCTCGCAATGACGCATTTTTTTGTTTTTGTAGCCCTCTCCTTTGGAGAGGGTTGGGTGAGGCTAAAAAAGCCTGTTATGCAAGCTTCTAAGCGTTTCCACCTTATCATCGGTTTTAACCAGTAATGATAAGTTATGGTCGCTGCCGCCGTATGATATCATTCTTAACGGGATGTGTTTCACGGCTTCCAGCACCCTTGCTGCATAGCCATGTTTTTCGGCACCAAAATCGCCTACTACGCAAATGATAGTATGGTTTACATCCAACTCTACCGAGCCAAATATGTTAAGCTCGCTGGTTATTTCGCCAAGGTAAGTAGTGTCATCGATGGTTAACGATACAGCCACCTCCGATGTGGTTATCATATCTATAGAAGTTTTATATCGTTCAAATACCTCAAATACCTTCCTCAAAAAGCCATGCGCCAGCAACATCCGGCTGCTTTGGATTTTGATAGCAGTAATACCATCTTTAGCCGCAATAGATTTTATCTTGTCTTTTTCGCTGGTATTGGTTATCAAGGTACCTTTTGCCTGCGGATCCATGGTGTTTAACAGGCGTACCGGTATCTTATACTTTTGCGCCGGGAACACGCTTTGCGGGTGCAATATTTTAGCACCAAAATAAGCCAGTTCGGCAGCTTCATCAAATGATAGCTGGGCTATGGGCTGGGTGCCCTTTACAATCCGCGGATCGTTATTGTGCATCCCATCAATATCTGTCCAAATCTGTACCTCTTCGCTGCGGATGCCGGCACCTATAAGCGATGCCGTATAATCGCTGCCGCCACGGCGCAGGTTATCAATTTCGCCAAAAGCATTCCGGCAAATAAAACCTTGTGTTATAAATAAGTTAACCTCTGGTTGCTTATTCAGTAAAGGAGTGATTTTTTCGGTGATATAATCAACAATGGGCTCGTTATCCTCATCTATCTTCATAAAACTTAAAGCAGGCAGCAATGCCGATGCTACGCCTATTTCCTTCAAGTAAACATGATACAATGTGGTAGACAGCAGTTCGCCCTGGGCCAAAACTATTTTTTCTTCTACAGTAGTAAAATTATTATTGGCCAGGTTATTAAGTAAAGCAAAGTGATAATCAATTACTTCCTTACCTTGCTTCAAATATTCAGCATTTACAAACAGTTCCTTTATAAATAGCTCATACTTATCCTTTAATGCACTTATCAGGATAATTGCTTTCTTTTTATCCCCTGTTAAATAAGCCTGTCCAATTTCAACCAGGTTGTTTGTTGTACCTGATACTGCCGAAAGCACAACAATTTGTCTTTCTGTAGGGTCAATAATGTCAAGCAGTGCCTTCATGCGGGCAGGGCTGCCTACAGATGTACCACCAAATTTTAAAACTTTCATTGCTGTTATGTTAACCTAAAATAAAGGGCGGGTAGGTGCCCTTATTTGCGGCGCTAAAAATAGGGTTTTAAAGTTCTTATAGCTAATAAAATTTAGCAGGTTTTCAGAAACGTATTTTTTTATCAAATTGGCAAAATTTGATATTGCATTTTAACCATAATGATTATCTGTTATATTTGTTATATGGCCTTATCATTAAAACCGAAATTATTAACAATTAGCGCTTTATGTGCTTTATTGCTGCTTGCAAACACTATCGTTAAATCACAGGAGGTAACAACCCTTTATTACGATAAAAACGGAAAGGGCTTGGATGATAAAAAGAACGCCTTTTTTTACAGGAGGGTAAAATTTAGCACCAGCGATAAACCCATAGGCACAGTTGAAGATTTTTATATAAGCGGCAAACCCTACAGTAAAGGCGAAGCGCTTTATATTGATAAGCGCAACGACACCAAAAGCAGGTGGACCGGTACTATTATTACGTACAATGAAAAAGGACGACAAATAAAACAAGGCAGCTTTGATGCCGAAGGGCTGTTAGACGGCAAGCAACTACTATTTGATAAAGAAGGAACTAAAATACAGGAGAACGATTTTGTTCATGGCAACCCCATTGATAGTTTTTACAAGGTTTACATGCCCGATGGCGTTGCGGTAAACTATTCTTACCTTACCAAAATGCCCGTAAACCTGGCTACAACAGATAAAAAACTTGGCAGGTTTACTGATAAAAATGTCATATTTCAAGATGGCCAGCCGGTTCAGTTTTACACTACGTTCAGTGGTTTAAGTATAGCCGCAAGGTTTTCGATGCAGCAGCTATGGGGCGATTATTTTGAGATTTATATCACTATCGAAAACGGGACAAAGGAGCAGTTTAATTTTGATCCGGCAGAGGTAACAGCTATCCTGCAAAAGGACGATAAAATGATACCGGTTGATATTCTGTCATATGACGTCTACGCATCGCGGGTAAGCCATAAGCAAAAATGGAGCCCGGGCTTTAGCGCCTTTTCAAATGCCGCTTTGTTAACCCCAGAAGGATACCAGGCCATAGCAATCCAACCTGCTACCGTGCATGCCGATTCAACTTCGGGCTATAAACCTTATGTGATGAAGCAAAACATAAACGAGGGCTATCTGAAGCTAAACACCTTACTCCCCGGCACACGGCTTATTGGCTTTTTGAATGTGAAGTATAAGCGTGCAGATCATTTTTTGCTAAACGTACCTGTAAACGGCTATGTTTACCAGTTTGAAATGTAGTTTTTCGCGTTAATTACCTGCACGTGTGATATGGTCAAAGTTTATCCCCAACTGCCGAAAGTCATGAAATTTTTGCTGCAAATTTTACAATGATAACGTTTTATGGGGAGCCAAAATAAAAGCCATTTAATTAATAATGGCCTTTGCTTTCTTTGTCCGCCATTGCTTTTGCACTTTGGGCAAAGGTGTAATTTGCGTTTTTTCTTTGGCGTATTTTTATTTATATCTACAATGAGCATATTCCAAACACATTTTATTGTACGCTTATGATAGGCAGAAATGAAGTTGCATTTAACTGCAGCTGCATTTCTGCTAATATAGTAATTATTCTGTTTTAACGTTTCACAGCATCTCTGATTATAGGTTGTCTTGCCTATATATATTGAGTGTTGGATAAAATTTGGGGGGAGTAATAAAAAGTTTTATAAATCAGTAAGTACATTGGCGGCAACCGGCGCATTTGAATTGGCTCTTTTTGATATTTTTTGAATAACTGGCAGTGCATAACAAAATGAGGCCCCATTGCCTTTATTATTTTCAACCCAAATGCGGCCATTCATTTTGTCGATAAAATCGCTACATATCATGAGGGCTACACCTGCTCCCTTTTCTTTTTCGTTGCTATATTTCAGGTCTATCTTGAAATTGAAAATACCCGGTAGCTTTTCCGGCGAAATGCCCTTGCCTTCGTCCTGTACACAAAGTGTTACTTCATCGGGGCTGCCATATCCAACAATGGTGATACTTGATTTTTTTGGCGAAAACTTGATTGCATTATGGATAAAATTACGATGGATAAATTGCACCAGCTCTTTATCGGCATAAAGGTTAATGTGACTGTCTACGTTATTTACTAATGTAATATCATTTTCCCGGGCCATAACGGCAAATGGTTGTAAGGCTTCCTCTATAAGCTCCCTGAGTGGCAGTACAACAGGGCTGTAACTAAAACCGGATAGCTGTTGCTTTATCCATTGTAAAATATTCTCGAAAATTTCCAGCGATACATCCGACGAGCGTTCCATGGTTTCTACCAATGCTATCAATTCTTCGCGGGTAAAAGCATCCGGATCCTTCAAAACTGTCGCCAGCGTTTTTAATGTGCCCAACGGCTGCCTGAAATCGTGGGCCAGGATAGATACCAGTCGGTTATTAAATTCATGATCAACCTCCAATTTTTGATTGCGCAGCTGTACTGTGCGGTTCAACTCTTCCAGTGTTTCACTATGCCTGCGTTTGAGCCTATACAAACGATAAAAAATACCTACCGAAAGCGCGGTAAGTAAAAGCAGGAAACCAAAAACCAACATCAAACTATTGCGGTTCTCGGCTCTTACCGTCAAAGCTTCAATTTGCTGATCTTTTATGGCATAGTCAATGTAATCAAGCCCGGATGTGTTGGTGAATACTTCTTCGTCCTCATAAAGTTCCAGCAGTTTACCGCTATAACGTTGGGTTTCGCGCAGGTTATTTTGATGGATATAGATATTGTACAGGCTTTTACCAAAAACTTTACCATAAAAGTGATAACCTTTTGACTCGGATATTGCCAGCCCCTTTTTATAATAATCAATAGCTTTTGTGCTATCCGTAAGTATAAAAAGGTTGCCGAGGCTTTTTAATATATCGAGGGTTACGTAATTTACATCTAAGGCTATCCCTTCGGCCGCAGCCTTCTGCAGTTGCGCTATGCCTTGTTCGCGTTTACCACTTTTCAGGTAAAGGTTTGCCTGCACCTGGTCTGTTACCAACAACACCCGTTCATCTTTGTACTTTGTGGCTATGCGGCGTGCCCGTTCAAGGTATACTTTAGTTAAATCTTCACCAACCGAATCTGGGTACATCAACAGGAAATTGCAATAAAGTAAAGACATGACCGAATCTTTTTTAAGTCCTGCCCCCTGAACCAAAGCTTGTTTTAAAGTCTGTACAGCTTTTTTGTCTTCTTTACGTTCGTCAAAAACAAGTGCAATATTCATCAAAGCCTGAACGATGTTCGCCGAGTCGCGTAAAACCATATAGCGATTGTAGGCATCATTGTAATACCTAAGCGATAGTTGGAGATTGCCGCGCAGGTCATAAACTATCCCTATTGTGTTAAGGGCGTCGGCTTCGCCTTGCTGGTATTTTAACCTTGCCGAGATAGCCCGTGCAAGCTTTGCGTAGTAAAATGAATTATCGATATTTTTTTCATACATCAACATGCCCAGGCGGTTAATGGCATTAACGTATTTTAAACTGTCTTTTATTAAAGGAAGCTGCTTTTGGATACTTTCAATCTCTTTCAATTGGCAATAGCCTACCTTGCCCACAAATATCAGCAATAATAAAAGGGCTAAGTACTTCTTCATTTTACAAATCAGGCTATGCAGGAGGGCAAAATCGACAGGATGAATATATGTAAAATTTTTATTACCAAGCAATATTCAGATATGTAAAATACATGCCAATATTGCTCTTTTTTGCAGTTCCGGGTTACTTATTGATAATTTACCCGATTTTCTTTCTTTTCACGTAGTATATTATAGTATTTTTCTTGATTTTATTTTCCTAATAATTAATTAATCCACTTATAAGCGAGAATAAAGTAATTCCGCTGCGATCTCGCCACGACATACGGATGCATGCAAAAATCAGTATCGGAAATGTTAAATCAACTTATTAGTAAAGCACCATCAATCGGTATATTGCTTTTTTAGCTGGTTATATTTGGTTTTCACCGGCTTGGTTTTATACAAATCTGCCAGGAATGTATTTTCGGCAAGCTTAATTTCATCCCTGGTTAGCTGCCTGGTGGCAAAGGCTTTTTCAAAATACTCCAACGCCTTGTCAAACTGGCTTTTTTTTGCAAAAGAGCAGCCCATGCTGTATAACGCACCGGCATCATTACTCTTTTGGGTTATTGCCTGGGTTAGATGCTTAACGGCAAGGCTATCCTGGTTGTTATATAGTAATGCTAAACCATATTCGGCGTTAAATGAACTGTCGCTGCGTAGTGGCCCTCCTTTTTCATAGCTGGCAAAAGCTGTAGTGGCATTTTCAAACGCTTTATTTTTAAAGTAACTCAGCCCAAGCAGGTAAAACCTGTTCCTCACGGTGGATAAGGTATCGGCAGTTATAGCGTCGTTATAATTGCTGATGGCCTGTTCGTAATTTTTATTGGTTAAAGATGCATCACCGTTAGCATAAAAGTATTTGTACTTAGGTGTTATTTTTATAGCTGCGTAGTAGTCTTTGTATGCCTTGCTAAAATCACCTTGCTGCACACGTACCAAACCCCGATAGTATAATGCCTCGGAATTAAATTCATTATAATTAAGCGATTGATCTAACGCTATCAGCGCGTTATCATAATCTTTGGAGTTATATAATGCTTCGCCATAAAGTTCCTGGGCAGTCGAAAGGTTGAGGGTGATTTCTTTCGCAAGATCACTCTTTGAACCATTTTTAGCTGCCTCAAGGTTAGCTTTAAGTATATTGATGGCCTGACCAAAATCCTCAACGGCTTTAGCATATTTTTGCTGTATCTGGTACGTGTTACCCTGTTCAAGGTACGCGCCGTAATTATTTTTATCGCTGCGAATAGCTTCATCGTAACTCTTTATAGCCTTATCGTAATTGGTTATACGGTTATAAGCAAGCCCCATT
This sequence comes from Mucilaginibacter sp. P4_C11, assembly GCF_056402115.1. Lineage (NCBI taxonomy): Bacteria > Pseudomonadati > Bacteroidota > Sphingobacteriia > Sphingobacteriales > Sphingobacteriaceae > Mucilaginibacter > Mucilaginibacter sp. P4_C11. The sequence goes on along the minus strand of NZ_JBFUIA010000049.1, from coordinate 27,412 downwards.
TTAAAATGAGCATCAGATAAGTCGTTATTACAGGCAATGGCACGCCTGTTAAAATCAATTGATTCCAGGTATTGTGATTTTGCGCCGATATCTTTTTTGCCAAACTCCACAGCCCTTGTAAACCTTATCTCGGCCTTGCCATGAAGCGCCAGTGCATTGCATTTGCGAATTTTGAGCGCATTGTCATAAGCGGTATCGGCACTGGTAAAATCGTGCTTTTGGCGTAAATCTTCGGCCGCTAAGAAATAGGCATTGCTGATGGAATCAACCTTTTGTTGCTGCACCGGTTCAAATCCCAACTTTTCGGCTTCAACAAAATCGGCGCCGGCACTGCTGTTGTTTTTGGCTGCCACATAATTTAAGCCCCTGATATAAAAAGCCGCCTCGTATTTTAGATTTAATTTAAGCGCAACATCAAGATCTTTTTGGGCATCTTCAGTTTTTCCGTAGCGGTATAAAATTTCGCCCCTGTCAAAATAAAAAACAGCGTTTTTATCATTCAAAGCTATCGCTTTACCGTACTCATCAAGTGCACCGGCATAATTGCCAACTTTATCTTTCCAATGCCCTTTTGTGTCAAAATAAATTGGTTTTTCGGGCGCGTCATCGGTAGCGCTCAAGGTTAACACATCATAATCAGAAATGGCGCTGCTAAAATCATTTTTGTATTTAATATAAAAGGCAGCACGGGCAATTCGGGCATCCAGGTAGTTCGGGAAATATTGTATAGCAAATGAGTAATTTTCCAGGGCCCTATCTATCGCCCTGGTTTCATCGGGCTTTTTAGCAATCATAGCTTCGTATGCCTTAGCCTTAATAAAAAACACCTCGGGGTATTCACTTTTATCTTTTTTATGTTCCTTTAGTATTTTATCGCATTCGTCAATAGCCTCATCTAATAACCCAGACCCAACTTTATTGCCCGGAGATGCAATCAGGATAAGCATTTTATTTAGCGGCGCGGTTGCGGCAGTTATTTCGGCATTGGCTTCTGGTTTTAGAGTGAGCGCCTTTTGGTAGAACCTGATAGCCTCGTTATATCTGCGCTCATCTTTAGCTTTATCTCCTTTGTTTTTAAAGTTGTCATAAGTGTACTCAGCAACCATACGTTTGGTATCCATCACTTTCTTATCAAGCGCCGGAACAAATGCCTTTAGGTTTTGAGCCTTTACATACATCTCCAAAGCATCTTTATAACGCTGATCGGCAAAATAGCCGTTGCCGGTGTTCACATATTCATTAAAATTGGCTTGAATCGCTTTTTCTTGTTCTTCTTTGGCTGTACGGAACGAACTGCTTTCTCTAAATACACTATCGGGAGGTACAACGGTTGCGGTAGCTGATGTGTCTGTATATATATCTGTATTGTTTTCTGTAGATTCTATCGGCTTCGCCGGATCATAAAAGCTGATACCCATAACATAAGCCGACCATTTGCCGTTACCGCCGCTTACCATCCTGATAGTTGCAATGCGCGGCCTTGTTTTATAGGCGATGTTTTTAACCTTGTATTTGCCTTTAAACTCACCGTCAAACTTTACGTTAACAAATACAAAGTCCTTTTTTTTGATAAAGGAAGGTACAAGGTTGTTATAGTTAATAGTAGCATCTGTTGATTTGTCGTATTGTAAATCAAGCGTAGTCATATACTTATCAATGCTTATATCTTTACTGTTGCCAAGCGAAGCCAAGGGGTCAATATCATTCTCAACCGTAATGTCTTTGTTGTAAAAAAGCTGGTTTCTCGATGGCTTATAACTGTCGCCCTCAATCTGGATCAGGTCGCTGGCTATATTGTTAGGATCATTAATAACATTAAGCAGGTCTGGTATCCGTTTTACAGTTTCGGTAGCCTGGTAGCTAATTTCGCGTGCATCCTTAAGTGTAAGTTTTTGGGCAAAACCGGCTGCCGAAAATAAGAGCAAAAAAAGTATGCTGCCGGCGCTTTTCAGTTGTAAATTTTTGATAAGTAATTTTTTATCCATAATAGGGAGGGGATTTTAATTAGCGGATGTTTTTGTAAGTTTACTTATAAGCCATCCGGAGTTTCGGGTTTGCCGGTTATACTGTTGAATGTCAAACGCCCAGCCGTCAATTTGATTAAAGTGGTAGGTTATATTATTTACCCTGGTAATTTGGGCATTGCTGTTAATAATTTCCTGTATAAAGCGTTGTGTTGCTGCATCAAGCTTGTCCATTTCGTCAAAATAGTTGGCTATGTTTTTTTTATCGGTGTTAACCTGGTAAATATCCATAAAATCGGTACCGTGACTCATAGGGTTAAGTGAGGTAGTTTTATTCACTGCAGCCGGCATTGTAAACCCTGCCTGATTTACAGCACCGGCTGGGGCAACAATGTTTAAGAATTTGCCATTAACTGCTGTTATTATCCATTTATAACCATTTGACGGCAACCTTATCAGCTTTAATCTTAATACTGCATTCTCACGCCTACCCTTCCAATTAACATCGCAGTTGAGGCTGGCGTACCATTTATCGCCATACATGCTCAAAAATCTGGGGTTTGCTTTATCATCAACACTTTTAATAAAGCTTTTTACTTCGGTTTTATCCCAGTCTTTTTTCTCCGCATTAAAAAGGCTTAATATCAGCCTTTCGCGGCTTATGAGGTTGGCTGAAACGTTATCGCCAGCGTATTTTTTTAATAATGTGCTATCATTATTGTTAAAACGTTCAATAAACTCGTTAACCTGCTTTACCTGCCATGCAAATATGTTTTGATATTCGTTCTCATAGTCCTGCGCCAACAGTACAGTACCGTTAAAAACCAGTAAAAAAGCAAACGCGTATTTTAACATAATAAGGTAATGATAAGGCTTAAAAAATTATGCTTTATGGGTTTGTACAACACCAATGTCTTCCAGGAAAACGTCCCATGCTTTCTTAGTATCACCATCGGCGCCGGTTTTCAGGTACGATTTTAAAACCACGGTTACATTACGGCGGGTTACATCGCCATAAACTATTTTACCATCACTAAATCCTTTAAACTTTTGCACAAATGTTATCACCGCATAATAATTACCATCGGCGCCAAGAGTGAATTTTGACGCGTAATTAATATTGGCGTATTCAATATCAACCTTATCATACTGACCGCTTAATTTTTGCAACCGGTTAAGGTAGCTACGGATTTTGTATTGAGGTTTGGTTAAAGCGTTTACGCTTGACACCTCAACTTTGGCATCTTCGTTCACAAATAAATCTACTGCAAGGCCGATGGTTTTGGTTGCTATTGTTGCCGATGTATTTACAGAGCATATTGTTGCCAGGTAATTAGATAATTCCTTGGTTTTATCAAGCGCTTTTTTATTAAACAATGCCATATCTACATCAATATCTCCGGCGACTACAACTGCCGGTTTTCCTGAAACAGCAGGAGTTGGTACAGGCCCAGCTACTGCCGGTGCAAACAGCTGTGCTATTTTTGCTTTGGCATTGATAAGGTAAGGGGCGGCTTTGTCGGCAGCAACAAACAACTGGTGTGTGCCATTTTTGCGGATCAAAAATATAAGGGATGCTTTCGGGGCTTTGATAGTTTTATAATGACGCGTACCGGTAATGTCGTTATCTCCTTCGGCGGTAATATTCATATCAAGCACTACGCCTTTGTTATCAACCAAAACATCAAATGCACGGGGCTGGGCTGTTTCCGTTATAAACTGATCTTTGTTATCGGCAACGTTTTTCTTATCCGAAAACACCAGATAACTCCCGGCTGCATTAAATGCAAAAAGGGATTTGGAAATGCTTTTTGAATGATCGGGCCCGGTTACGTTTTCTGGGTCTTTAAATTTAATTTTTTCGGCCTGTATATCTACAATTTTGGCCGGGGTGGCTTCGCCACTGTTAGTGTACAGAATATCCTGTGCCGATGCCTTTGAAACAAAAAACAACAAAATTATAAGGTAAAAAACTCTCATTTCGGGTATAGTGATTAGGGGTATATTAGGTTTGCTATTTATGGACGGTTAAAGCACGTCAAGTGGCGGGGCTATATACTTATTTTTCCAGTTTTGCAATATGGTTAACATGCTATTGTTTTTTTGAGCAGTTTCTACATCAACTTTCGGCGGCAGTTTTACAACCGCAGATGCTGCCTTTTGGCCGGCTATGGTAAAACTTTTCCTGGTTCCATCGGCGTATTTAACAAACTGAATATTTTTTGTTGCCATTTTCTCCGGATCTGCTGCACCGGGCAAGGTATATGTTACGGCTCCGCTTGCTTCGTCGGCCGTAATAATCCTGGCGTATATCTGTTTTCCTGCGGTTGTTAATATAGCATCGGTGTTAAAAGGTTCTTCATAATTATCCTTAGTATACCTTATTATGCTTATTTCTTTTTTCAAAATCAGTTTGGGCTTGCCTGCAAGATCGGTAGCCTCGTTGTATGCCACTGAGTCATCGCCAATTTCCTGCACCTTACAGGAAATTGCAACGCCCTTTACAGTATAAATTATAGCTTGTGCATTGGCAACGTGCGAACAGCAAAATATTGAAATGATTAACACCGCTTTAATCAATATCGGGAATGCCGATTGGCGATGAGTGAAAAGTTTTTGTAAAGGTTTAATCATATAATTAACTATTAGGAAATCAATTTGGCATTAGGTATCATAAATGTAATAATTAAATGCGCAATGAAAAATTATCAGCCCATTATTATCAATCATATTACTACTAATCAGTTTTTTACATAAAAATAAAAATAAATTTAACTTGTAAATTATTTAATAAACTTAAAACAACTACCAAATTGACTCGTTAGAAAAATAATAAATAATATATAACCTTAGTAGTGTCGATGTATGATCCGGCGGCCAGCTTTCCCATGATATCTCCCCAACTACGGCAAAAAAAATTAACTCTTGATTTAATATCGCCTAAAGTAATCAATGGCATATTATAAACAAATACCCATTTCATGGTATTCATTTACAATGTTTAATGCTTAAATTTGATGAGTTGGCGGACATGCTTTTTACGATTTGAGTTGCTATCCAAATTTGGAATTAAAGATTTTTTTTGAAGCTGATTCAATTCAACGGGAAGTTTTACCTGCTTTTTTTAAATATTTCAGCACAGATAAAAACTAAAATATTTGTAGTTATATTTAAAATATAAACGCAGCAAATTAGTTAGGTTGTACACAAGGATTGAGGCTAATAATTTAGAATACGTTGCCTGCTTTACTTTTAAATTCACTATATCGATAAATTACTACTAAACACCTAACCTTTAAATAATTATGAGCCATACTCCAGCTTGTTTTTTGCAAACTACACACCCGATCGACTTAAGCAAGAGTTAAATCGCACGTTATATTTTAATATATTGTAATTATTGTTATTTATGAAGAAACTTTTACTCGCGTTTGTTTTACTAATTTCAGCTATTACCCTAAATGCCCAGCAAACTGCCGAAAGTTATTTAAAGAGCGCTATAGACAAACAAAGCTCTGGAGATAATGAAGGAGCAATTGCCGATTGTACCAAAGCATTGTCTTTTGGGCAAAATATTGCTGATATAACCAATGTCAGAGCTTTATCGTTATTTAACCTTGGCCAGTATGAACAGGCCATTGAAGATTTTAACCGTACTATTCGCGTTTATCCTACCAACGCGCTGGCTTTTAACTACAGAGGCACATGCCGGTATATACTTGGTAAAACAGATAAAATGGATAAACAACAGCGGCAGGTGCTTGAGGCTATAAAAGATTTTTCCGCTGCTATCCGTATTTCGCCCAAATATGCGTCGGCTTATGCCAACCGCGGCAATGCAAAGGTGTGTGTACATTTATATAATGAGGCAATAAATGATTTTTCGGAGGCGATTTCTATCGACCCGGCCAACGCTACCTATTATAACAACCGTGCCTTTGCGCGCACTGTAGTGGGTAAAAACGTTGATGCTATAAATGATTGCAATACGGCGCTTCGGTTAGACCCTAAACTTGCGGCAGGCGCTTATCGTAATCGCGGTAACGCCGAGATAAAACTGGGAAAATATGAGGCAGCGATAGAAGATTGCAGCAAAGCCATTGGCCTCGACCTGCAAAATCCCAAAGCTTATAATTACCGGGGGTACGCCTATTATATGATGGGTAAGCATGAACTGGCTATAAAAGATGATGATACCAGTACCGATTATAAAGAGGACGATAGCGCCCCCTACTGGCAATACCGCGACGATGCCGAAGCTAAATTGAATAAACGAGGGGGGGCAATTGCCATAGCATCAAAGGTAACGGCAACGGTACCGGTTACTAAACCCACAGTCAACTCATCTTCAAGCAGTTCGCAGCCAACTACCCCGGCTACCACACCCGTTGCAACACCTTCGCCGGCAAAACCTGTTCCGGTAACCGAAACAGCGGCAATGAATGTGCCTGCTAATCCTGCACCCATAAAACAGGCAGAAACAGTCCAGCCACAACAACCGCCCGTTGTAAACCAAAGTACAATTGCACCGCCGGAAAACAATGCAAATAACACTTTTGTGAATTTTCAGTGGCTTAAGCCGGTTGACGACGTGAGCAGCCTGCCCAATGGTGTTTTAAAACCTTTTGACAGCAATGAAATCCAGATTAAAATAAAGGTAAATTCCAACGTGCCGCTTGATGCAAAGGAGTTTCACCTTTATATGAACAATGCCGATGTAAGCAACGGCAATAAAATGACAACCGCCAGTATCGAGGATTTAAAGCGCAAGGCAAATACTTATCAATACACCTATATAACCACCGTCAAGGTAGGGCTTGATACAAGCGTTATTAGGCTTGCATACAAAAATTACGCACCAAGCGATGACCTTACTGTTGTTTATCGTCCGCAGGATATAAGCCTGCACATACTGGCCATAGGTACCGAAGGGCAAAGCTTAAAATATCCCGAAAAAGATGCGACCGATTTTGCAAATATATTCAGCGAGCAAAAAGGCGCCGGCAAATTGTTTCATGATGTAAGTGCGAAAGTTTTGATAGGCGATGATGCCAAAGCTATAAATATGGCCAACGAAATTGGAATGTGGGCCGGCAAGCAATATAACGAGCGCGATGTACTCATGTTGTTTATCTCATCGCACGGATTAATTGAAAATGGGCACCTGGTAATTACCGGGTCGGACTATAAGGCCACCAATAGCAGGCAAACAACTATCGATTTTAAAAGCCAGGTGGTTGACCAACTGGAGGCACTGAATTGTAAGAAATTTATTTTTATCGATGCCTGCAACAGTGGTGCCGGGCTGGGCGATGGCGGCAAGGCGGCCTTACAGGACGTAACCGGCGAAATTAATAAGATGGCAACATCAGGCAACGGCATTACCATCATCAGCTCGAGCAGCAGCACCGAAAAAAGCTGGGAAGATGAAAGCTGGGGAAATGGCGCTTTTACCAGGGCAATAAAAGATGGCCTGCAGGACATGAAGGCCGACAAAGACGGCAATGGCTTTGTGACCATGAATGAATTGTTTGAGTATGTAAAAATCCGGGTGGCCGACCTGATAAGCCAGGCGGGTAAGAAAGACGAAAACGGTAACCCGGTTACGCAAACGCCCAAAATGGTAAATCCCCGGGGCGATGTTAGCATTTATATAAAATAGCCGGACTTGTCATCGATAAAAAGCACTTAAAATGAATAAGCAACCTGTACTTTTACTTGTATTTATCATATTAAACCTGGTTTGCTGTATCGGAGTGATGGCCCAGTCAAAAACCTTGGCACTTAAAACACGCGCCTTGCATTATGACTTAACACAGCCGGATATACGATACTCTGGTTTAAAAGCGAAGCAAGATACCTTGTTTAAAAACAGCGGGCAATTTGGGTTAATATTGGATGATACCTTATATAACAGCGCGCCACGGTTGGCCGTTGGCAGTAAATCGCCGGTTACAGCCCCGCAATTTTCGCTCAAAAACTACACCCCCTATCCTGGTAACCAGGGGCAGTGTAACTCCTGCGTGTGCTGGGCCGCCAGTTATGGTGCCCTTACCACCTCATGGGCTTACAAAAACAATATAACCGACAGGGCAAAAATTACCAGTGATGCCAAATCGCCAATGTTTGTATATGTACAAATAGCCAATAGCTGCGAGCGCGGGTCAAGGCTGAACGACGCATTAACCGTACTCAAAAAGCAGGGAGCGTGTTCCATAAACGATTTTAACCCGCAAACTTATTACACATCTGACAATCATTTGGGCGATATTGAACCTTTAAAGCCTGTGGCTTTGCCATACCGCATTAAAGATTTTGCAACGGTATTTCCCCTTAATTCCGATTCGGCTAAAAAGGTTGATGAAACCCGTTATAGCATTGCAAACCATCAACCAGTTGTTGCCGGCTTTCAGCTATATTCCAGCTTTTATGATGTAAATTCAACTAATTTCCTATGGTCGCCCAACCCCGCTGCCGAGCAAAAGCTGGCGTCGCATGCTATGTGCATAGTAGGCTACAACGATTACCTAAAAACCTTCGAGGTGATGAACAGCTGGGGCATAGGCTGGGGCAATGGCGGGTACTTTAATATCAGCTATAAAGATTTTGCCAGGCTTGCCAATTACGGCTACCAGGTAACGCTTGATGATCGGCCCACTCCCGATGCCGCGGTGAAAGTTGGCGGCGATTTCGCGATAGAACGCTTCCAATCATGGGACGATAAAAAGGATAAGCCTGTATTTGATGCCGTGAGTCCAAAGCTCGAGAATAACGAATATACACTGCATGCCGAATTTAGCAAAGGCGATTATTTACGCCTTTTTGCAAAAAATGTGAGCTCTAACTGTTATATCTATGTGTTCAGTATCGATCCTAATGGCAAGGGCGAGGTATTATACCCCTTCAGTAAAAATGAAGCTTTTAGCGCGGCACATGGCCTGAGTGGCAATGTAACCGAGGTGCCACGTATTTACGATAACGCGGTGTTGGAGATACCGGGCAACAATAAGGTTATTACCACGGATGTTAGCGGCCTTGATAATATGGTGATTTTATACAGCTACAACCAGATAGAAAACATAAGCGACATTGTTACCCAGGTAAAAGAAAGCGCCAAACCAATTATGATGGATAAACTTAAAGAAGTACTTGGTACCCGCCTGATGCCCCCCGGCAGCTTGCAATACCAGCCCGGAAAAATGAGTGTTACAGGTACGTCGAAAAGCGGCGATATCATCCCGATCATTTTAAAAGTTAACGTGAACTAAAATATTTCCACTACCTTGTTGCTTATGAAGGCTGCCTCAAAAGGGCAGTCTTTTTTTTGCGAAGAAGAAAAGTTAAGAATTCCCAATCCAGTGCAAGATTGTTTTACATCCGGAAGTATTAAGGGGGCGTTATATCTACCTCGTTTACAGTCTTAGGCAGGCTAAGCCTCACACATTGAAAATATAACAGATCATGCGTACCTTGTTTCAGCACATCATAGGCAAACCAATATAATGGCGAACTTTTTATGAGGTGCCGAAACAAGTTTCAACATGATTTTTCTTTTATTTGAAAAGTATTTATTTCTTTTCTTCAGCTCTTTTTAAAACGGCATGATTTTTTGAGCCGTTAATTTCCAGGTCAATAGCAGTTGAATCGCCGTAAAATTTGCCGGTATGAGCAATATCCATTCCGCTGGTAGCTATGCTGAATGAGAAAGTGGTACCATCTGTTTTACCATTGGTTAAAGGCACATCACCTTCGGGCGTTAAAGCCGTTCCTGTTAATTTGTCCCCTTCAATTTTAAAATTGTAAAGCAAGGGATACTCGGTGCCGCCAATGTCAATTTTTCCGGCCCATTTTCCGTTAAGGTCGGCAATGGCTGCAAGGCAAGCCATAAAGCAGCCAACCAATAATGCTGTAGTAAAAAACTTTCTTTTCATAATTTAATTTTGTTGATATCTAAGATAAGATGTTTTTTAAACACTTAAGTTACCAAATTATTATAAAAAAAATTAAGGGCCAATATTTTACACTACTTAGCCATTACCGCCTTCAAAATATAATTTTCCATGATTTTTTCAGGTTGCCATACCCTCCGGTTCCTGAAATTACCGGATGTAATGACTACGACCATTTGGTATTGCGGCACAATAAAAATGTATTGGCCACCCGCCCCACGGGCTTCAATGGTATTAATGGTTTGGCCGTTTACGTTATAATGGTAATGCCACCATAAAAACCCATACTCGTTTTTCTCATTGTGATTTTCAAGAACCAGGTATTTTTTAAATGATGCGTCAACCCAGCTTTTGTTGATGATCTGCCTGTTTTGCCATTTACCACCATCAGCATAAAGCAAACCAAATTTCAATAGATCGCGCGGGCGCAGCAGCATTCCACCTCCAAAATACGGGCGATGCAACGGATCGTCAAAAACTATATAGTTGGAAATGCCTAAGGGCTCAAAAAGGTTCCGATCTATAAAGAAATCGAGCGGTTGTTTTACAACAGTATCTAAAATTACACCCAACAAATACGGGTTAGCTGAACTATAATTGGCATGCGTCCCCGGATAATTGATCATCGGTGCCTCTACTACTGTTTTAAGCCAGTCGGCCGAGTTTTGGTATTCGTCTTCGGATGCTACAGATTTACGATCAATCCCGAAGTCTATCGCATCAAGGCCCGAACTCATGGTAAGCAGGTTGCCAATACTGATGGCTTGTTTCCTGGCATCGCCGTCGGCGGCGTGTTTGTGTTTTGCCGGTAAAAAACCAAACAGTTTTTGGGCCGTATCTTTCAGCAGTCCTTTATCCATGGCAATGCCCACAATTGCCGACGAGATACTTTTTGAGGCCGAACGGAGGTCATGCACCGTTGCTTCATCATAGCCATTAAAATATTGCTCATAAACCAGCTTTCCGTTACGGCTAATGAGCACACTATGCGTATTGGTGATTTTATTGGCGTTAATGCTATCTGCCATCAACTTTAAATAACGCACGCCAAAGCCGGCAGCTTTTAAACTATTTACAGGCAAGCCGTCCTGCATATCGGCCGGCACTTTACCATCAAATGGTATTTTGGGATTTCCGCCTGTTAAATCCCAATCATTAACCGACCGGCGCAATGAAACCGCAGCAATGGGCAAGCCGGCTATTGACGCCTGTAAGTTTATTGCATTCTTTAAAATTCTGCCATTAAACTTTAACCCGGTGCGATAATCTCCGAAATGAACACTATCACCTGTAAGCGTTAGCCCGCCACTGGCGAACCCCGAAAAACGGGGATCGCCCAGGAAAATATAAGCTTCGTATTTGGTTGAATCAGTATTTTCCACATCAATATAAAATTGAGGCTTCAGGTTGGGCACAAAAAGAATATTCCACCGGCCGGTATAAATATTTCCTGGTTGCTGTTTCAATACCAGGTGATAGCTCCACTGAACGGAACGGATGAAGAGCCGGATTTTCCCCTCCCCGATAATGCCCTTAACAGCAAGGTTGCTATCTATTTTGATATCAAATTTATTGGCCAATAAGCCAAATTTCTTTTGAATTGATTTCCCGGATGATGACAATTGAAAAGTATATGCATTAGCGCTCAACTTTTTTACTGATACATTGATGCTGAAATTCTCCGGATGATTTAGTAAGCCCTCCCAATGGCCTTCGTATGGTTTCATCCCAATCTGGGCTATGCAGCTACAATTGATTAGCAACAGAAATAACAACCCGGGTAACCTATTTTTTAAAAACTTGCCTGATAACATGATATATATTTTATACCACAATAGTAATGGCAATAATGCCGGCAAAATAGCACATTGTTAACGTGCGGTAATTATTTTTCGGTATTGCAATGGCGTAACCCCTACCGCCTGCTTAAAACTCCGGATAAAATGGCTCTGATCGGCAAAACCGCATTCATAGCCAACCTGGGTAAGTGAAACACCTGCTTTGGTTAATAACCCGGCCGCCTGTTCTATTCGTAGTTTTTTGAGGTAATCGCCAACAGTGGTATTAAAATATTTAGGGAAACAGCGCGATAAATGTACTGGGTGCACCTGCGCTATGGATGCCAGTGTATCCCAGGATAAAGCGGATATATCATTACTGTTTAAAACCTCTTTTATTTTTTTAACCCAGGTTGGCTGCCTAGCTGTTTCCCGGCATTTTTCATTGACTAACAAGCCAAAAACTTTAAAAAGCGATTCGCGGATTGAAAGCAGTTCGATACCCGCCGCGTATTTGGTTTCCATGGACATGCTGCGGAACAGCAGTTTGAAAACCGGGTTGTCTAGTTTCAGGCTGCCTTCTATCTGGCTTAAAGGCAATTGGTACTTGTCAAAAAAATTCTGCTCCAATTCAATATGAAAGCCACGGGTATAGCCGGGATATTTGGTATTGCAATGCGCATCCTGCCAGTTATGGAATAACAAAGTTCCGGCGCTGCATTCATAACTTTCTTTTTTGTTGGTTTCCTGCATGTTGCCGGTAAGCAAAAAAGTAAAGTACGGGTTTTGATGCGTATGCCAGTCAACCTTATCATGTGTATACTCGGTATCAGTAATGATAAGGTTATCCAAATGAATAGCCTTATTCTGGATCCCGAAATATTTTCCTTTTTCAAGCTGAAGCATATGGTTTATAGACGGCTGACAGGGAGAATTGTTACGAGGGTAAGAATTATTGAATTATTGAATTATTGAATTATTGAATTATAATCTATAGCAACCCCTCATTTTCAAATCTTCAAATTTTCAAATCCTCAAATCCACTTTCATCTGCACATCTGAAATCTAAAATCTGTACATCTACATTATTTGTTTATTTTTACCGCCGATGAAAAAAGTGGAAGTATTAAAGCTGATTGATCTGATTGAGGAGATTAAGAAACTGGACGAATTGATTACTCAAAGCCGCAAAAAAAAGACTTCTGACTTTGTGCTGAACCAGTATGAAGCTAAAAAAATAAAAATGATCGGTTCTATCATCAATGAACTGGCCAACCCTCCTATCCAGTCGATGGAAAGCTACCTGCTTATCCAAAAAATTCTGAACAAATATTACCCGAACATTGATAACGGCGACCTGCTAAACGATGGCGATGTAGCAAAAATTATTGCTGTTATTTAGGTTAAGCTAAAAACCAAAAATAACGGCCAAAGGCTCCTCACGTTCACCTTCTTTCCAGAATATGGTTTTGGGGTGAAAATGTTTCCACGAATGCCAATATTCCTGGTAGGCCTGCACTTTGATAAGCCGTTGGCCTTTTTGAGCCCCTGAAGTACATAAACCATCCCAATCCCAAACAGAGGCTGTTTCCTTGTCGGTAAGCTGATCGTTCTTATCAAGGTCGAAATGGAGTGTTTTGCCATTGAGTACGGTATTCCATACGTGATAGCTCAGGCTGTCCTTCTCGATGCCTATCAATAGCGAATTGTTGTTAAGTTCGTCATTCAATATCCGCTTGTGGAACATGTGCCGCCAGTCATAAGCTTTGGCCTGGCCGTTGATGATTACCCCGATAACCCAGCTTTTGCGGATTAACGAATCCTTATTTTTCAGCGTACTATCTTTATCTATGTACTGCACACGGTCATAATTTTTAAGATCGGCATAATCAGGAGCATACAACTTATCAGGCTGCATGATAAGCGATGTAGGGTGCTTTTGCAACCATGCTCCGAGAGTTAATTGCTCATAAGGCAATTCCTGTAAATGCTGACCTTTTAGTTTACCAACCGCGGCGTTACCGGTAGCCTGGTACCACCAGGTTTTGGTACTTTCGTCTTCAATAATGGCGTTATAATGCCTTGCCCCTACCAGCCTGAAATTTTGACGTATGCCATTCACAATTGGGTTATAAACTCTGCCCGTGCGGCACATGGTACAATAGGTAACCAAAACAGGCTGCTGGCCCACATTATCCTGTACTTTGTGATGATAGCCCAAATAAATAACCGGGTAAGCCTTGGCAACGCCATTGTTTACCACACCCACAACCAAATAATTTAAAGGCACTTTGTTTGATAATCCGTTGGCAAATTTAGCAGCCCCGGTTTCTTTAAACATGGTTTCGGCTTTGTACATATAATCGGTAATGTAAAAGCTGCCCAGGCAAAGTAGCAATACCACGGCTTTAACTATTTTACCTTTCTGCGTGTTTTTTGAGTAGAACTTAAAAAGGTACCAAATAATAAAAATTGCGCCTATCAAGCGTAACGGATTCACTATTTTTTCAAGGTAATAACATACTGTAATGGCATTCAAATCCTGGCTACCGGGAAAAGGCATCAGCAGGTAGGCATGTACCAGGCCCGGTACCACCAACAAAATAATCCCAATCCAAAATATTCCTGGTCTTTGTATATATTTCTTCATTTAATCTGCATTTAAGGCGGCGTACCTGTTTGCCGATGGCAGGTACCCATTTGTTTTTAAGATACCCGCCAAGCGATTGTAAAAAGCAGGTTCGGTTGGTGTTACGCTGGCCAATCCATCTACATAACGGTTATATAAGCTAAAAAGAGCGGCAATTAAAACAGTATCGTGTAACTCCAGGTCGGTAGCGCCGGCCTGTTTGGCCTTTGCAACCAATTCGGGGGTTACATTTTTGCCGTTTTGCTGCGTTTGGCGCGCAATTTCAAGCAAATGTTTCATTTTTTTGGTTACCGGGGCGTTGTCGGGGTCGTTTTTTACCTTTTCGGCAGTTTCGGTATCGCCTAACAAAACATCAGCGGCGGCGGTGTGGGCGTTGGTGCAAAAGCGGCATTGATTACCATTGCTTACCACGGTGGCAATTAATTCGCGCTCGCCTTCCGTCAGGGTCGATTCTCCCCGCAACAGGATTTGGGTAAGCTGCCGTATGGGCAAAGCTGTATCCTGCCTGTAATTAAGCAAACCGGTAATTCCGGGCAGGTTTTCGTCTAATGGGATATAAGGCATACCAGCTTTAATGTGTTTCGGGCGTTGCAGCCAGCTAATAAATTTAAATACAAGGTTTTATAATCGACCCTAATTTATCTAAAAAATTAATTAAACAACAATAAGCGGCAAAATTTATTCTGGTAACTACTGTTTCTTACCGTTTTCCACGCTCTTTATCTCTTCCTTGCGGTCTTTTTTAAAGTCGAAGTTATTAAAATCGGCAGTTTGGGGCAAATCCATGGTGTAGCTGGTAAGGGTATCAACTTCTATGGTAATATCAGTCGCGTCCAGGTCAATCAGGTGGCCGCCGGCGGTTTTATCCATCGACAGAAAATGAAAATGATACCCGCTGATATGCGCCCCCTCCATATACGCCGGAATACGGAAGCCAACAAGGTGGCCCTGTACGTTGGTATGTTCAAAAAAATGCTGCCTGTTTAGCATGGAGGCAAGCGGCAGGTAAGGCTTTTCAACCGGCGGGAAAGCCCTGGTTTTAACGAACTTAAATTTACCTTTAATATGGATGGCATAAATACCGTTTTGGTTGGTAAGCAAGCTATCCATCAGGGCGTAAAGCGCTGTTTTATTTAAGTTACCGGTATGCTTATACGTTTTTTTAGCCTTAAAAAAGCAAACTATTGCATAAGGTAGTTTACCTGTATCGGCAACCAAGGTCGTTTTACCTGTTGATCTTGTTTGGTATATCTTTCCATCCAGCATCAGCAGCTCGCCATCAAGGTGGCCGGGGGCGCCGAGGCCAAAATCGCCATGTTTTTCAAGTTGCTTATAGGGATACCAGTTATCATACAGGCCGCCTATAAAACCCGACGCAAAGCCGGCGCTGAACAGGTTATCGCCGGTACCGGCAGGTTTTGTTTTTTGCTGGGCGATGGCTGTGCTGCAGCATAAAATAAACAAGGATAATAAACAAGAAGAGGTATGACGCGTTTGCATTGATGGTGTAATTATTTCAGGGTATACAAAGCAATTGTTTTACTGCCGCTTATCCTAATTAAGTTTAGATTTTATTGACCGGCTAATCGCGTCCGGCCAGACCCATATCTATCCGCCTTGGATGCCGGATATCTTGTACCAAACGATTACTTTTCAAGTACTTTTAATACATATTTGGCATACTTTATTGATACTTTTACGCACTTTTGGCATACTTTTACAATACTTTTAAATACATGTTTTAATATTTAAATTACTTAAATACAGATATTTAAATAAACAAAACAACAAGTGGCGATTTGCTTTTTAAACAACCAGGGGCGATTATCTTTAAAAAGACAACCGCCCCTATCGCTCTATACAAATTTAACAAAAACCGGTTGCAAATACAAGTTCGGCAAGCATATAATTGCGTTGCCGGGCCACTTAAATTTTACTTTGCCCTTACGGTGATGCTAAACGCTTAGTTTAAATTTGTATAGCAAATAATTTAAAACACCATGATGAAAGTAGAGATCTGGAGCGATGTAATGTGCCCCTTTTGTTATATAGGCAAACGCCGGTTTGAAGAAGCTTTGGAACAATTTGAACATAAAGACCAGGTTGAAATTGAATGGAAAAGCTTTCAGCTTAACCCGGATATGAAAACCGACCCCAAGATTAACATTAGCCAGTACCTGGCCGATGCAAAAGGCTGGACGCTTGAATACGCCCAACAAATGAACAACCACGTAACCCAGATGGCGGCCGAAGTTGGCCTGACCTATGATTTCGACCGGTCGGTTGTTGCCAATAGTTTTAAAGCGCATCGTTTTAGCCACCTGGCTAAGAAGCATGGCCTGGGCGACAAAGCGGAAGAAGTGTTGTTTAAAGCTTACTTTACCGAGGGTTTAAATATTGATGATACCGATACCCTGGTAAACCTGGGCAGCGGCATTGGCCTTAATTCAGCCGAAATAAAACAAGTGCTGGAAAGCGATACTTATGCTGACGATGTGAAGTACGACATTGCCGAAGCGCAGCAACTGGGCATCAGGGGTGTTCCTTTTTTTGTGATGAATAACAAATATGGTGTATCGGGCGCGCAGGCGGTTCCCGTTTTCCAGGAGACTATAGAAAAATCATTTGCCGAATGGCAGCAGGAAAACAGCAAACCGGCGCTAACTATTATTGAAGGAGAATCGTGCGGACCGGATAGCGACTGCGCTTAATTACTGATTAATAGCTGTAAATCCGATATATTGTTTTTTTACGACAATATTTCATTTGATATAAATTTCAGAAGGTATAGGTTAAATAAATTTCGTTATTTAGCCTATACCTTTTTTTTAATCCCGCTTTATACAATTAGCGCGAAAAATAGTTTTAAACATTTTTAAATAAGGCGAAACAATATTATATTTAAAGCAGTAAAACGAATTGAAGATCAACGATGTATGTATGCGAAAAATATACTATAATTTATTTACCGGCTTATTTTTAATTGCTACTGTAAGCAGCTGTAGGCTTAGCGGCGACGTTATACCGGCTAATGCTGTCAAAATAGACACCACTGGTACTGGTACAGGTACAGGGACAGGAACGGGTACCGGCACAGGAACAGGTACTGGAACTGGAACTGGAACAGGAACGGGAACTGGAACTGGAACAGGTACCGGCACAGGAACAGGCAGTAGTGGAGATGTGGCTATTGGTCCGGTTGGTACTATATCGTACCAGGTGGATAGCGATCCTATCGTTACCTATAATACAAACACAGTGTTTGTTGTTTTTTTACCGACCGATCCGGGCGTGAGCCTGCTTTATCCAAACGGGGCTACACAAATTGGGATGCTTAACCCAAAAGACCTGAATACTTCTTTTACTTTGATTTTTACAGGCATAACACCAGGCACCTACGATATTTTCGCGGCAACTATTACCACACCAACCTTGCAGCTTACCGCCCAGGCAACAGGTAAGGCAAAAGCCACAATTTTAACGCATTCATCTAATACCAAGGGAACTGTACAAGGCACATTTAGCGGCGACGAGATGGACGCATCATTTAATACCCATCATGTTAAAGGGTCGTTTAACTTAAAACAGTAACCTTACCCAAACCAGTGTCATATTTGCAAGGCAGTTGTGTAAAAGCAACTGCTTTTTTATTTTCGAAAAAACAGGCCAAAGTAAAAAACGATTTAGCATTTTTATTTTCAAAAAAACAAGCTAAAGTAAAAAACGATTTAGCATTTTCATTGTGTCAATAAAACACCTATATTTGCATTAACATAACTAAGTGTAAAAAATACACTTAGTATAATAAAAGTAGAATGATAGATGCTCCCGCCCTACCGGTTTTAAATAACAAAAGAACACTGCGCATTGCGGTGGGCGCTATGTTTTTTATGGCCGGGCTAAGCTTTTCAAGCTGGGCGTCGCGTATAGCTACTGTGCAGCAAACCATGGGGCTATCCGATGCGGCACTTGGCGCTGTATTATTTTCGTTGCCCGTTGGCTTAATGGCATCGCTGCCATTTTCCGGCTGGGTTATTACCAAAATTGGCAGCCGCAGGTTACTCATCGGCGCATTGCTGGTTTATGCCTGTGCATTGGTTACGTTGGGCCTGGCCCAAAACACTTTTCAGCTTATTATTTGCCTGGTTTGTTTTGGCTTCAGCAGCAACGCGGTTAACATAGCTGTTAACACACAGGCCGTGGCTGCCGAAGAAATATACCAACGGCCCATATTGGCCTCTTTCCATGGTTTATGGAGCCTGGCTGGTTTTGTCGGCGGCGGCTTTGGCACGCTAATGATTGCATTTAAAATAGCGCCCGTATATCACTTTTTGTTTATGCTGCTGGTTATCATAACGGGGCTGGCTATATCTGCCCGTTATTTAAAAGATGATAAGGTAGCCAGCGCCGGGCCTGCTTTTGTTATGCCCGACAAATCGCTCATTAAATTAGGTATCATTGCATTTTGTTCGATGATATGCGAAGGGGCCATGTTTGACTGGAGCGTTATTTACTTCAAAAAAATTGTGCTTGCGCCTGCCGAGTGGGTGGGTATTGGTTTTACGGCTTTTATGTGTACCATGTTTATCGGGCGTTTTGTGGCCGATGGGTTTGCCCATAGGTATGGCTTAAAACGCACCTTACAGGTAAGCGGTGCCCTAACAGCTACCGGCCTTACTATCGCTGTAATTTTCCCTAATTTTTACACCGCCATATTCGGGTTCCTGTTAGTTGGCGCAGGTGTATCATCCGTTGTGCCCATGGTGTACAGCGCTGCCGGCAAATCAAAAACTATGCTGCCCGGCGTTGCTTTGGCTGCCGTATCAACTATAGGTTTCCTTGGCTTTTTTGTAGGTCCACCGGTTATCGGCTTTATTGCAGGCATCGCCACACTTCGGGCGTCATTTGTGCTTATAGCGCTCATGGGCCTTTCTGTTGTTTTGGTATCAACCAAAGCCAAACTGGATTCGTAGTGCGCACGCAAGTTTGTCGGAGACCCGAACTTGAGGTTATTAAATAAATCGGTACGAAATCTCGTAAACAGTTTTTCTATAATTCAGGAGCAGTTTTGAATCTTAAATTCCCTGTAACCATTACACCAACTCCGAGTAACAGCCCATTTAAAATAGTGATAAATTCCTGGCTATAAGGTAAAAACACACTTAGTCCGGGAGAATTATTGCGATGGATACCTGTAACATGTATCACCAATGATTCGAATAACCATCCGATGTTTGCTATAACCGATAACATGAATACCACATAGATTTTAAGTCGCAGTTTTTTAAAGAGCAGTAACAAGGGCATAATGATATTGGATACTAACATTAGCCAATACGCAAACCAATATGTTCCCGTCGCCCTTGCCCAAAAAGCTGTAGTATAGGTATCCCCGTGCCAGTGGAGGATAAAATAGATGAGGTAATATAACAGCGATAACATAGCATACCCCACTAAAATACAGGCAATAATATTGACGGCGTTTTGAATGTTTATCTCTCCTTTAAATAGCTTTCTGCTAACAATAATTACTAAAATGCTGATAAATATACCCTAATTACATAGTGACCAATAAAGTTAATAGCATCCAAAAAATATGTACCCATTTATTATTTAGTTCATTGGTTTTGAAGATAGAAAAAATATCAGCATAAATTTCATCATTAGATAGAAGGTGTAGACTTTGTAGTCCAAATGTATTTGTCTGAACCTGAATTACACGGATTTTTAGAATTTCCAGAATTTAAAAGCAAATTCTGGAAATTCTTTAATTCTATAAATTCCGGTTCAGACAAAATTTTGCGTCAGACTGATAGGTATACCGGCTATATACCCAGCCTACTACACAGCCTACTACACAGTCCAAAACCGGACGACCTAATGTCCGGTTTTGTTACAGCACACATATTTTATTTTATACAACTTTTATATTATCAACAAGTTATATGTTTGGAACAGCGATTGCGTTTAAATATTTGAATTGAATCCATACACATTCCATATCAGCCTGTTCGACCTGGTTTTCCTGGGAGCGATATTTATCGGGCTAACTTTTAGCTTGCAGTTAGGCTTGGCCAAAGGAGTTAACCGGGCTGCAAACCGGTTTATTGGCCTGGCCCTGGCAACTACCGTTTTGTGGATGGCCTGGGTATTGGGCGTCGACATCCGGCTGGATAGCTATATTCCCCGCTGGAGCTGGCTGCCGCTGCAATTTTCCATCGCGCTTGGCCCCCTTATCTATTTTTATGTACTTAAAATAGCCCGGCCCAAATATCAATTCCGGTGGAAGGATCTGCCGCATTTTAGTCCATGGTTGCTGCAACTGGCCGTTTGGATATTGGAGATCAGGGAGAGTATACATACTGGAGCAGCCACTTATGATACACTCATCTTTAGGCAACTGGGGCCGGTGCTGGACCTCGCAACCTTTATCTCTGTCACCTTATACTTGTATCTATCTTTCAGGCAGATAGAACGCTTTTACCAACAGCTGGAATTTAATACGGTGAATGACCGTTACCGATACCAATTGCGGTGGCTGCATCGCTTACTCACCATTTTTGGCCTGCTATGGCTATTGTGGATACCTTATATCGCCATAGATTATTTTTATTACCATCATCAGTTAGGCATACATGCTTACTATCCCTTGTATTTCTTATTAGCAGTAATGACCACCTGGCTTTCGGCAGTCGCTTTTTTCAGGCAGGGAACAAGTGTACCAGCCGAAACACCGGCCTTGTTTACCCCACCCCTTCCGGCCGAAATGAAGCAAAGGGGCACCTGGCTAAAAAAAGCCGTACAAGCAGGCCTGTATTACCAGGACCCGGAACTCAGCTTAAGCTCGCTGGCCGAAAAGCTTGAACTAAGCACCCATGAATTATCGCGCATCATCAATACCGCACTCAAAAAAAGCTTCAATGATTTTATCGGTGAATATCGTGTGGCAGCTGTTGTTCAAAAAATGCAGGATCCCGCTTATGACCATATCACCCTGCTGGGTATTGCATTTGAATCGGGCTTCAATTCTAAAACTACTTTTAACCGCACTTTTAAACAAATAACCGGGAAAAGCCCGGCCGAATATAAAAACCATCAGAAAAAAGAAGGCCCATCTTATAGTTTGGGGCGGTCGCCCCGCTTTGCGAAGGTAATTTCGTTCCAGGAAACCACCCCTGTGTGGTCTCCTCACAAATTAAATCGCAATTATATGTTCAAAAATTATTTTAAAATAGCCTGGCGTAATCTTACACGTAACAAAAGCTATGCGGCTATTAATATTATTGGTATGGCTGTTGGCATTGCCGTTTGCCTGGTAATTTTTATCATCATACAATACCAAACCAGCTTTGATGGTTTTCATGCGAAAAAAGACCGCACGTATAGGGTGTTAACCGAATACCATCACGCCGAATCGGCAAATATTACCTATGGGAAAGATGTCCCTTTTCCAATGCCATTGGGGTTAAAAACGGCCTTCCCCCAAATAGAATTGGCCCCGGTTTTTGCAAGCCAAAATGATCAGTTGATTACGCTTGATAATAATGGAAATACTGACCAGGTGTTTAAGGAGCGGCGCGGCGTATTTTACACCGATCCATCATTCTTTAAAATATTTGATTTTCCGCTGCTTGCAGGTTCATATGCTTCATTAAAAGACCCTAACAATGTACTGCTGACCAAAGAGGTTGCAGAAAAATATTTTGGCGACTGGAAAACGGCGATAGGTAAAACCATTAAGCTGCAGGGCGGCGGCTACATGTTTGAACACGGTACCGACGTATTGAAAGTGTCGGGCATACTTGCCACCATACCGGCGAATACCGATTTTCAGCTGAAGCTTGTGGTAGCCTTTGGAACCGGTTTTACCGGGAGTTACCTGGCAAAATCTACCGATTGGCTGAACACCGTACCCGACTTTGGTTGTTATGTTTTGTTGCCGCCCAATGTATCGGTCGAGAATTTCAACCAGCAATTACGGGCCTACTCACAAAAGGTACAATCGCCTGCCAACAAGGATAGCCATATTATACAGCCTATAAGCGCGGTGCATTATGATACGCAGGTGGGCAATTACAGCAACAGAACAATTAGTCATCAACTACTTAACGTATTGTGGCTAATAGCGGCATTTATCCTGTTAATTGCCTGCGTAAACTTTATCAACCTATCTACCGCGCAAGCTGTTAACCGGGCAAAAGAGGTTGGCGTGCGCAAGGTTTTGGGGAGCAGCGAAGCTCAATTGCAAACCCAGTTTATTATTGAAACATTTTTGATTGTTACCTGCGCCGTAATACTTGCAGCCTTGTTTACCATTTTGGCATTACCTTATGTAAGTGGATTGTTAGAGCTTTCGCTCTCTTTCAATATATTGAATAACCCCACAATTATTTTATTTCTGCTAACGGTAACAATTGTTGTAACCGCGCTCGCCGGTTTTTATCCATCTATCGTTTTATCACGCTTCAACCCGGTTAATGCTTTAAAGAGTAAGCTTACAGCAAGCCCGGCAAACGGAATTTCATTACGACGGGGGTTGGTGGTGTTTCAATTCATCATTGCGCAGGCACTCATTATCGGCACGCTGGTAATTGTAAAGCAAATGAACTATTTTATGGATCAGCCTTTAGGCTTTGATAAAGATGCCATTGTAAATGTTCCGTTCCGGGTAGATAGTCTTCGCATAAGCAGGCTGGATTATTTAAAGCAACAGTTATTGTTGGTAAATGGTGTGCAGGCGGTAAGTTACAGCTCAAACACGCCGGTTGAAGATGCTAATGATACCTGGAGCAGTATGCGGTTTAATCATGCCATCAAAGAAACAGATTTTAAGGCGATCACCAAATTTGCCGACGAGGGATATATACCGGCTTATAAATTAACGCTGATAGCCGGTCGAAATTTACAGCCTTCCCAAACAACAAGAGAATTTCTAGTAAATGAATCGCTCCTGAAAAGCTTAGAAATAAAAAAGCCGGAGGATATTTTGAACAAGGAGATAAGCATATGGGGCGATCAAATAAAATGCACTGTTGTTGGTGTGTTGAAGGATTTTAACGACAGATCATTTCGGCATGATCTGGCACCCTTGCTTGTTACTACAAACGTAACCATGTACAACCAGGTTGGGGTAAAACTGGCAACCACCAACATTGCGGCCACACTGCAGTCGGTTAAACAAATATTTGAGAAAACATTTCCCGATTTTGTTTACGAATACAAGTTTTTGGATGATAAAATTGCAGGTTTCTACAAACAGGAAAATCAGTTATCGGCTTTATATAAAATTTTTGCGGCTATAGCCATATTCCTTAGCTGCCTGGGCTTGTATGGTTTGGCTTCGTTTATGGCGGTGCAGCGGATAAAAGAGGTTGGTATCCGTAAAGTACTTGGCGCTACCGCGGGCAGTATAGTTTATTTGTTTTCAAAAGAATTTATCATGCTTATTACAATAGCCTTTGCTATTGCCGCACCCATTGCATGGTATTACATGCACCAATGGCTGCAAGCTTATGTTTACCGTATTGATATAAGCTGGTGGTTATTTGCGATAGGCGGCCTGGCGGCCATAATTATTGCGCTTATAACCGTAAGTTTCCAGGCCGTAAAAGCGGCAAAAGCAAACCCGGTGAAAAGTTTGAGGAGTGAATAATTTATTCAGCGCCTTATAATGACGCACTGGTAATCTATTGATTATCAAAGTTGTTTTTTTATTCAATCTATGCCATTGCGAGTATCTATCAGGTAAAATCTGAAAAAAATCGTTATGACGTGCTACGGATATAGTTAAACGAATGCATTAAACTACCGTCATTGCGAGGTACGAAGCAATCCCGAACTATGTGGGACTTAGCATGTAGGGGATTGCTTCGTGCCTTATAATGACTTGTTTTTAAGGTGTTGATTATCAATGATATTTTTTGGTTTCTAATGTACGAGATGCGATTAGACAACTCTTATATTTTGTTCCCCTCTCGAGAGGGGGCGGGATGGGAGGCGCGTAGGCAGGGGTGTGTTTGCACGCGTTTTATTGCGCGTGCATAAACACACCCCTCCGCCCCTCTCGAGAGGGGAATCGCACGTTTCCACCGCTTTTTTAAAGGATCCACAAAATATTATTGCGTCTGCAACCGCCCCACTTGCAACCATGTCATTAGTATTTTTTTCAGCCTAAGCTGGTGTCACTCGCAATGACGGATATGTGATGTTGACAGTCAGCGACTTACAGGCGCGTCATTATAAGGAACGAAGCAATCGCGAACTATGTATGGCGGACCTGCACAGTTCGCGATTGCCGCGCTGCGCTCGCAATGACATGGTTTTTGTGTTGCTCTAATGCCAACACGTCATCCCCATTTTCTTCAGGATCATCCTAATGGATACTCAATGATGGTCGTTTAGTACATCAAGCTTTATTCAAATCGGCATCACCCGGGTTTAGCAGGTAATCAAACTGCTCGTAACCGTTGTGGATAATAAATTTCAACCTTTCTTTCGGCCCTGCAATATCTAGGGCCATTAAAGCCAGTGTTTCGGGCAGGTTATCGCGTATTAGTTTCAAATCGGTAACGTGGGGCATTTCAATAAAAATATCATCTCCCTGTGCCTCAATCTTCCATCCGGGCAAGTTGGTATGGTGCAATACCGTTAGCCATTTTTGTTGATAAATATTCATAACTGTGTTTTTACCCCGCTTTTGGGTGCGGGTTTTTGATTTATATTGCTGTGCAAATAACATACACCTATGCATTCTGTTTTACATCAGTACGTCAAATCAAATCAATTTGGCCGCTAAACAAACTTTTAAAGCCCGCGTTATATAGTTTATGGAAAAAGTGATAACACGTATCTGGCACGGCCGCACAAAAGCCACCGATGCCGACATATACCTTAAATATGTTGAAGATACCGGCATCGCCGAATACAAAAACATAAAAGGCAACCTATCTGCCGAAATATGGCGAAAAACAGACGGCGATGTTTGCCATTTCTGGACGGTTACCAAATGGGATTCGTTTGAATCAATTAAGTTGTTTGCCGGCAAAGATTACGAAAAGGCCAGGTATTTTGAACAGGATGCCAATTACCTGCTGGAGTTTGAAGAGCACGTGCAGCACATGGAAGCCTTTGTTTACTAAACGCCACACCACAGGGCAAATTGTTACATGTTACAGCACCCAAATCTTTTCATTTTGTAAATCTATTTTTATAATATTGTAATGTATATACATTAACCTGCCGGTTATACCAATTATAAAAATTCAGATGAGTACTTTTTTCAATTACATACTTGATCTTTTTAAAGGCTTTTTTGGCTGGGGCAGCTGGGGTAGCTTAACCGACATTGTAAAATCCGGCAATTACAGCAGGCTGCTTACCTACGAAGGTTTCCAGGCTATTCTATTCCCCATTATGCCTTTTTTGCTGCTGCTCGAGATAATTCGCGGGGCGTTTTATAAACGTTTTAATGTTATCCATTATAAGCTGTCGTTTTTTTCGTTCGTTTTCAATTYCTTTATCGGCAGGTATTTTTCAATTGCCATGGTGGTGCTTTGTATAGGCCTGTTTGAAAAGTATGCCATTTTTAAAACGTCGTTCACCTGGTATTGGTTTATATATGGCTATATTGTTTGGGAGTTTGCGCACTTTTTGTACCACTATTTTGGTCATAAGGTAAGGTTGTTCTGGTGCCTGCACTCCACCCACCACGCGCCCGAAAGCATGAATATTGCCATCAGCAATGCGCACTTCTTTTTAGAGGCTCCGTATGCCGATTTTATCCGTACTACGGTTTGTATATTATTAGGCGTTAGCCCGCTTATGCTGGGCGTTATCATGTTTATTGATGGTTTCTGGGGCACGTTTATCCACATTGGCGAAAATGCGATGAAAGATGCCCGCCTGGGTTTCCTGAACAACATTATCCTTACGCCATCGCACCACCGGGTGCACCACGCCCGCAACGTAACCTATATGGATACCAATTTTTGCAACCTGCTCCCCATCTGGGACCGTGTTTTTGGCACCTACCAAAACGAAGACCGCAACATCCCGATAGAATATGGCATTAGCCGCCCCATGATCAAAAACAGCTTCCTGGATGCCTATTTTGGCGAAATAGTAGCTTTAGCCAAAGATGTGTACAAAGCCCCCGGTATCAAGAATAAATTCCTGTACATCGTAATGCCCCCCGGCTGGAGCCACACCGGCGATCATAAAATGACCACCGTTGTAAAGAAAAAATATTTTGAGGAACTGGAAAACCAGAAGATTGGAGAGAAGCAAAAAACTGAAAGTGTATTAATGTAATAGGGCGTAACCCCAACTGGTAGAAGTTGGGGTCGGGCTTTTTGCTCATACTGCACAGGCCTTAACCACATTGGCCGGTATACGCGCCAATCCCTTACGCAATCGTCTGAAGGAATGACATGCTAAGAGCGTTGTCATGCTGAGTGGTAAAATTTCGTGAAATTCTGAAGGAGGAATAACATCGTAAAAAAGGGCTGTCATGGTGAGCTTGTCGAACCATAGCGGGCAAAGGCCTCTCCGCACGAGTCTTCGACAAGCTCAGACTGACAGGTCCGCACACCTCGAAAACAAAATACGCCGTAGGTAAGCACAAAGCAATCCAGAACTATCCAAATCGGCCATGCATACAACGGGATTGCCACGCTATCGCTTATAACGGCATAACTTTAAGTCATTGATTACCAATACCAATTCCT
Source organism: Mucilaginibacter sp. P4_C11 (assembly GCF_056402115.1). Classification (NCBI taxonomy): domain Bacteria; kingdom Pseudomonadati; phylum Bacteroidota; class Sphingobacteriia; order Sphingobacteriales; family Sphingobacteriaceae; genus Mucilaginibacter; species Mucilaginibacter sp. P4_C11. The sequence goes on along the minus strand of NZ_JBFUIA010000049.1, from coordinate 346 downwards.
GTCGAAGCTTTCGTCGTACCCAAATAGTCAGCAGAACAGCTTCGGGCGAAACAATGTGGAGCTGTGCGGTGGTAGGGCATAGGAAGTTTTTGCATGTGCGTTGGGAAAGCGCTTTGGGGCAAAATACTGGGAGCACCCTAATAGCTTTTCCATGCATAGTCGATGATTGCTTCGTGCGTCGATTTCTATGATCTATGCAACTAATTTAAGATAATTTTTTTCATACTTTCTGTTTTGGTTAACACAGGAGAAGATGCGCTGCACAAGTTTATTCCTGACCGCATTAATTACGCTCATTTTGTTCTTTTTTTCGACGTTGACTTTTCGTTCGTAGTAAAGCCTTAGT
>NZ_JBFUIA010000048.1:0-42042 GCF_056402115.1 Mucilaginibacter sp. P4_C11 | reverse complement strand
ACACACCACTGATAATGAGCAACATATAAACTGGCTTGATTTTAGCATCTGAGTATTTTTGAGGTTGACCATTTATTTACCAATACCTTGTTCTATTGAATGTCAATTTCAGCTTATCAAATAAACTTAAGCTAAATATGCCATGATGAATTCGGAATCCGCTGTTATAAATTCCATTAAGAATCCGGGGATTCTGCAATCTGACCCAGAGCTATTGCCAATTCATGAAAAAAATGCAGAGCCATTACTTTCGATCAGCAAAAAAATGGCGATGATTGGAGACAAAACCAAGTTATCCATTGCAATTAGGGGTTTATTTATACATACAACGCAAATAAAAAAATACTACGTAAGTATATTTGACCAGGAAAGGACCTCCTTAAATACTTATCTTTTCGACTTTGGAATTGGTTTCACCAATCTTCCTCAACTTGAAACGCTTTTATCGGTAAAATCGTTAAAAGACGGCATTATTGATCGCATAATGCGGTCTCCCGGCCCACTTGAATTTGACACAGATAGATTGGTCAGATCCGGGCAGGCCCCATCGTATGTGCAATTGTGGAAGCAGACAGGATTAAAAAAAGTCATTGCCTCAAACTTAATCTGTGGAGGCGAAACAATGGGCATTATATGGATAGAGCCGCACTTGATGAGCATTAATTTAGCGGAGGCTTTTTGCATGCCTATTGCAGCTACTATCGCAACTATACTAGCCAAACAAAAAATACAAACCCAAATTCAGGAAATTAATAACTTAAAACAAAAGCTGGAAAATGAAAATTTGCATCCACCTACGCAGATGCAAAGTATGACTAATTATGGGGAAATAGTGGGTTCCTCCGAATCCATGAAAGCAGTATATCGCCTGGTTTCAAAAGTGGCAAAAACACAGAGCACTGTGATTATCATGGGCGAAACCGGCACAGGAAAAGAGCTAATTGCAAGGGCCGTGCATAAGGCTTCTATCAGAAAAGAAAAGACCATGATTAAAATCAATTGTGCCGCGCTGCCCCCAAATCTGATAGAAAGCGAGTTATTTGGGCACGAGCGCGGAAGCTTTACCGGAGCAACCGAACGCAGGATAGGTAAATTTGAACTCGCCAATAAAAGCACACTCTTTTTGGATGAAGTTGGCGAATTGCCGCTTGAATTGCAGGCAAAACTTTTACGGGCTTTGCAGGAAAAGGAAATTGAAAGGGTTGGTGGGCAAGCTGTCATTAAAATCGATGTAAGGATAATAGCAGCCACCAACCGCGATTTGATGCTCGAAGTGCAAAAGGGAAATTTCAGAAGCGATCTTTACTTCCGGCTTAATATTTTCCCGATAATTATGCCTCCATTGCGGACAAGAAAAGAAGACATAGCCGACCTTGCAAAGTATTTTTTGCATAAATATGCCCCCCGAAACTTAAAAAAACTGCCTGCATTTTCGAGTAAGGTTTTAAAACAATTAACAGCCTACAGTTGGCCCGGAAACGTTAGGGAATTGGAGCACCTGATTGAAAGGTCGATTGTGTTAACCCCTGGTGCTGTTATTAATCAAATTAATTTACCTGATATATCTGAAGATGGCACAGCCCGCGGCAACGTGGGGAGCCATATAAAAACTATTGACGAAGTTGAGCGGGAGCATATTATTGCGGTTTTAAAATATTGCAACGGCAAGGTGGCAGGAATAGGCGGAGCTGCAGAAGTTTTAAAAATACCCTCGACAACGCTCAATTCTAAAATAAGAAGATTGAACATAAAAAAAGAGCACCGATTGAAGTGATAAACACCAGATGACAAATTTCTTTAAAGCTCGATTTATCGTTTTCTTTCTTTCAATATGTCCTTTAGGAGCTGTTGCCCAACCACGAACAGACCGATCTCCGAAAGACTTATTTGCTCTTATAAGTAATACCAACCCAGATACCAATCGGGTTAAATTGTTTATTGAATTAGGATTTCATTACCTGGTAAAGCCAGGGACTTATAAAACTAATATGGATAGCGCGTTTACACAGTTTAATAAGGCTATGAAACTAAGTGAGTTACTACATTCAGAGAAATGGAATAATGAAAGCCTCAGGGTACGCGGGCAGGCTTACCTCAAACAACGCGATTTGGTACGTGGTCGGGCAGATTTCATGATGGTGATCAATAGGGAAATACAGGCCGGCAGGCTAAAGGATGAGGCGCGCACGTGGATGCGGTTAGGGCTGGCTTTGCAAAGCAATGACACCGCCAGTTATAAGGTGAGACTAGAGGCCCTGCAAACAGCATACACCCGGTTAAAAAAACTAAACGATATTTTTAACCAACTGGAAACATTAAGAGCTATTGCCGATGCAGACCTTAACCTACGCAGACTTAGCCTCGCAGAAACTGAATATCTGCAAATTGTATCCCAGTCAAAGAGCTTACACTACAAGCATCTTTTTTATATATACAGCTCGCTGGGAGATTTAAATAAGCTACGCGGAGATTTAAGAACGGTTTTATACTACAGGATAGAGGCCGTTAAAACCTTAGAAGATCCTACAGATATTTACCGGCAAAAACTGGCATACTACAAACTTGGGCAAATTTATTTTGAACTCAATCAATTTGATAAGAGCCTTGCTTTTTACCAAAAAGCGCTCGCCTACAAAAAAAGCGCGGTAAATGTTGATTATCGCTTATACATGGCCTATACACGCACACTAATTGCTTTAAACAGAAGCGGCGAAGCATTAGAGTTTTTGAAATTAAAAGCCAAAAGCTTATCCCCTACTTTACTGCCAGAAAATCGAATGATAATCAAGTCCTTAGCTTTGTGTTATACCGCGCTGGGGCAGTTTAACCAGGCCGAAAAATGTCACCTCCAAACACTCAGCATCGATGATCAGATCTTTAAGGCAGAAATGTATCTTGATGTGCAGAACTACGTGGCCGACTACAACGACATCTGCGATTTTTTAATAAAATTCAAGCAATACAAAAAAGCAGAAGCTTTCATGGGCAAATTCTTTCGATTAAACCAAAGTATGGTAAACCCTATTGCCCTCAGTCATGCCTACCTTGTAAAATTTAAAATTGATTCAGCCTCGGGCAACTACTTCTCTGCCATCAATAACCTCGAACGGCATAATCTATTGAACGATTCACTTTTCAACGATACCAAAAGCAACCAGATCTCTGAATTGCAAATAAGATATGAAACTGCTCAAAAAGAAAAATCGATAATGACCTTGCAAAGCCAGGGCCAAAAACAACACGTTGCTTTGCAAAAATTAAATCTTGAGAGAAACCTGGTACTGTGCAGCGTTTTGGTATTGCTGGTTATTACCGGCTTGGTGTACAACGGCTTTCGCCGCAACAAAAAAAACAGTCTTAAGCTTCAACGTCAGCAAACTGAGATAAACCTGCAAAACATTTCATTGCATGAGCTTAACAATAAACAACAGTTACTGCTTAATGAAAAGGAATGGCTTATTCGTGAAATACACCATCGTGTAAAAAACAACCTGCAAACCACCATGAGTTTGCTCAACATGCAAACAGCCTATCTTTCAAATATTGATGCCATAGATGCTATAAACAGTAGTCAACGCCGGATGCACGCTATGGCACTTGTTCATCAGGAGTTATATCACTCTGCAAACCTGGCATCCATTAATATGAAGGTGTATATCCGGGAGCTTGTAAATTACCTGGGAGAAAGCTTCGAACGATCTGGTGAAATTAAATTCGATTTACTTACAGAGGCTATTCAACTTGATCTTGCAATGGCAATACCTATTGGGCTAATCATCAATGAAGCAGTTACAAATTGCATTATGTATGCTTTCCCTGATAGTAAAAGTGGTACAATTACTATAAAATTCACAATTGGTGTTAATGATGACTTCATTTTATCCGTGTCAGATAACGGCATCGGTTTACCAAAATCTATAAACCATGAAACAACGCGATCTTTAGGTTTAAACCTGATTAAAGGATTGACAGACCAAATACAGGGCAGTTTAGAAATTCAAGGTTTGCATGGGATGCAGATAACGATAACGTTCAAAAATATCAAATAAAAGAAACAGCCCTTTGGATAAAATTGCTGAAATTTAATTTATATTATATGGAAGGTAAAATACTTATTGTTGAAGACGAATTTATCATAGCCAGCGATCTGCGAATGATCCTGGAGCGGGCCGGATATGAAATAGCCGGCATTGCCTCTTCGGTGTCTAAGGCGCTGGAGATCATCAGTCTCAAAAAACCGGCCTGGGTATTTTTAGATATTTATTTAATTGGTAAATTAACCGGCATAGATCTGGCCAACCAGCTTGTTGAAATGCGGATTCCCTTCATTTACGTTTCGGCAAACTCCAATCAAAGTGTTCTGGAACTGGCAAAGGCCACCAAGCCATACGGTTTCCTGGTGAAACCGTTTCGTGAAAAAGATGTGTTGGTTACGCTTGATGTTGCAAAATACCGGCATGAGCATGACCTGGAAGCAAAACTTTTTCGTGAAACAATGCTGCAAGACGATGTAATGCGTGTACTTGCAGGTGTAGGTAGCAAAAATGAAAAATTGTTAAAAATCATTTCATCATTGCAACAATACATTCCTTTTGATTTCTTTTTGATATGCTGGAAAGGTGAGGAAGAACAGGTAGTTGACGGTTTAGGATTTTATAAGAAAAACGAACAGGATTTTGAACTTATAGACAAAAACGAATTTGTTGAACAGAGCGGAAAATCAACTGAAGAAAGTAACTCCTGGAACAAATATGTAACGCCGGACTCTAAAAGCGTTTTACTAAAATCACATGATTTTAGTAAAATGTGCAGAACATATAAAATGGATAAGCAAATTGCTTTAGCTTTTAATCTGCAATCCATATTGGCTAAGTCGATACCCATTAGCGATTCCAAAATATTAACTTTTTCGTTTTATGGCAGGGCTACAGATGCGTTTACCCTGGATCAGAGCGCTTTATTAAACAGGCTAAATCTATTGCTGATCAAAATTTGTGATTGTATCCCTAACCTTGCCGATTTTATCGAACTAAAATCAATCGCAAAAGTTACTACTACCGGGGATCTTAAAAGCATAGAAAAAAGCTTGACCAAATTAGGGACTGATGAAACACTTGGCCTTATAGGCAATAGCCCTAATTTTAAAGCGATAAAGGACAAGCTAAGCACAGTAGCCTCTTTTGATATATCGGTACTTTTACTTGGTGAAAGCGGCACCGGAAAAGAAAAGATAGCCCGCGCAATTCATAAGCTATCCCCAAGGGCAAACAAGCCTATGATAAAAGTTAACTGCGCGGCCATACCGGCTACTTTAATTGAATCTGAATTATTCGGGCATGAAAAAGGGGCATTTACCGGTGCTGTTGATTTGAGGATAGGTAAGTTTGAGCAAGCCATAGGCGGAACTATTTTTTTAGATGAAATAGGCGAATTACCGCTTGATATGCAAGTGAAATTACTATGTGTACTGCAGGAGCGCGAAATTGTGAGGCTAGGCAGTAATAAGGTGATCAAAACTGATGTAAGGGTCATTGCTGCCACGAATTTAAATTTAGAGAAAGCTATTGCCGAAGGCAAATTCAGGCTTGATTTATACTATCGCCTTAACGGCTTCCCCATATGGCTTCCCCCGCTGCGGGAACGAAAAGAAGATATACCGCAATTGGTTGCCTATTTTTTATTGTATCTATCAGACAAAATGGGTAAAAAACTTCAAAAAGTATCAACCCAGGCTATGGACGATCTGATTGGCTACCCGTGGCCAGGTAACATTCGTGAATTAGAAAACCTGATAGAAAGGAGCATCGTACTCAATGAAGGAGATACCATTAAGTATATTGATCTGCCCATTATTTCAACTACCGGAACGTCGCCGGTGCAGGTAAATAGCTCCGTTAAAACGATAAAAGAAATGGAAAGAGACTATATCATGGAGGTCCTTAAAAAATGTAATGGCAAAGTATCTGGCCCGGGTGGTGCAGCCGAATTATTAGACATTCCTCCTAATACGCTGGTTGCTAAGATCAAGAAATTAGGGATCGTCAAAAACTATTTGTAACATGTATTAAACATGGGTAGTCACCTTGCGATATTATTTTTGTACACTGTTTTTATTCCATGGGGTTTTCATTTTCGTTGCCTAATTATCAGCAATTAAAATACGCTGTTAAAAACAGCAAAAGATATAACACGGCCTAAACACCACCGATAATGAGCCGGTATTAGGTCATCAGCACAGGCGCTATAGAAAATGAGTTGATAATCCGTAAGTTATATAAAAAAGGAGCTTGATGTATCGAAAATAACCATATCACTAGCAATGATCAGGCCCACGCAAATATTCCGGTCTTCTGAAATACTTACACGAACTTTACATTTAGGGACAATATGTTAGCTAAGCGTGATCTCGCCCATATCAATAGCTACCAATAAAGGATCGCTAATCACTTGATGACCATCTCCTTCGTAGGCATAGATCCGCCTGGTTGTGGGTATGATAACGCCATTTACATCACGGTAATTGGTGGCGTAATTTGCCCCGGTAGCGCCCCCAAGAATATCAACTGTATAATCGTGCCGGCGAATGAGACCATCAGGGCCAAAGTACGATACCTGTTCGCGCGTATGGCTGGCTATATTATCAGGGAATATTATTTTTAGCCTGCGCCAGGTTTCGCCATTTTCCTGCCAGGGGGCAATCTCTTCGGTGATAAAGCCGGGATACGTGTAAAGGAATGGAGTGGTGAGATAGGTCCAAAGCGCTTCACCGCTAAAATAGACTACATGTACATCTTCCCAGGGCGTATGCAGGGAATGTCCGTCAAACGTGAGTTCTGGATTTTCCCATTTTTCAACATCGATGCCCCCATTTTTGGCCACCGAAATAAGTTCTGGCTGAAAGGTGGACGTTTTATCCTGGCCTGAAAACACCATAACCACTTTTTCATGCTGAGTTTGGGCATCAATAATCACATCTTTCAAAACATCGGGGCGACTTTTAACATACCAGATGCCGCCAGTTATGGAAGCCTGAACCTTTATTGATTTTAGTTGATTCCAACGCGCAAGGCCGCCATGGGCTTTAACCGCCAGGTTGAGTAGTTCATTCATCTTATTTGAATTATATTATATTAGTCGTTTAAGGCGCGCTTCCAAAGCAACCTGAATTGAATTTTTTGTGGCCCTACCGGGCCGTTTGAACTAAGCTGAAGATGTTCTCCGTCCAGTTTAATTAGCCTAACCTGCTGCCCTCCTATCCATTCGGGGTATAAGCTTATTTCAATATGATGGGTCATTATCCGATTCTCTTCATCAATATGATATCGACCTGAATAAGCCAGGTAACCCAGGTCTTTGTATTTTAACTGCTTATCCTTATAAATTAGTTCATCTACATTTTCTGAACGGTTTACATCCATAATATGGACAGATACATAACCGCTGGGCAAATAATAAATTGAACCTTTTGCGTCATCGCCTAATGGATATATGATTTCTCCCGCCTGGCTTTCCTGTTCGAAAGAAACCAGGGTCCAGGCACCAATAACCAGATTTTTTAGGGCACTCATATCAAATCGGGGGCCAGCGGAAAATCAATCTCAAACTCGCCCAGGGCCGCATGCATATAGTTAGTTACCCCTCTTAAGTTGATGAGCAAAATGGTATCGATAACTGCTCCTTTTAAGTAACCTGCGTCTATAAGATTATCCACCAATTCGCCATCAATATGACCACGTTTTTCGACGATGTTTTTGGTGAATTTTACCAGCGCATCCAGTTTGGGGTTAAATAACGCGCTCCCTTTCCTGATCTCGGCAAGTTGATCGGACCCTAACCCTAATTTTTGGAGGTAGTTGTAGTGAAAAGCGGTGCAATATCTGCATGCATTAACTCCGCTAACAACAATGTTAATCACTTCCTGCTCTTTGGTGGTTAAGGAGCTTTTACCAAACTCGGCCTTAACATAACGGCTTAATGCAAATTCTGAATTTGCGATAACGCCATACATGTTGGGTACAAAACCAAGTTGCTTAGTTGCCGAATTATAAACAGCTTGATCGGCCACTGATACCTCTTCTCTTTTTTTGATCTCAAATGTAGTTTTCATTTATTAATATGCTTTTGTTATGGAACGCTATAGTTTAAATTGTATACCAGCTGAGATTGGGCCATACTAAAGTTTAGTCACGTCTCATCTGCATATAACAACTATTGCTTTGCCACTTTTATGCCATCATACAAAAAACTACATATCAAACAGTTACATAAATATTGTAAAATTTTAATTATCTTATATCGTAATTCTACGCGGGATTTCACGAACGATACAGGGGTGCTTTGAACACACCGGAAACCGGGGAGGAGAGGAAAGGTTAGTTAACTAACCAATAGAATTCGTGAAAATTTAACGCTGACAGTTGTTCCCGGCAAACTTTGTAAATCAAAATCCCCATGAACCTGATCGGCTAAGCCTCTCATTAGTTTTATACCCAGCGAGGTGTGCTCATTAAATTCATCTAAAGGGAATCCGATTCCATTATCCTGGATAACTAATGAAATCATTTGATCGAATTTTTCGATCAAAATTATCTTAAGTAAGCCCTTGCTATTACCTGGAAAAGCGTATTTAAAAGAGTTCGTTACGGCCTCGTTTATAATCAATCCCAGCGGAAGCGCCTGTGCTACGTCAAGATCTATCGGATCTATTGAAACATCCATCCCAATATTTTCGCGACCTGTGAAACTTTCCTTCAGGTAAACAACCAATTCATTGATATAGATCTGCATATCAATAAGCGTCATACGCTCTGATTGGTAAAGCCGCTGATGAATTAACGACATCGAAAACATCCTGCGCTGGCTATCTTTAATGGCGCTTAACGCTTCGTTATTATTGATATGCGCCGATTGCATGTTAAGCAAACTGATACTGGTTTGCAGGTTGTTTTTTACCCTGTGATGAATTTCGCGCAACAGCCATTCTTTTTCGGTAAGCAAGCTATTTTGTTTATTGTTCAGCTCTTGCAGGGCGTGGTTTTGGTCATCAATCTCATTTCGTTGTTGTTGCAGTAACAGGTTACTACGTTGCTTAAGTCTGTATCGGTTATAGAGTATCCCTAACAATAGTAATACCATAAACAAGCCACCAATTACCAGGTTTCTGACCAATACGGTTTGCTTTACCAGTCCTTTTTGAAGCACAAGCTCCCTGTCTTTTTGCTCGGTTTCTGATTTATAGATCAGCTCATCTACCTTTTTGGTTTGTTCAATGTTGTAAACAGAATCTTTTAGCCGGCCATATTTTTTTAAGTGACCTATTGCAGTTTCAAAATTCCTCGAAGCAGAATCTGTTTGATATAATGATAGCTCATAATTGGCCAGTGAAATCGGCGATAAACGCTCTTTGGGCAACGGGATAGTCTTTTTTAAATAAAGAGATGCATTCTTAAAATCACCCTCAGCTATAAATAAATCTACCAGGTTCATGATATTTGAAAAATGTAAACCACCGTTTATAGACTTTAGTAGATATGCGGAATCTGAGAGCGTAACCGAATGCCGATAATAATTTTCGGCCAGTTTTGTTTGCCCAAGTTTTTGATAACAATGTCCAAAAGCTTCATCAATAAATATTTTGTCCTGAAGGTTAAGCGGTGGCTGCTTTTTAATTGCTTTTTGTAAAACATCCAATGCATCTCCAACCCTGTTTTGGGCAATCAAATTATCGGTAAGAGCCGTTGTAAACCTGAAATAATAAAAATAATAAAATTGCGAGCCATTTGATTGCAGAGCCTTTCGATAATAAAACTCCGCCTTTTTTAGCAGCCCCAAACTGGCATAGGTGCCGGCAAGCGAGCCATAAAAATCCATCGCATGTACAGAATCCTTTGCAGCTTCCATACTTTTAATCACCAACAAGCGGTAATAAAGCTGATCCCGAAGATTTGCCTTTAAGCGGGCAACCCCGGCAAGTAAATCGTAAGTGTAATGCAGGTTCTTAAAGTTGGCGGCTTTGTATTCGGATACAACTTGCAACAATAACTTTTCTGCTTCGGGCAAATTCCTTTGGTTTAAATAAACATCGGCTATTTTTTTCAATACCTCAATGGCTTCCAACTGCTTGCCGGCTTTCTTGTACAAACTTTGCGCTTGCCGGTAGTAGCCAATCTTCAAATCATCATTTGTTTTACTATCAGGCGTTATCAAATCGCCTAATGATGCCCGGGTTTCAGCTTCTTTGGCTGTAGCCCCCGTTTGATGATAATGGTTAATGGCTTTCATAAAATACGCCTGCCCGTTTACAAAATCATTCATCCTGATGTAGGTGTAACCCTTCAGTATATATGCTTCATAAACAGATTCGGTTTGATGCAACAAGGTACTCAGGGCGATAGCCCTATCGGCAAACTTCATGGCGCTATCAAGATGAGGTTTGGGCACCTGGCTAAACTGAAGGTGATCGTCGCCAATCTCTATAAGTATCCGGATACGACTGGTATCCGGCTTGCTTTTCTTTAATTGATCCAACAAGCTTTGCGGAACGGGCGATACTTCCGCCTGCGCGAAGGCCTGTTGCCCTAACAAAGAGGATAAAATACAGAGGAATAAAAAACGGCTCCATTTTTTTAAACATTGTAAATTATTTTTTAGGGGGAATTCACAATGGTTTACCATTTGTTGCCGGGGATAATGTGATGTACAATTGATGAAATTATGGATAAATATCAGTTTATGCGCCAACGGCGGCCGTTTTTGATGAAAAAACGAAATAAAGTTTAAAAGGAACTGTAAATTCCAAACAAATAGCTCATTATCATATACTTAAATATTGGTACATTTTTGGGAGCTATGATTTTACTAACGTTAAATCATCGCGTAAAACACTTAAAATCAAAATGAGCAACCCAATCAACGTAACTTACCTTGGCGGACCGACTGTTATTTTAGAAATAGGCGGCTTAAGGATCATGACTGACCCTACTCTTGATCCCTCGGGAACGTTATTCCCCATCAGCCCGGTGGTATCTATAGAAAAACTTTCTGATCCGGCGTTAACCGATTTTGGCAAGATCGACCTTGTACTTTTAACGCATGACCAGCATGGTGATAACCTTGATCATGCCGGCAGGGAACTATTAAAAATTGTTCCTCAAACCCTTACAACCAAAATAGCCGCCGAACGATTACAAGGCGCGTCCCTTGGCATGGCCCCCTGGGAAAGCGTGGTTATCAATACCCCCAACGGCGATGAGCTAACTATCACCGCAACCCCTGCCAGGCATGGGCCAACCGGGGTAGAAAAATTAGCCGGTGATGTAATTGGCTTTGTGCTTATTGTAGCCGGTAACAAACTGCCCCAGATCTACCTTACCGGCGATACCGTGTTTTACGATGGAGTAAAAGAAGTTGCAGCGCGGTTTAACCCCAAATACGTATTCATTTTTGCCGGCGCGGCAAAACTTATGACACCGTTTAGCCTCACGATGAACTCAAATGACGCTATTGATACCGCTTTTACATTCCCGGATTCAGCCATTATTCCATTGCATTTTGAAGGATGGTCGCATTATTCTGAAACTGGAGAAATGCTGGCCCAATCCTTTGGCGCATTTGGGCTGATAGATAGGTTAAGAATGTTACCGGCCGGCGAAAAAGCCGAGCTACTTTAAGTTTGTATATTCAATATCATCAGGAAACAGCATTGCTTAAAACCATTGCTGTTTCTTGTTTTTGATGATAACCATTCCTGGCTTTGGTAAATAAAGCAAACGTAATACAAGCCAGCACCGCAAAAGTGAGGTAAGCTATACCCAAAAACTCCTGGTTTTTTATGGCGATAACATTTACAATGCCATAGCTAAAAACAGAAGTAATGATGTACAATGAACCTCCGGTAACGCCACTTGCTATACCCGCGTTTTTTGAAAACCGGCCTAAACAATAGGCAAATATATTGTTGAAGATAAAGCCTGATAAAAGATGTACCGCGGCTGTAAACATCATTAATGTAACCAGGTTGGTTTTAAATGCCGATGCAACAACCATCAGCGCCGCAAAGGTTGTTTGTAAAGTAACGGCTACCCAAACTTTTTTCACCAACGGCTTTTTAATGAGCGTTTTTGAAATGATGCCGCCCGTCATTAATGATACACCCGATAGCAGCGAACAGTACCCCGTGACCACAGGTGATAAATGAAACACATGTTCGATAATAAAAGGGCTGCTCATACCATACACTATAAGCATGGCGTAGCTTAAAGCGATCATGACTAACCCCAAAGAAAAATCCAGTGTGCTCAATGTAGACCAGTAAACCTGCAGGATGCTTTTTGCTTTAAATGGCTGATAATTTTTGAGTGATTCGCCGCTGTACACCAACTCCAGTACAAGTAAGGTAAAGGTGGCAACACCCAAAAAATAAAAATTAGCCTGCCAGCCAAAAGCAGTTTCCAGGTACCCGCCTATAAATGGTGCAACTATGGGTGCGGTAGCCCAAATGATAGAAAACAAGCTGGTATAGTGCTTCAGCTTTTCGCCGGTGTAAGTATCCATAAAGTATGCCCTTTTGCCTACCACAATCAAGGCTACGGTTATCCCCTGCAAAACCCGCATGGCGTAAATGAGCTGAATGCTATGACTAAGTGCTATGCTAATACTGGYCAGGGCAAATACAAATAGTGATATGGTGCCTAAGCGGTAACGACCAAAACTATCAAGCAAACTCCCTACAAACAATTGACTAATACCCGAGCTTACCATAAAAACAATTAAGGAAAGCTGCACTGCAGCGTTGGTAACGCCTAAATGAGTGGCCATTGACGGCAACGATGGAATATAAATATCGGTAGCAAAACCGGATAACGGAATAAGGGCAAAAGCCAATATCGTACTGATACCTCTATGATTCTCTTTAATAATTTTCATAACAAATAATTTAATGCAAAAGCCCAAAGCTTTTGCAGCTACCATACAGGTATCGCAAAAGCTTTGGGTTACTACTTATAGGCAATATTTACCAGGGCAGTTCTTCGCCCATGTGAATAAACCTTCCGTTAGGGCCATCCTCACTTAAAAGGGCCAGTTCAACGCTGGTTTTTGCACCATCGGTAATACTCATTGGGGCCTGTTCGTTGCCGCCAAGTTCGGTTTGTACCCAACCCGGGTGAGCGGCGTTCACTTTAATACCGGTACCTTCTAATTCGGCAGCCAGGTGAATAGTAAATACGTTAAGCGCCGCTTTGGCAGAATTGTATGACAATACACGGAAGCCCGCTATAGGGCTTTCTGGCTGTGCATGAATAGTTAATGAACCAAGAATACTTGAAAGGTTAACAATACGGCCGGCATCGCTTTTCTTTAATAAAGGCAACAGCTCGTTGGTTAAGTAAACCACGCTAAACAAGTTGGTGTTGTAAATGTATTGAAACTCTTCTTCGGTTGTTTCGGCTGTTTTACTTACAAATAAGGACTCTTTTGGCGCTACACCAGCATTGTTAATCAAGATATCCAGTTTGCCGAAATTTGACTCTATGTAAGCGGCGGCAGCTTTTCTGTCATCTGCATTAGTTACGTCTAATTTAATTCCGTAAGCGTCAATTCCTGATTTATTTAAGCTGGCGGCAGCATCCTGTGCAACGTTTAAATCACGTGCGGTTAAAATTACGGTGATACCTTTTTCACCAAGTTGTTTTGCGGTTTCAAAACCAATACCACGATTTGATCCTGTTACCAGGGCTACTTTTTGATTGTTCATTTTTGTTTTTTTATAAGGGCATCCGACAGACCAATTAGTCTAATTTTAACAAACAAGACTTACGCTTTCGCCTATCAGATGACGACACAAACATAGACCAATTAGTTTATTTTATAAAACTATTTAGTCTATTTTTATCTTAATTACAATTTGATGTCAATTCACTTTTTTTATAGATCAGGAAGAGCCACTCTAAATACAACAAGGTTTTTTGCTTGATTTAATGCCTAAAACAAGCAAATTCAATCTTTATTCATTGGCATATAAGTTCAAACCGAGGTCGATAGCGTTTTTAACATTAATGTAAAATAATTTCAAAACGCGTTATCAAATCACCTAATTTAAACCGTTTAGTCTATATTTACATTATAAATAGATAGAAATGAGTAAAGCAGAAGAAAAGAAACAGCACATTATAGAGCGGGCTGCCATTTTATTTAACGAAAAAGGGATTGCCGGTACTTCTGTTGACGAGATCATAGCAGCCTCTAACACCAGCAAGGGCTGTTTTTACGGTCATTTTGAAAGCAAGGAAGAGATAGCTCAGGATGCAGTTGATCTTTTATTTAAAAAATTAACCGACCGAAGAACCATCACCCTTAACAAGCATAGCACCGCTATTGCTAAACTTGGCGCGTTTATGGACAATAACAAGAACCCGCTGGCCAGTTATATTGATGGGGGCTGCCCTATTGTAAATTTTTCTACCGAGGCTGATGATACCAACCCCGTGATTAAAAAAAAGGTAAAAACAATGGTTGATACTACTATTAGCCTGTTTACAAACATTATACAGGATGGAATTGATAGCGGCGAACTATCTGCTACTATCATCCCCAATGAATTTGCAACCCGTATGTTGGTGTCTATTGAAGGGGCAAATGCTATTTGCCGGGTGTTAAACAGCACTAAACCGATGCTGATGACCATCAACAGCTTAAAAACTGAACTGGCATCTTATGCCTCAGTAAAACAAAATCCTTAATAAATAATTCCTTGCGGATAATCTCCAGGTTACACCAAATATTGACAGCGGCTTGATGAAAATACGATATAACGCCAGTTTACGATTAGGATAAAACCACAAGCCACTCCATATCAGTAAATTAACTACTGGTATACATCTTGCCTCCTGATTGAATATTAAATCATCAAAATTTAAACATTCAATCATGAAAAGTAAAACCCAAACTAAACATTACGGTACAACACAAGGGAAAGGGGCATTTTTAGGTATGCTCGCCATTTTCCTTACTTCTTTTTTTATTACCAACCCTGCAATTGCCCAGGTTAAAAACATTGTATTGGTGCATGGTGCCTGGGGCGATGTATCTGGCTGGGAAGGCGTTTACAAAATATTAAATGCCAAAGGTTACCATGTAGATGTGGTAAGCAACTCAGACCTGAGCCTGGCCGACGACGTAGCCTCGGTTAAGGCTGTATTGGCACGCCAAAAAGGCCCGGTGATCCTTGTGGGTCACTCCTATGGGGGCGCTGTGATCACCGAAGCCGGCGATACCTCAAGTGTGGCCGCATTGGTTTATGTATCGGCCTTTGCGCCAGATGCAGGCGAATCGTTATTGAGCCTGCAGAAAGCCGGTCCGCCAAACCCGGAATCGGGCATTATGCCGCCGGTGAGAGGATTGCTGTGGTATGATATGGCCAAGTATTACAAGGATTTTTGCCCCGATCTATCGCCAGCCCAGGCCGACTTTATGGCACATTCTCAAACCCCGCTTGGAATTGCCGCCGCTGTTACACCTATCAGCGTTCCCGCCTGGAAAACAAAACCAAGCTGGTTCATTGTATCAACCGAAGACAGGATGATCCCACCGGATGCAGAACGTTTTATGGCCAAAAGAGCAGGATCGAAAGTAACCGAAATTAAAGCCAGCCACGTAGCCTTTATATCACACCCTAAAGAAGTAGCTGCAGTAATTGAAGCTGCTGCCAATAGTGTTGCAAAATAATTCAATCCAAACAATCCCGGCTTTTCCAGCCGGGATTGTTTATCCCTTTATCTCCTTTAAAATAATATCATGATCAAATTATGTATCCTCGTTCCTAAACGGGCCGACCTTACTCTGGACGAATTTAAAGCCCATTGGAAAGACATTCACGGTCCATTATTTTCCAGCCAGGCCGAAGTAAAACAATATGTTAAAAAATACACCCAAGTGCATAGCACCGGCGAAAGCCTTGATCAGTTTCCGGTAGCGCCTTTTGATGGCATAGCCGAAATTTGGTTTGAGCAGATGGAAGATATCAACAAGGTGTTTGCATCCGACAATTATTTTAAAACCATAGCGCCAGATGAGGCGCTGTTTATTGATCGCGAAAAGATCCTTTGGATTTACGCTACTGAAAACGTGGTCATTAGTTAAACACTTCTTTTAATTTAAGATACCATGATTGACCAACATTTAACAGACCGTAATAAAGCTTTGGTACGAAGCTTTTACGAAGGCGGTACCGATAGTGAAGCAAAGGCATATGGCGAGATATTTTTGCCGGAATTCGAAGTTACAGCACCCAATTATTTACCATGGGGCGGCACCAGCAACCTGCAAGCTTACCTTGATGATGTATTGCACCAGGTTACCGCCGTGCTTGATTTTAAACGATGCGAGATCATTTCCCTTGTAGGCGAAAATGAGCACATAATCATACTTATTAATATTGCGCTGGTGGGTACGGCCGACAGGATCAAGATATCTGAACATTGGACCATCAAAGATAACAAGGCCCTTTCTTTATGGGTGGCTTATTTTGAACCGGAAGCGTTAATGCAATTAATCGCAAAAAACGCGGCCGCGGCAGTGTAAGCAACCTAATTGGATGCTATGAAAACCGTTTTGAAACCAGGGGAAGGGATAATTAATATCTCAACTCCTGGTTTTATCAGTTCAAAACGGTATCAAAACAAATCAACAATTATTATTACCGTTATCAAACGGTTACCACTATTTTACCTATTTGCTGGTTAGATTCCAGGAACCGGTGAGCATCAACAATTTGCTCAAAAGCAAACTTTTTGGCTATCATGGGCTTTAACGCGCCGGATGCGATCCCGCTAAAAACAAATTTCCTTGCTTTTTCTACCCGTTCAGGGTCTTTGGTAATATCCCATACAGTATAACCCTTTATAACAGGCACCTGGTTTAAAACATCGATCAGTTGCAGCGGGGTTACTTCATCGCTAAGTGCGCCATATAAAAACATTTGCCCGCCGCGGGTTAACGCCAACAACAATTGGGCAAATAACGGACCACCAACCGGGTCAAAAACAACATCGGCACCGCGGCCCTTCGTGATTTCTTTTACCACGGCAACAACATCCTCTTCTTCAGTAGCTATCACATAAGCTGCACCTGCATCTAAAAGCTGTTCTTTTTTGTCGCTTTTACGTGTCAACGCTATGGGAACAGCACCCACCATATTGGCAACCTGGATAGCGGCAAGACCTACACTGCTTGAAGCAGCCGTAATTAAAACCGATTGGCCTGCATATAAATGAGCGCCATCAATTAATGCACCATAAGACGTAATAAATGGGTTCCATATAGCTGCTACCTGCTCAAAGCTTAGCGATGGGGGACTTTTGATAACCGCGTGTGCAGGCATCAATATCAATTCGCCATATACCCCGTATTCGTTTTGAGAAAAAGCGGGAATGGTACCCACTTGATCGCCTACCGCAAAATTCTTTACATTGCTTCCTACTGATTCAATGATCCCGGAGGCATCGTACCCAAGTTTAGCCGGTAAAATAGGTTCTTCTATATAGGCGCCAGATCTCCACATGGCTTCAGCACGGTTAAGGCCTATCGCTTTAACCAGGATGCGTACTTCGTTGGCGGCAGGTGCCGGTATATTGATGTGATTTATGGCAAGTACTTCGGGACCGCCGGTTTCTGAAAATGTAACGGTGCGGGCTATTTGTGATTGATTGGCCATAAGCCCATCAATGGATTGAAGATAGTTTAACATCTCTCTTTTATTAGCTTTCATTATTAAATAAGACCATTAACAACGAAGGCCGCTATAACGTAGCGGCCTTCGACGTATTTATTATACAGTTACCTGTTCCTCGTAAACAGGGTAGTCGTTATAACCACGGGCATCGCCGGCATAAAAAGTATCGCGGTCATATGCGTTTAACTCAAAACCGTTTGCAAAACGGTAAACAAGGTCGGGATTGGCTATAAAGTGACGGCCATAGGCAACCAGGTCGGCATTACCGTTTTCAATAATGGCATTGCCTTTTTCAAAATCAAAGCCACCGGCGGCTATGATAGTTCCTTTAAAAATCTTCCTCAGGTGCATGGCGGCCACCGGCTCCAAACCTTCAACTTCTTCAACAGCGCCTTTAATGCGCGGCTCAATAATGTGCAAATAAGCCAGGTTGAATTTATTCAGTTGTTCGGCCGCATAGCTGAACAAGGCGATGGGGTCACTATCAAACATTGATGCAAAAGTACCGCTTGGGCCTACCCTTACGCCCACTTTATCTGCACCCCATACGGATACCAATGCCTCTACAATCTCCAGCATAAAACGCACCCTGTTTGCTATCGAACCACCATAAATATCAGTTCTTTGGTTTGATCCATCCTGTAAAAACTGATCTACCAGGTAGCCGTTTGCACCATGTAATTCAACGCCGTCAAAACCGGCTGCTTTAGCGCGGATGGCTGCCTGGCGGTAATCTTCTACCAGTTGTTTAACCTCTTCGGTGGTTGTAGCACGGTTAATATCGGCAGGTAACCAGCCTGTTGGAGTATATACAAAATCTTCAAATGGAACTACCGAAGCGCCAATTGGTGAAGCATTGTTAGGCTGAAGACTGTTATGTGACTGGCGACCGACGTGAAACAGCTGATCAAATATGATCCCGCCTTTGGCATGTACAGCTGCAGTAACCCTTTTCCAACCCTCTACATGTTCATCAGTATAAATTCCGGGCGCGCCATAATAGCCATGGCCTGTTGCTGAAATTACGGTACCTTCTGCCACCATGTAGCCACCTTTGGTTGCGCGTTGTGAATAATGGTCAACCATCAGATCATTAGGGATAAAATCAACCTCGGTACGCATACGGGTTAATGGAGCCATCACTATACGGTGATCTAATTGATAGGGGCCTAATTGAACAGGGGTAAATAGTTTTGAGTTATCAGCAGTATTAACTGCATTAATTTCTGATTTCATTTTTTTATTATTTGACTTGTTAGCACCGGTGATCTTTAATAATTATCACCGATTTGATATGTCAAAGGTCCGCTTAAAGGGCATGCAGAAAAAGATACAGTAGGTGTCAAAAATCTAATACCAGTTGGTATATTTTATATAATTTCACTATGTTATAGCAGTGCAATATTAGTTGGTAAAACAGGTTTAACAGCATATTAAGGCTTATATTTGTTATCCAGATACGATATAAATGCCACACAAAACCTTCCGGTACGAACAGGTCGTCAGCAAGATAGAAGAAACGATCAGCGGCCTTCAATTGCAGCCCGGCGATAAAGTACCTTCTGTACGTAAAGTAAGCGAAGAGCTTAAAGTGAGCCTTACAACCGTTAAACAAGCTTACGGAATATTGGAGGCCAAAGGAGCTATTGTATCCCGGCCCGGTTCGGGCTTTTATATCAATACCTTTATAAAAAGCATCATTAAAAGAACGGCAGTAGAAAGTTATGTTCCGCTGCCTGAGTTTATTGAAGTAAATACCATGGCCGCGGCTATGGTAAAAAATACGGCTAAGTATAGCGTGATCAATTTTTCATCACTTGCCCCTGCAAATGAATACCTGCCCATCAGCAGGATCAATAAAGTGATGCAGGCTTCTATAAAAGAAGAGCGTAACATTTTTCAATATTCTTTCTTAGAGGGGCATCCAAGGTTGATTAAACAAATAGCCCTGCACACGTTCGACTGGAAACACAGTATTAAGCAGGACGAAATCCTGATTACCAACGGCTGTATGGAAGCTATAAGTCTTTGCCTGGAGGCCATAACCAAACCAGGCGATATTGTGGCTATCGAAAGCCCGGCCTATGCCGGTGTTTTGCAATGCCTGGAAAGCAAAGGCTTAAAAGCATTAGGTATTAGTGTTGAACCGGTTACTGGTCTCAACCTCGACGAACTGGAAACCGCCCTGGCAGCCAATAAAGTTGCAGCCTGCTTATTTATGCCGGTGTGTCAAAACCCTTACGGCTGCGCTATGCCCGAGGAAAATAAGATAAGACTGGTAAAATTATTAGGCGAATTGAATATCCCGTTAATTGAAGATGATGCCCTAGGCGAGCTATCCTACGACAAAACAAGACCATTACCGGTCAAGGCTTACGATACTTATGACAATGTGTTATTTTGTTCATCATTTTCCAAATCATTGATGCCCGGGTTCAGGATAGGCTGGGTTACGGCCGGTAAGTACCAGGCACAAATTGAGCGGTTGAAATTCGCGGAGAATATATCAACTAACGGTCTGTTGCAGGATACCATTGGTCGCTTTTTAGAAACCGGCGAATACAATGCGCATATTAAAAAACTGAGGCAGTTTGCCCAGGCACAAACTACCAGGTACAGGAATGCCATCCTTGAATATTTTCCTGATGATGTAAATATCTCGGTGCCTGCCGGCGGTTACAGCCTTTGGGTAAAATTGCCAGAAAATGTCAACGCGCTGGAATTACAGCGGGAAGCGCTCAAATTCGGGATAGGCTTTTGCCCCGGCCAAATCTTTTCGGCAGCTAATCATTATCGAAATTTCATGCGCATTAATTGCTGTCCGTTATGGAGTACCAAAATAGAAGACTCGCTAAAAACTTTGGGGAAACTGGTCAAATCGATCCTGCAAAAAACAGCATCTGTTATCCCGGTGCATGGGCTTGAAGCATCAGCGACCCAAATCCTATTATAAAAATATCCCATCCCCGCTTTTAGAGGAAATGGGCATTATGAATGGTATAGGTAATTATTCAGCAACTAATTCCTCGCTGTAAAAAGGATAATCGATATACCCTTTTGCGTTTCCGCCATAAAAAGTATCCCGGTTATATGGGTTTAACGGCAAGCCATTTTTGAAACGATAAGGCAAATCCGGATTGGCTATAAAATACCGCCCAAAAGCAACCAGATCGGCATAGCCTTTCTCGAGTATCTCGTTACCCTTTTCAAAATCAAACCCACCAGCTGCAATGATGAGGCCCTTGAATATTTTACGGAGATGTATCGAGGCAACGGGCTCCATGCCATCCACTTCCTCATAACTGCCTTTAATCCTTGGTTCGATCAGGTGTAAATAAGCGATGCCGAATTGATTAAGCTGATCGGCCGCATAACCAAAAAGCGCGATTGGATTGCTATCAGACATGGAATTAAACGTGCCGCTTGGCCCCAGCCTGACGCCAACACGATCCGGCCCCCAAACAGCTAACATGCCCTCCACTACTTCCTTCATAAACCTTACCCTGTTTTCCATTGGGCCACCATATTTGTCGGTGCGTTTATTAGAGCCATCTTGTAAAAACTGATCAACCAGATAACCGTTGGCACCATGAAGCTCTACCCCGTCAAACCCGGCATCCTTTGCCCTTTGGGCAGCTTTACGGTAATCTTCAACCAGGGCTTCTACTTCTTCTGTTTCGTAGGCCCGGTTCAAATCTGCAGGCACCCAGCCTTTTTGGGTAAACACCAAATCTTCATGCGGCACAACAGAAGGCCCACCAGGTAATGCGTGGTCGGGCTGAAGATCCCTGTGCGATTCGCGGCCCACATGAAAAAGCTGCAAAAATATAATCCCCCCTTTGGCGTGCACTGCAGCGGTTACTTTTTTCCAGCCTTCCGTCTGCTCATCGGTATAAATACCTGGCGCGCCGTAATAACCGTGACCTGTCTCGGATATCACGGTACCTTCTGTAACCATAAACCCGCCGGGTGTGGTACGCTGGGCGTAATATTCAACCATCAGGTCATTAGGTATAAAACCTGTTTCGGTACGCATGCGCGTTAACGGTGGTAAAACTACGCGGTGCGTTAGCGCATAAGCGCCCAGTTTAATTGGCGAAAACAATTTGGTGTTACTGTTATCCTGTGTTTTCATATGACTATTGTTTTGTGTTGATTTAACAGATCATGTTATTTAAAATCAGCATCGAGGATGATCCTGTAATTGGCTTTCCCTGCCTCTAAATGGGCAATAGCATCGTTTATCCTGCTCATGGGGAAATGCTCTGTAACTGGTTTTATTTTGTGATGGGCTGCAAAACGCAGCATTTTATCTAACACGCCCCTTGAACCTCCGGGCGATGCAGATATCGATTTTTGAACGCCTAACAAAGCAATCACCGATACCGGGATAGGCTCATAAACAATACCTACAAAGTGCAGGCGTCCCTTTGGCCCAAGCATGGCAATAATTTTATCCCAGTCAAGCGGTACGGCTACGGTTACAATGATGATATCAAACTTTCCTTTCAGGACATCCCATTCACTGGTATCCCGGCTCGAAACGATATGATCGGCACCCAGTTTTTTTGTTTCATCGTGCTTGGCCGCGTTAGATGAAAAGGCCGTTACTTCGGCCCCCCAGGCATGGCAAAACTGAATAGCAAGGTGACCAAGGCCGCCGATACCGAATACTCCTATCCTATCGGTTGGCTTAACGCCATACTCCATCAGCGGTGAAAAAACAGTGATGCCCGCGCAAAACATCGGGCCTGCGTCGGCGGGGTCCAATCCATCTGGAATAGGTACAGCCCAAATCCAATGTGCTTTTACCCTGCTTGCAAAACCGCCGTGGTGCCCCCAAATGGTAGCCTTTACGTTTTCGCAAAGGTTTTGATCGCCATCCAGGCAAGGGCCGCAATGCCCACAGCTGCCATTAGTCCAGCCAATACCTACGGTTTGGCCAATACGGAGTCCTTTGGTTTTAGCTACATCCCCAAGTGCGACAATCTTCCCGGTAATTTCATGCCCAGGCACCAATGGAAAGGGTATGGTACCCCATTCATTTTTAATAAATGCAATATCGGTATGGCATAAGCCGCAATATTGTACTTCAACCTCTACTTCTTCGGCATCTAATGGCCCCATTTCGTAGGTAAATGGTATTAATTCGGCACCCGGTTCAAGAGCTGCCCATGCTTTTACTGTATTCATATGATTACTATTTGGGTTTATAATTTGTTGCTTTACGTTATTGATGATCGCCATAAATCGTCGACCGACGCGCAGAGGTCAACCGCGGCATCTTGCTGGGTCATTTTTATAACTGTCAAATCCGGCTCGTCCTTCAAAACATTACTTTGAACCCTAATTATCCGCAGATAATTCTCTAACCTGTTTTTAAAATTTTCCCGGGCATTCCCGGCAACTTGCACTGTAGTTATCGGCGACAGCACAATGCGTTCACTATCTTCTTTTGATACGCCCGGTTTTAATGACGCAACGGCGACCTCGTTTACAGCAAAAATTAAAATCTGCTGAAATTTGATTATTGATTTTTTGCTGTTGACCATGGCGATTTTAAAGAAGGTTTTTTAATGAATGTTCAATCTTGTTTGGTTACCGGCTTGTAAGATCATAGGTTGGGAAATCAATGTAAAAATGTTCGTTACCCCCCCAAAAAGCATCGCGTTCATAAGGGGTAAGCGGGAGGTTGTGCCTTAATCGCTCGGGCAGATCGGGGTTTGAGGAAAACCAGCGACCAAATGCCACCAGGTCTGCATCGCCACTTTGCAATATGGCCTCAGCGCCATCACGATCAAACCCACCGGCAGAGATGATTGGGTTTCTGAAGATCTTGCGCAGAAAAGCAGAAGCTACCGGGCTTTGCTTTTCATCCAGCGTTTCGGTTCCCATTACCCGGGGTTCAATCACGTGCAGGTAAGCCAGTCCGAGTTTATCCAACTGTTCAACGTAATAACCAAAGGTGGCTTTGGGGTCCGAATCCGAAATGGCTCCCCATTTTCCACTTGGAGATACCCGAACCCCGACCCTATCTGCCCCCCATACAGATACCAGTGCATCCACCAGTTGCAACGGCAGCTTAACACGGTGCTCTATCGATCCGCCGTAGGCATCGGTTCTTTTGTTGGTGCCATCCTGCAAAAAAGTATCGGCCAGGTAACCGTTGGCATTGTGAAGTTCGACGCCGTCGAAACCAGCGAGCAAAGCCCTTTCTGCTGCTTTTCTGAATGTTTCTACCAACGCGGGGATCTCTGAGATATCAATAGCCCGGTGCGGTGTAACAGGCACCCAACCATTTGCTGTAAATGATAACCCCTCAAACGGCACAACAGATGGCGCGATTGGTGGCTGCCCATTACTTAATGATTCATGTGATTGGCGGCCATCGTGAGAGATCTGCATAAAGATAAAGCTCCCTTTTGCATGTACCGCATCAACTACTTTTTTCCAGCCTGCTATGTGATGATCTTCGTAGATGCCGGGTGCACCAATATAACCGCGGCTATCATATGAGGGATGGGTAGATTCAGTGATGATAAACCCGCCATCAGTGGCACGTTGGGTGTAATATTCGATCATCATATTGCTTACACTATCATCCGGGTTGGCCCGAAGCCGGGTTAAAGGAGGATGCACCACCCGGTGCTTTAATGTTAAACGACCAAGTTTTACCAGCGAAAATAACTTCATCCCGGTTGCAGGGTTTTCAAGAGTCTGATTTGTTTCCATTTTTAGTGATAACCTTATTATTTAATAGCATTAAAATTTAAAGCAGCGCTTTCGACGCAGAAGATGCCACTTTGATGCCATTAAATAAATCACTAACTACCAGCACATTATGTATAAAATATTAATTTTATGGTATTTTATATCGTAAAATCCTCAAATGAGTTTATGACAAATATATCGGCGTAAATATGGATAGTGAAAATGCAGGTCTTTGTTTTCGGGAATATTATGCCGGAAATGGAGTTACTAACAAACAAAACCCTTTAAATGATGAGACATACCCTCCGGTAAATCCATCATAGATTTGGTAAAAACACGAGATAAAACACCAAAAACAAAATCAGCACACACTAAACAACTCATTATCAAAAGAATAAACATCGGTATACTTTTGGGTAATTATGGGCAGATTTAATGATGGATGTGTACCATCGCTACCTCGCTGTACATGAAACCTGGAAAATATAAACTTATCGGCAGCTACTTACCCGCCTTTCACAATACCACTCAAAATATAAAATACTTATTCCTGGCTGTTCATACCCGTATATCTTGCAATGGCACAATGCCTTCCTTGTTAAAACGATCATCCCTGTTGCTGCTATTTACCATCTTTGAGCTTTCCACCCAGGCCCAAACTGCTGAAAAATACACAGGCAGAACTTTACTACAACTGAGTTCGGGATTTAATACGGTATTGAGGGACGCGCGCGTGGATTTAGATAGCAGCTTATTTATCACTAGCAAACGTTATAAACAGAGCCGCGTATCTACAATCGCAGAAGGCATTGACGATGCCTACACCCTAAAAAATTGTGGTTGGATGGATACCGGAAATATAGATAGCGCAAAACGACAGCTAGCTAAAATTACAGGAGCCAATCATGCCCGGCTTTTGCTATTAATAGGCGCATACTACGCGTTTCACCCCGGCTTTCATCAATATGATAGCGACAGGGGAATTGCTTACCTGCTACAGGCAAAAAAAGAGACTGATGCACTTAAACTTGCTAAATGGTCGGCCCAATGTGCTTGCCTGTTGGGGAAATGCTATTTCAAAGAAAATAATATCCCCGAAGGCAAGCGCTGGTTTAGTACCGTTACCAATGATGAAAGACTAATCACCGATAAACAAATTCAGGCAAAATGCTGGAATTACGAGGGTATGTACTGCCCTTTTGTCGCGCAGACAACACTTTTCAGAATTGATTGCCTAAACAAAGCCTTAAAGTTTTATAAAGCGTTAAATGATAGCGGCAACCAGGCAAACACACTGATGGATATCTCTTACCTAAGTTTTGCCGGCGGCAAAATGAACGAAGCCAAAGACGCTGCAACCCAATCGCTTGCATTGCAAAAATCGGCTCAGTTTCCATATACTCAGTACAGTTATGACCTATTGGCCTTTTATGCGTTACTGGCTTCAGACTCGCCCAAAGAACTTGAAATGGCCTTTGCAGCATTAAACAGCGCGGAAAAAACGAACGACTCGCTTGAAATGGCCCATTTCTACAAAAGGATCTCGAACGGCTTCATCCGGCTGAACAACGAAACTGAATATAACCGCTGGGAAAAAAGAGCGATGGAAGCTTACGAAAAACACGGTGGCGACTCTGAGTTTTGGGACTTGCTCACCTCATTTTCAAATCAATATGCCACGCCCGAAGACGGGAAAAAAGTACTCAACCTGATCAAAAAAACATGGAAAAACTATCCTCCGGCTAACCCCGTTGAAAAACAAACCGCCTACCTAGCCCTGGGGAGTTGTTATCAACGAGCACGAAATTATAAGGAGGCTCATAACTATTACCTGCTTGCCGAAAAGCTGGAGCAACAAAACCAGGTTTTAAAAGGCGGGATGATCAATCACTATTTAACCTTCAAACTTTCCGCGTCCTATTACTTCATGAAAAACTACGCAATGAGCCGTAAATATGCAAAGATGCTCGTCTATCGCCCGGTTAATGATATCCCGGCCGGCAAGGATGATTTTTTGCGTTACTATTTCCAGATGCACCAGTTAGATTCTGTTGCACATAACTATAAATCATCTATTTATTACCTGCATAAGTACGCCAATCTTTTA
Source organism: Mucilaginibacter sp. P4_C11 (assembly GCF_056402115.1). Taxonomy (NCBI): domain Bacteria; kingdom Pseudomonadati; phylum Bacteroidota; class Sphingobacteriia; order Sphingobacteriales; family Sphingobacteriaceae; genus Mucilaginibacter; species Mucilaginibacter sp. P4_C11. Next base: position 15,496 of record NZ_JBFUIA010000048.1, on the reverse strand, counting down.
GATACCATTAGCAGTAAAAACGAAAGCAGACAGATCATCGATATCAACATTAAGTATGAAACCCTGCAAAAAGAAAAAAAACTACAAGAGCTGAAAACACAAAACATCCTGGAGCGTCAAAAAGACGCGCTTACAAAAAAAATCTCATATGCCGGTTTTGGTTTATTGCTTTTTGTAATTGTGATGATTTACAGCAGGTATTACTTTAACAAAAAAAGTAACGCCCAATTAAAGAAACAAAAGGAAGAAATTGACGATCAAAACAGTTCGCTTCAAAGCATGAACCAAAAGCAACAATCGCTTTTAACAGAAAAAGAGTTGCTTTTAAAAGAGATCCATCACAGGGTAAAAAACAACCTGCAAACATCCATGAGCCTGCTCAATATGCAATCGGCCTATGTAGATAATGAAGTGGCTTTAGAAACCATTCGTATTAGCCAGCGGCGGATGCACGCGATGTCGCTCATTCACCAAAAGCTTTATCAATCAGAAAAACTTACCTCTATCAATATGGCCATTTATATTGATGAGCTAACCATTTACCTACGGGATAGCTTTATAGGCCCCGCCAATATCAGCTTTGAATTACGCATACCACCCTTAGAGCTGGATATAGCCCAGGCCCTTCCCCTGGGCCTGATCATCAATGAAGCCATTACCAATTCCATTAAATATGCCTTTCCCGATAGACGTAAAGGAATGATCTATATTTTTTTGGAGCACACGACAAATGAACACTACTTACTTACCATCAAGGATAACGGTACCGGCTTACCGGATAGTTTTGATAGCGATAGTACCAACTCATTAGGTATGAATCTCATGCGCGGTTTATCAGAACAGTTGCAGGGCGAATTTATCATTCAAAATAACCATGGCACCCAAATAACGGTAACCATTAAAAAAACCGAACCTGCCGACAATAACGATTTACATAAATAAAAAGCTGATTTAGTATGCCATTCACGCTTCAGTTTTGGATGAACTATTTGGAAGGCCCACCTTAATTCATTGGTATCACTAACATGAATTTACGATATAAAACACCGTTATTTTCGCAACGATCCGGTAAATAATTGATAGTCAAATACCTAAAAAATGGCGCTACAATTGCCCATTTATATAAAATCAATCAATTTTTATAATCATATTATGGAAACAAAATTTAATATCGTGCTGGTGCACGGCGCGTTTGGTGACGGCTCCCATTGGAAGCATGTAATTCCCCCATTGGTTGCAAAAGGCTATAATGTGAGGGCCGTACAATTACCCCTAACCTCTTTGGCCGACGACGTTAAGCGCGCAGGCGATATGGTAGCTGCGCTTGAAGGGCCAACGCTTTTAGTAGGTCACTCTTATGGAGGGATGGTAATTTCCGGCGCGGGTAACCAGCCAAATGTAGTAGGGCTTGTTTACATAGCAGCTTTTGCACCTGATGAAGGCGAAGCAGCAGGCGGCCTTTTAGGTTTACGCGATGCACCCGTAGGCATAGCCAGTGTTAAACCCGATGCGCAAGGTTTTCTTTATGTGGACCCGGCGAACTATCATGAAGTATTTTGCCAGGGTGTTTCTGATGAGGATGCTTTAGTGATGGCTTTATCGCAAAAACCAATTAGCGGACAGGCTTTTGGCGATCCATCTGGCGCACCGGCCTGGAAACAAAAACCAAGCTGGTACCAGGTATCTGCTAACGATAAAATGATCCCGCCCGAAACCGAAGCCTGGTTTGCGGAACGGATGCAGGCTAAAAAAACAATTACGCTGGATGCAGGGCACGCGTCTTTAGCTTCAAATGGCAAAGAAGTTACTGATTTTATTATTGAAGCAGCCGAATCACTCATATGAGCAGCGTAGATTTAACCGTACCGGAAAATAACAAAAGCATTGTCAGGGAAGCTTTTGAAGCCGTTTTTAACAAGAGGGAACCGGGTGCTTTCGAAAAATATTGGTCGGCAGATTATATACAACATAGTGCGCATATCCCGCCGGGGCGCCAGGGCCTACAAAGTTTAGTTGCGGCATTACCGCCGGAAGCGCGTTACGAATCGTCGATTATGATGGCCGAAGGCGATTTTGTAATTGTGCATGGCCGTTACTACGGCATACCCGGCCCAAACTGGATAGTTGTTGATATTATTCGCATGGAAAATGGCAAACTGGCCGAACATTGGGACGTTATTCAGGATGAGGCTACAGAGGCGTCGTCAAAAAGCGGCTTACCCATGTTTGGCGACCATTTTGGTGTAAAACCGATCTTCTGATTATTAAACTAATATCTTAACTATTAAAAACCCGCTATCCTATATTGAAGAGCTGAATATCGGCTTTTTGATATGGGATTGCCGTCTTTAATGCAATCTAAGAACTGTTGATACAGGCTTTAGTATGATTTATCGGCAACATTAGGTTGTGATTTGTTTTTGGACGGAATTCGAACCAATTTTTAAAGGACCTACGGTTCTTAAGTAATTCTAAGATGTTATAAAGGTGGTTTCTATTTCTTAGCAATTAAGCACTGGTAGTAAACCCACGAAAATAGCACACCGTATTTATTGAAAAATGAAATTCAAAAACCCAATAATTATTGTTTCAAATTATATTAAAGTTTAGTTGACCTTAAAATTTATAGTTTGTGTAATATCTCTTGACGATGTCCCTGCCACTAATTGGTATTTGCCAGGTTCAACGATCCATTTGCTGATTTTTTCTTCATAATATGCCAAATCTTTGACAGGAATAAACAAGGTTACATTAGCCGTTGCCCCCGGCGCAACCATGATCTTTTTAAATGCCTTCAATTCCTTCGCTGCTCTTTCAACTTTTGAACCGATTTTACCTATGTAAAGTTGAACGGTTTCTTTTCCGGCATATTTTCCGGCATTTTTTACATTAAGCGTAACCATTATCTTATCATTGGAGCTAAAGACTGCTTTGCCCGTTTTTAGCGCCGAAAGCTTAAAATCGCTATAGGAAAGGCCGTAGCCAAAGCAATATAAAGGTTCTATCTTTTTTGTATCGAACCAGCGATAACCAACAAGGATACTCTCTTTGTAGTCTACCTTCAGGTTTTCACCTGGGTAGGCGTCCAAAGCATGCGCGGGTGAATCTTTCAAATCAGCGGGGAAAGTAAATGGTAACTTACCTGAAGGGTTTATTTTTCCGGTCAGAACATCTGCCAATGCATTGCCATTTTCGGAACCATTATACCAGGACCAAACGATGGTGCTGTTGTTCTTTTTGATCTTGCCGATATCATAGGGGGCGCCACCAACGATCACTACGATAGTTTTTGAATTGGCAGCCGTTACCGCATCAACCAGTACCTGTTCGCTGAAAGGCAGGCTCAGATCCTTGCGGTCCCGGCCCTCGCTTTCATATTCGCGGTTACCCCCGATAAACAGGATAGCGATATCAGCGCTTTTAGCCGTTGCCACAGCCTGGGCAATCATTGCTGAATCCGGTTTGGTTTCCGGGTTCGGGTTTTTTCGTGACGGCCTGTAAACGCCTGAATAGCCCTGGGCATAGCTAATAGATATGGATTTACCCATCCTTTGCTGTAGCCCTGCCAGGGCAGTTACTTCGTATTTGGCTTTTACGCCCGCACCAAAACCTCCTAAATGAAAAGTGTGTGTCGCGTTGTCGCCAATTACGGCTATACTTTTTATTGATGACGTATTTAAAGGCAACAAGTGCTCATTATTTTTCAACAATACAATCGATTCAGCGGCAATATCATAAACTGTTTTGCTGTGTTCAGGTGTATTCATTTTCCCGGCGGGCGGGTTATTGCTTAAAGAAGTTTGATACATTACCCATAAAATATGTTTTACCTTAGCATCAATTACTTTCATACTTACTTTTCCTGCTTTTACCGAATCGAGCAGCTTATCGGCAAAATAATAGCTGTTATAGGGCGGCCTTGAACCCATCTCCAGATCAAGGCCATGGTTCGCCGCGTTAACGGTACTATGGGTACCGCCCCAATCACTGATCACGATGCCCTTAAATTTCCATTCATCCCTTAATATTTTATTAAGCAGGTAATCATTTTCAGAGCAATATACGCCGCGAAATTTATTATAGGCCGACATAATGGTCCATGCGTCACCTTCTGTTATGGAAGCCTTGAAAGCCGGTAAATAGATCTCCCGTAATGCACGTTCATCCACATCAACACTTACGCGGCTTCGTTCAACTTCCTGGTTGTTTACTGCATAATGTTTTACGCAAGCCGCTATGTGCTGACTTTGTATTCCTTTTACGGATTGTACTGCAAGGCGTGCGTTCAAAAACGGATCTTCCGAATAATATTCGTAGGTCCTGCCGCAAAGCGGCGTGCGCGCTATATTGAATGCCGGTGCAAGCATGATATATTTTTTGCGGACCCTGGCTTCTTCAGCCATGTCATGCCCATAACGGTACGCAAGTTCCGGGTTCCAGGTGGCCGCCAACGCCGACCCATTGGGAAAAAAAGTTGCGGAGTCCGTCGTGAGGTTTGCTGAACCCCAGCCTTCTTTAACATCTTCTCGTACACCCAAAGGCCCGTCATCGGTCATCAGTCCGGGGATGCCCAAACGGTCAACACCCGCAGTACTGAAAATGCCATTAGCATGAAGCAATCCTATTTTTTCCTCCAGCGTAAGCTGTTTGATGACGGCTGCTATTTTAGCATCCGTTGCTTTCTCATTTTTTACCTGTGCCTGCAATCGAACGGCAAACAAAGTCAGGAAGCAAATAGACAACCAGGTGGTGATTTTATCTTTCATGGTGCTTAAATTTAAATATAAAGTCAACGGTATAATTTATATCATTCGTTATCAGGCAGTTTCCGGCTATTCAAGATTCATCTCCAACAGTGCATAACTTAAGGTTTTGCCGTGGGTATCCATCACTAAGGAAGTAGTAACCCCGCCTGCCAAAGCTTGCAGGCATACAAACTGCAGCGCGCAAATATTAGGAAGCTCATACCGGACAATTTCGCCATGTATGATCTCTTTGAAATGTTCCTTCACTTTAGCCGCAGTCACCACATTACAGAGCAGCTCATAATCCTTTTCATTGTAGGGTATCAGTGATAAAATCAAGGTATTGCCTTTATCACCTGCTCGGCTGTGCGCTATCTCATAAAGTTTAATGCCCATAACTTTTCACTATTACCGATGGCTTTATTTTGTTCCTGTCGATCAGTACCGACACTATACCGATCACCTCATGTACGTATTTTCGCACCCCGCCACCACCCGCCGGCCCATTGGTATAAAGCGCTTCCACTTCTTCACCTATAATCGCAGCCTGATCAGCAGTGGCACCCTTTCCGGCTATGCGCAAACGTACTTCATAAGGCTGACATTCATTTGCAAGCGAAGAAGGATGAACCGATGTATGGCCGATATAGTCGGTCCTTAAATCAGTAAATTGGCTTTTTAATCGTTGCTGAATAATTTCACCTGCTAAATGCGCCCTTTCTCGTGCGCCTGCCCCCGCATAAGTGATCTCCCCTTCGCCGGTAAAGCCTGCCTTATACCCAATGCTGACTTTTAAGGTGGATGGCTTTTTATTGCCGCTGCCGCCTGTTACCTTGATACGATTTTCCCCATCCTGTTTCAAGTATACTGTGGTGAAATCTGCTGATACATCGGGCGTCAGGTATTGATAAGGATTTGTTACTTCATACAACAGCTGTTCTTTAGCAGTTGCCAGGGTTAAACGTCCTCCTGTCCCGTCAACTTTGCTTATAGTTGCACTGCCGTCCGGGCAAACATCTGCAAAAGGATGGCCCAATGTGCTCATATTCTCGATTGGCTTTTTAACCGGATCGGCAAAATAGCCCCCTGTAATTTGCCCCGCGCATTCCATCAGGTGCCCGGTTACCGTTGCTTTGGCAATTATATCCACATCATCCAAAGACCAGCCGAACTCATGTGCCAACGGCGCGACAAATAACGATGGATCGGCGACACGCCCGGTTATGATAATATCGGCACCTGTTTCCAGCGCAGGCAAAATAGCATCCGCACCTAAATAGGCATTGGCTGAAATGACTTGTCCTGACCGGGAAATAGGATGGCCTGTTTCCATAGCGATCTCATCGCCGCTGATAGATTTCAAAACATCGTCGCCGGTAACTGCCGCAACTTTGATGGTTATACCTTGTCTTTTTGCTATTCCAATAATTTTATCCGCTGCCGCGACCGGGTTTGCCGCCCCCATATTGGTAATGAGTCGGATTTTATTTTTTTTAAGCAAGGGCAATAGCAACACTATGCGTCGCTCCAGCAGCGGATCATACCCTTGCGCCGGGTCTGTCGCTTTTCTTTTTTGAGCTAACGCGATGGTACGCTCGGCCAGGCACTCCAGCACCAGGTAATCCAAATCACCCTTTTCGGCTAAAATCACGGCGGGTTCGAGCCTGTCTCCCGAAAAACCTGCGCCACAACCAATACGGACTTTATCTTTCTGTTTCATATACTTATTGCGCCGGTTAGGATTGCTATAAGAGTCATCACGAGCGTTGTTCCGAACGCCCATTTGAAAGTGAATTTCTGGTGATCTGACAATTCAACCTCCGACAATCCCACCAAAACAAAWGTTGAGGCGGTTAAGGGGCTTAACGGGAAACCCGTCGTCATCTGCCCTAAAATTGCTGCCCGGCCTATTTCTATGGAATTTATGCCATAATGGGTAGCGGCTGTTTTTAAGACCGGGATCACCCCAAAGTAATAAGCATCTGGTGTAAAAACCAAACTTAACGGCATACTGGTGACACCCACCAACGCTGGCAAATAACCCGCATGCGCTTTGGGAATGATGGAAACTATCGATAAAGCCATAGCGTCGATCATTTTAGTTCCGGTGAGGATACCGGAAAATACCCCGGCTGCAAAAACGATGATTGAAACCGAAAACACATTGGCAGCATGTGCATGTATCCTTTTTCTTTGTTCGGCCTGCGAGGGATAGTTAACCAGTATCGCTACGGCAAAGCCGATAATGAATAAAGCCGATGGGGGTGCCAGCGATAAAATAAGCGCTGCGATCAAAATAACGGTCAGAACCGCATTGAACCAGAATAAGGCGGGTCGGCGGCTTTCTTTTTGTGCGTCAGAAAGTTCCTGGCGGTGATCGTACTCCAGCTGAACAACGCCTAAACGCTTACGCTCTTTTTTACCAAGCCAGAATGCTACAAATAACACCCAAAGAATTCCGCCGATCATGGACGGCAGAATCGGGATGATCAAATGCGCAGGGTCAGTTTTCATCACATTTAAAGCCCTGGCTACAGTACCCGACCAGGGTACTAAATGCATAACGCCCGCACTGAGCGCGACGATGCAGGGGAGTATCAGCTTCTTCATTCCCAACTTTTTGTAAACAGGGAATAAAGCGGTGATGGTGATCATAAAAGTGGCCGTACCGTCTCCATCCAGGTGAACCAGCATGGCCAAAATGGCGGTTCCCAGGGTAATTTTCAACGGATCGCCTTTGGCAAGGTTAATAATGCCCCTGATCACTGGGTCAAATAATCCGGTATCAATCATCAGGCTAAAGTATAATACGGCAAAGATCAACAGGATACCGGTGGGTGCTACTTGTTTGATCCCGCCCAGTACCATTTCGCCTATCTCTTTCACCCCAAAACCACCGATCAATGCAAATAAAACCGGTACCAGGATCAATGAAAGCAATACCGACAGACGCCTGGTCAGGATCAATCCTAAAAAGACACAGATGGTTAAAAAGCCGAGGATGGATAGCATTGATTAAAATATTACGCCATTGGCTTTTAAACGTTTACTAAAATACAAAACCTGGTAAGGCAAGGCATCCTGCCAGAATTCCCAGGTATGGCCGCCCGGCCGTTCTGTATAATCATGCAGGGTATGGTTATATACCAGTCGCCGGTGCAATTCCCGGTTGGGTTCAAGTAGAAAATCCTCCACCCCGATATCCATTACAATGGGCAATCCATTTTTTCTGATCTGATCAGCCATATTTACTACGGAGTAAGGCAGATAACTATCCGGCGTCATCGGCCCCATTATTTTATCCAGGAACTTTGTAAGACCATTAAACCGTTCCGGGGTCAGGTTCCAGGTGGTCATATTCGGATCGAGCGCTCCGCTCATACTGCCGGCCGCCGCAAATAACTCGGGATGGCGGGTAGAAAGGTAAAGCGAACCATAACCGCCCATGGATAAGCCGGTGATTACCCGTCCCTTTTTGTCTTTGACCGTGTGGTATTTGCTGTCGATAAAAGGAACGACCTCTTTGATAATATAAGTTTCAAATTTGCTGTTTGAATCAACCGGGCTATCGATATAATAACTGAATATTTCTCCTTCCGGCATTACAATAATCATATTGTATTGGTCGGCCAGGTTACGCACCAGCATTTTATCAGGCGTTTTCAGCAGCCAGTCGTTGAAGTGCCCAAAGCCGCCATGTAGCAGGTAAAGTACGGGGAAGTCCTTTTTGCTTTTGTTATAGCTATCTGGTAATACAACGGCCGCTTTGTAAGTTTTATTCATGGCCGCGCTCGGTATCTCAACGGTATCCACCTTTGAAGCATAGCATAAGGGGCTGCAAAGCATGGCGAGCGCAAAAACATAGCAGAGTCTTCTCATCGTTGATAATTTTTATTGTTTTTTGGGAGCGTTGACTATTTTAAGCAGTTCGGCATCCGGGTGATCACGCATTTCACATTTGTTATCCAGGATCATCGTCTCGCCATTTGCAGACGTATAGGCGGGCCATTTTGGCAAACCTGGCGTATTGGGATTACCACTCCGGGCAAAACTGACCCAGGCACTGCTTATTTTCGAGGCAAGTGCATAGGCATCCTTGCCACCGCCTGTCATTTCCTCGCAGCGGCGTATATTATCAAACTGAAAAGCGATATCCATACAATGCATAGCTTTATACTTGCCATCGTTAACAGGAGACTGCCAGGTAAACAGGTACATGTAAACCGGTGCCGCACCGCTTAACCCGGATTTTTGATCGGCTTGTTTGATGGCTAATGAGCGAAAACCGAATTCGATATCATTGTATTCAAACGGTTTGCTGGTATTTGGGTAAGCTTGCTTCACAGCTGCCATATATGCGTCGGTCTGGTCGCCATATTTTTTCTGTAAAATAACCTTCACATCTTCTATGGTTTGGCCCTTCGGGGTCGGCGCGAAAGCTGCAAACTCATTTTTAGTGGTACCCACCAGCAGCGGTATATTTTTTGAAAGGTCCATGGCGGCCTGATCGGTTGGCTGATTAGGGAACATATCGCCATCCAGTACCGCGTTCCAGCCCACATTTACCGGTTTTCCTTCTTTTCTCAACGCTGTTCCTACTTTTCTTAGCGCCCTATTACCGGCGGCATTCAATTGATCATAGGGTATTTTTTGCAGAGAGTCGACTTGGGAAGCCTGCAAATGTAATTCATCCAGCAAAGCCGCCGCAACGCGCTGCGAAATGGATTTATCCGTAAAGGAAGTGATATAACTGCCGCTTTCTACGATGGCTTTGTTAAATAGCCCCTTCGCCTTGGCTGTATTCATCATACAGGTTACCTTTCCGCCCCCGCCGGATTGCCCGAATATCGTGACGTTATCCGGGTCGCCGCCAAATTGCGCGATGTTGTCTTTTACCCATTGCAAGGCCGCAACGATATCAGCCAGACCGGCATTCCCTGAGTTTTTATATTTATCCCCATAAGCAGAGAGGTCGAGGAAACCCAGGACATTCAACCGGTGATTTATCGAAACAAGTACAACGTCCCCTTTCTTAGCCAGGTTCTCCCCGTCATAGGATGGCAGTTCAATAGACGAGCCGGCCGTAAAGCCGCCGCCATGCAACCATACCATCACCGGGCGTTTCTTCCCGTCATTTAATTTCTGCGTCCATACGTTCAATGTTTGACAATGCTCATTGGAATAACCCAGATCATGATTAAAAGCAAATTCAAACGCATCGTTCACTGTCGTAGTCGGATCAGTGGGGCAAACCGGCCCATAGGTCATCGAGCTCCGCTCGTCATTCCAGGCTTTGGGTTTGCGTGGTGCAGTAAACCGGTCAGCTTCCGCATAGGGGATTCCTTTAAAGGTGAAAATTCCATTATGAACATAGCCCCTGACTTTTCCGTTATCAGTAGAAGTGACCGCAATACCTTCACCGGCTTTTATAGGATCGTTACTTTGGCAAAGGGCCGTTAAATTTAAAATGCAGATGGCTGCCATTAACAACAGTGTAGTTTTTCTTTTCATAATAATTGGTTTTATCAGGAATGACAAATCTATATTTACACCTTCAATTCCGTCTTTTTTAAAATTGCTGAATTGTATATAAATTTATTGCTTGATTTCCGAAACGTTTCCGAAACCGGGAGCAAACCTGAAATGCCTAAAAATCATATGAAGCTCAAAACGGGAAAGGACGAAATTGTATACCTGCTGACAAAGGTAGTGCTGAAATACGAGGCAGCAACCGGCCAGGGTATTAAACGAAATACGAACAGAAAGAATTATGAAGACCTGGCGCGCATGTTAAGCGAGATCAGTAACGGCCTTCCCAATACCAGTGAAACGCTTTTCCATAATTATTACGCGCCGGGAGAAAACAATGCGTCTGCAGTTTACCCATTCCGCAAATATGACATAACCGGCGGTCAGCTAAAAGATGCTATTAATGGGATCGTGTCGAACCCGCGCCCATTTTTGGTTGATGCTTGTTACATTTATTTATATGGACAGGGTAGAAAGGGTTTTGCACAAGAACCAGTTGATGCAGGGTTAGTGGATGAGCCGGCAACTGTTGAAATACCAAATATTGATGTGCTTCTTACTGAAGGCAGTAGATTATTGCTGTCCAAAAAGATCAAAACATATCGGGCAATTGTAATCCTGCTTTGTTTTATTTTATTAGTTGGAGGGATTCTTTGGGCTGAAGAAAATTCAAAGGAAAAAAAGCTATTCCGTGATTTAAGCATTTTGCCCTACCGGCCCTCAAGCGCCGAGATCGACAGCCTGGAGGGAATCTGGCTGTGCTATACCGGATCGCCGCAGGCCCGAACGTATGATGCCGGACGATTCCATAAAATTGTTTCTAATATCATGGATGTGAAATACCAGGATGGTTACTTCAAATTCATCCGTTACGGGTCTAATTTCGAACATGCGGGCTATATGCAGTTTGAGGCGCCCTGGCTGGTTTCCATTCACTCGCACGTCGTTAACGCCCGAGATAGCATCGAGTCGCCTAAACTATCATTGATGCGTTTGGATGAAGGCAGGCCTTATGTGGATGTTATATCCGCTTCCTGGAACTTTGACCAGGGGAAAAAAAACAGGATCATCGGCATACGGGAACTTTTCATCAAACAAGGCAAAAGGGGACGGATAGAGGAGATTATAAATACGCCGCAAAACGCAGCTTGTAGTTGTAAAATAATTAAATGGCATGCCCCTGGCAATGCTATTCGTTTTTTTTATTTGAAAAATGAACTGCTGGATACGATTGGCGACAAAAGATTGAAACAAACACTCGATGAGAAAAGTATTTTACTTTCTCAGCCCGGTGATACAACCTTATTGCTACCTGAACATTTTACAAATAGGCATTGAGGTATTATTCGAATTATAAATGTCTTGGATGCTGATCTGTTATAGCGAGGCAATCCCGAGTCAGATAATTTTTATTTACCGTTAGGTTGAAAAGCTTCCGGAGGCTGGCCTCGAACCACTTATTTATGAAGACGGTCCTTGAATTCACTGAGTCTTATAAACTAAAACTATGTTAAGTCGTTTATCAAGAAATATAATTGTATGCCTTCAGAAACCTACTTCAAATTCCGTGGACGCTTTGAGCTATTTCCTCATCGTTACGATATCGGCTGGTTGATATTTACAGACAGGATTTTCGGTTTAAATTTCTTTGTCAATAAGGTTTATAAGATCAAAAAAGATGAGTACGCTACGTTTTACAATTACCAGTTAAGTCATTACCTTGAGGGAAACGCCGGACAGGAAGAGGCTTTTTTCGATCATGTTTATGATATTGTAAATACCAGGATTGAATTCTACAAAGGGCTTAAGCCGACCGCCCAGGGATTGAAATTTACCGCCAAACTGGAAGCATTTCTGGCATACTTGGAAAGTATTGATCAGTGGCACAAAACACAGCCCTTGGAATCAGTCATCGCTGATAAAAATAAACAGATTGACCAGTTAGAAGCAAAAATCAAAGAACTGGAAAACCAGATTAAAGATTACGTTAAATATGAAGCTGGAGAAAAGATCGTCATCAGCAAGGACGGTCTGCCGGTGCTTATTGATTTGATCAATCAAATAAGAGAATTGAAATTGCCGAATGGCAATAAGCTGGTGAACAGCCAAACGGCAAGCCCCTGGTATAAATTGATCGCCAAGAATTTTTTAAACGGAGATAAACCTATCGCTATAGGCACCGCCCAGAATTATTTCCCGGCCGATAAAGACAATCCGCCACCAAAATACACGATCATCGCCGAAAAAGACAAACTCTTCAAAATTATCCAAAAGCCTAAAAATTAGGCTTTTGTCTTTTCATTCGTGACCAAACGCCTCCAATGGTCATTCATTTTGCTGTTTTAGCCCTCACTTTTGAATCATTGTATTCAGTGGCTGGCATTTTATTGTTCTGCTGAACGGGTTTAATAAAGAAAGGAGGTTATCACGGTGCGAAACTAAACAAGATGTAATAAACAAAAATTGGGGGTCACCCTATTAAAGTCCCCAAGCAATAAAATAGGGCTTGCTCAAATTTGGGCAAGAATTATTCACTAAAAAAATATCAACTATGACAGCAATTGAATTGATCACTAAGGAGGATTTAAGGGAGTTTAAAGGGGAGTTATTGAAAGAGATCAAACAACTGATGCAGCCAGGACAGGGGCAATCTAAGAAATGGCTGAAGAGCGTCGAAGTGCGGAAGCTGTTGGGCATCTCGCCCGGCACACTTCAAAACCTACGAATTAATGGAACACTGCGTTTTACCAAAGTAGGCAGTATCATGTACTACAAGCTGGAAGACATCAACAAGATCCTGGAGGGTGAGGGCAAATGAAGTTGCAGAAGGACATTGTTAAAGAGCTGGCAGGATATGCCAGCCTCGTTAAGCGAATGGAAAAGGACAGGCGCTTACTGCCAACGCATCTCGGTTTGTTCACGGGTTTGTTTATCTGTTGGCAGCAGAATGGTTTTACAAGTCCGTTCAGTGTGACCCGGAAAACGCTCATGGCGTTTTCCAAGGTCGCGTCAATTGCAACGTATCACAAGTGTATCAAAGAACTCGATGAATATGGTTACATCCGCTATGAGCCATCATACCATCCCAAACTCGGCAGCCAGGTTTACTGGCCTGCCAGTTGAGAAGTGTAGCCCGATACTTTGTATCGGCATATCTATTTATCGGGCTATCCTAATAGCTGCATATCGGAATAACTGGTTATTCCGATATATGGATAGGCAGATATACAGCTATATGAATCCGGTGCAGCCAATGGCTGCACCGGTAATGATTTGCTTTGCAAATCAGGAAGAAGAGCGGTGGTCGCTTCGTGAAAGCGAAGGGAGCAAGCGGAAGTTGGGCAGAGCCCTACTTTGCTTGCCCTACGCTTCGCTACGGGGGTTTTACGTATCCTCCGGGGATACTTTAAGGCGTTTCCGCCTTTGAAATAAAAGAAAACAGGATACTCGGCGGTATCCTGCATATAGGAATAAAGGCATAGCTGCATAGACAGCTATTTGGCCGGTTTGAAAATATGAACATGGAAGATATCAATGTGAGATCAGTGAGATACCCTGTTACGGTAGATCAGAAGTTTGAAAAAATCGCCCTTAAACTGGGCAGGACAAAGCGGCAGGTGTTTATCCAGATGGTTGATTACTTTTATAAAAGCAAGAAAGATCCCCTGGACCTGAATGATGAGTTATTAAAAAATGCCCTGATGAAGAATCACCAGCAGTATATCGGTTTTATCAAAAGCCAGGAGGACATGCTGCTCATTCCAATCAAAACGGAAATGGATAGGGTATCTGTATCACAAGCCAAGATCATCGAAAGATTTAATACGCAAATCCTCAAGGCGAATACGGACTTGTTAAATACCCAGCATGCTTTGGTGCAAAAGTTAACCGGGATAGATGCCTTTATGGATACGATATCGAAAAGCCAAAAAAGTAAGGAACAGCTGAAAAAACAGTTCCTGTTTATCCTTGACGGTTACATCAAATCGAGGGAGGCTTTCGGGATGATGACATCGGGCCGGGAAAAAGATGAGCTGATCGCTGTTACCAGATCACAGGTCAGTTTGCTTTAATCATGTATTTAATTTCCCTTTCAGGAGGAGGGGTATTTTATGTTTATCAATATTACGGACAGCAAAGAAGCGGCGAACAAAGGCGGCAGCGCGGGGCTGGTGAATTACCTGGAAAAAGAAAACCGGACCGACATAAAACAGGAACCTGAACACTGGTTCAATGGTCAGCAGATTAGGATCGAGCCTTATGAGGTGATGCGCAGTATCGATAATAATGTCGCCAAGCTGGGTAAAGATGATGCTAAGTTTTTCCTGGTTAATATCAGCCCGAGCCAGAAAGAGATCAGGTTTCTAAAAGAACAGTATGGCGAAGAAGGTGCTAAAGAACAAATGAAAGGCTTTGGGGTCAGGGTGATGGATGCCTATGCAAAAAACTTCAACCGGAATGGTGTGAACAGTAACGAAGACTTGTTATGGTTTGCCAAGCTGGAAAACTACCGTTACTACAGCTATACCGACCCGGAGGTAAAACAAGGTTTGAAACAGCGGGGCGAACGTAAAGAGGGTGAGCAAATGCATGTTCAGGTTATCGTAAGCCGTAAGGATATAACCAATAAGATCAAGCTTAGCCCGATGAATACGTCAAGGGGAAAGAATGCAGAGCATTCCAAAAAGATGGGGCAGTTTGACCGGGTAGCATTCAAACAAAGCGGGGAATCTCTTTTTGACAGCCTGTTTGGATTTGACAGGCCGCTTAAAGATACGATGGCATACGCCAATGTGCAGAAGAATGGCGAGCTATCACAGCGGGAACAATTAGGTGTGTTGGCCGAAGGAGCTTCGCAAAATTACAAAAGCAGGTCGGTGGCTAATGAACTCGCTCAGGGAGTTGCGGAAGGCTTATTTACGACAACAGCGAGTATGCTATCGGCAGCGGGTAAGACAGCCGCAAGGTACTGTCGGGTCTGTAAAATAAACTGTGTCAGGCCCTGCCGGCCCATGGGCCGGCAGGGCCTGATTGCTACATCAAATCTAATATCATTCTCCCAGGAAACCAAATGGCCAGCTTCTGGGCCGTTGTCGCCCAATTAGCAAGTGGCATCGTCCATTTTTGTTTAATGTTGTTATGAGCCAGATAGATCAGTTTTAACAGAGCCATATCGGAAGTGAAACCACCTTTGGTTTTGGTTACTTTTCTGACTTGCCGGT
>NZ_JBFUIA010000047.1:0-44539 GCF_056402115.1 Mucilaginibacter sp. P4_C11 | reverse complement strand
ATGGTACTTGTTCCTCAAGAATAAACAAAATGGCAATAGGTTTTCTTAGCCATATTTGAACTCTACCATGAATAAAAAAAGCCGGACTTTCGTCCGGCCATGGTATCGTTCGCAAATATTATTGCTGGCAGGTTGCACCTCTGCAGAGCCTGGGTACTCTTATATCTGCATTTGCTATATACTGCTTTTTTTAACTAATTCCACCAACTATTTTTGGCATCATTACCAAACTTTTAAAAGCAGGTATTAAAAGAAGGGGTTAGCAAAACAATCTGCAAACGGTTTTCATTATTCCATCACCTAATAACCACAACAAACACCCGCATACCAAGCACCTTGGTTTCCGTATTGCCGCCAACCACCTTACCCGATACAAAATCAACCGCGCGTATCAAACCCGTGCCATCTGTAGCTTGTAGTTGCTGCAATAATTTGCAAAGCGAAAAAAAATCGCCTTCAAAATCCAGCCGCTGGATGATGTATTTATCGTCGGGGTTGGAGCTGGGTTGCACCGGCACTCGTGATAGTTTCACGTTTAGTTTTTCGGCCTGTAGGGCAATGGTGGTAATCATATTGCTGCGCATGGTGGCCGTATCTATTTTAAAGCGGGCGATAATGTGGTTTAGGTTATTATCTTTCCGCTCCAGGTAGTCTGGCTGGTAGGTAAGGTCGCCGGCCTGGGCTATTTTTTGCTGTAGTTGGCGCCGGAGTTTCCAGGCATCTACGGTGTGGCTGAATGAAAAACGGTAGCATACCAGTAAAAGCAGTACCGATCCGGCTATAAGCAGGTATTCCTTTTTGATGTTCAGGTTTTTCAGCATGCTAATAGTTGATGATAATGTTAAACTTCCCCGTGTTCTGGTCGTTATCAAACTCGAAGTTATCAAGCCCGGCACCTTTTACCCATTTTAACGTTTTAATGCGCGCTATCCATTCATTTACGGCAATAACCTGTTGCGAATTCCCTGAAAGCTTTATCTGTCGGTCTAAAAAATGCTCCCCCCGCGAATCCTTGTTGTTGATATCGGGAGGGTTTATCGCTATTTCCTTCAGGGTTACCTCGCCCGGCAGCAATGCCGCAAGCTGATCGATAAGCCTGGCTTTGTTAAAACCTCCATCCCAGCCCATATCTTTCAGCAGCGCTTCTTTTGTTTTTATCTGCGCCGTAAGCGCCTGCATATCGCTGCTGCTATTTGCCGACAGGCTGGCCTGGCCATCGAGACGGCTATTTTCTGAATTGAGCCAGGAAAGGGTTACAAAATTGAGGAGTAAAAGGATAAAGAAAACACCCAATATTAAAGCACCCGTTACCTTAAGTTTTTTTGTCCCTATAATTTGCAGGTACCGGGCATCCGTGGCATCAACCATCGCCTTAACCGGCTCCAATTTATCGGCAAGCACCAGTTGAAAAGCCGCCGCATAGGGCATAATCAATTGCTGGTCGATGGGCTCCGCCCCTATTTTAAGGGTGAAAGGAGCAACAAATGTAGGGCTGAATTGCACAGCCGTCCAATGCAGGTCGGTATCCCGGCTTATTTGAATGCCATTAAACACTACATCACTTTCGTAAACATTAAGCTGGTTTAACATGTGGGATGCGGCGAATGGGCCAAGGCTCAGCATCAGTATGGTAAAGCCCTGCTGCTCCAATATATTTATCCAATGGTCGGCCAGGGTTTTCCTTACCAGGGATACAAACAACTGATCGTTGGATGCAAATTGCTGCAGGTAAAAATCATCTACATTCAGGTTAGGGATTATTTTGGCCATATCCTGCTGCTCATCGCCGGATGCCGCTGTTACCTGTTTGGTTAAGATGCCTTTGCCCGATAAGTTTAAAGCGATGGGTATTTTGGTGCCAAGTTGTTTGGCAAGACCTTCTGCATCATCTTTTACCCCGAACTTTTTTTCAATGGTGAGTTGCTTGTGATCGGTACTAACCTGGCAGCAGTTTATGGTATAAGAGCCATCCTGCGCAATATCTACAGTGATACCGGCTGCCTGGTTAATATGGTAATATGGCGATAATATACCCATAATACTACCTGATAATGGTGGATTTAATAAACAGTACAGTAACCACCTTCGACTTGCTACGGGTGCGGCTGCTGAATATCCATTTTAAAATAGGGATCCTGGAAAGCAGGGGGATACCCGAGCCGCTGTCGTCGGTTTCTGTACGCTCCAGGCCGCCCAAAACAATGGTATCCTCACTGTGTACCCGGAGGCTGGTTTCAAATTTGCTGATAGCCTGCGGCGGTGGCGAGCCATCGGTTGGGATAGATGTAAAATCGGATATGTTTATTTTAATGCCAAGCGTAACCTGGTCGTCACCGGACACGATGGGTTTTATAGCGATAGACAAATCGGCATTTACTTCCTGGTACACATTGGTAAATATAGATTGCGCGCTTTGAATAGAAGGAATAACATTCTGTGTGGTGTTTTTATAATAACGTTTGCTGCCAATGCTCAGCGTGGCCGAATGACCGTTAAGTGCCGTTAATTTGGGCACCGAGCGCACATCAATGTTATTATTACTTTCCAGCGCCTGCAACCGTACATAAAAATTAGGCACCACGTGGCCCAGGTTAAGCGAGGTTGCTTTACCCACACTGTTTAAAAAGTCGTTAATGCCTTTGGCGCCAAAAGTATAATCTATTCCGGGTAATACCGTGCCCCCCGTTTTTACGCTGTCTGAAACGCCTGCAGAAATACCGGTTGAAACGCTCCGGGTTTTGTGCACGTCAATCATCGTAACTTCTATCAGCACAACCGGAACAAGTACGTCCATCTGCTTAATAAAGCCTTCTACTTCATCTATTTGTGCACCCGAGCCGGAAAGCAAAAGCGTGTTTTGTTCACGGAATTCTTTAATCTCTATACCGCGCTTCCATTCTGAGGGGATCATGGTTACAATGGTGTCAATTGCCCTGTTTTGCAGGTGAATTGCCCTGAAGGTACGCAAACCTTCCAGCTTTCGGTCGCCTATTACATAAATACCTTTTTCGGCATGAAAGGTATATTCGGTACTTTTAAACAATAAGGTTAGCAGGTCATCGTAGCTAACATCGTTTACATGGAGGGTTATAGAACCTTTAATATCAGAGTAAATGGAATAGTTTTTTCCGGTTTCCTGCGAAGCACGTTTAACCAGATCAATAATGGGACTGTTAACGGCATCTACCGAAATCAGCTTTTGGCCGTTAACCTGCCTTACAAATAACCCGCTGGCACCGGCAGCTCCTGGCTGGGCGGTGTTGCGGAATGATTTCCTTACGCCGGTATTCCTATCGCCGTTAACATAAACTTCCTCGTTTTCGTCTAACGGCTGAAAAAGGTAAAAGTCATCTGCCGTATGCACCATTTTTATTTCATTGGCATAAGCCAGCTTACCCAGGGCTGTCTCGAAAGGCGCATCGGCGATATAAGAGGTAACCGTTTTGCCTTGTAGTGAGCCGGGCACCACAATGTTTTTGCCGGATAGCTGCGTTATTCTTTTTGCTGCTGCCGCCAAACTGTCGTTTGTTAATGATAGCGAGAGTGTGTTGTTTGCCGCATTATATTTTATACCCAGCTCCTTAGGCGGGGGCTTTAAAAACTGGTTGGGATCGCGATAAGGCGTGATATTAATGATGGAGCCCACAACTGTAATATCCAGGTTATACTTTTGGGCAAGTAATAACAATATATTGGACGCCGAAACACCGGTGAAGGTATCCGAGATACTGAAATTAAGGCCGGGATCGGAGCTTATACTCAAATTATTGGAGCGCGCAATGGCATTCAGATATTCATGAATGGATACACCGGTAACCAGCAACTGCACTTTTTGGTTAAGCCCGGGAACATCCGTTGCAAGCTCATCCAGTTTTTGTTTAATAAGCTGTAGCCTGTCCTGCTGCTGGGCGCTGGCTGTTATAGCTGCGGCAAACAAGTAAAAACAAATGATAAGGCAGGTAATTTTTTTTAGCATATAATACTTTAATAATTAAATAACAGCGGGTATATCTCGTCAATAGACGTCTGCCCATCGGCAAACAGGCCGAAAGCATTTTCGGCAAGGGTTTTAATGCCCCGTTCTTCTAATAGTGCCTGTACCTGCATATTGCCATTTTTTATTTCGTTGGCCAGGTCAAGGTCTACAGGTATCACTTCGTAAACGGCTTTTCTCCCTTTGTAACCGGTGTAATAGCATTTTTCACACCCACGGGGTGTATAATGGGCCGAAACCTCGCGGTAAGGCTTAAACTGCCGTGGATATAATGTTTTGTCAAAATCCTTTTGCACTTTACAATGCGGGCAAAGCAGGCGAATCAACCGTTGGGCTACAGTTGTATTCAGCGTGTTGGCAACCATATATGACGGGATGCCCATATCTATCAACCTGGAAACCGTTCCCCAGGCAGAATTGGTGTGGATGGTTGACAATACAAGGTGACCGGTAAGCGCGGCCCTGATAGCCATGTTGGCTGTCTCGGTATCGCGGATCTCGCCAACCATAATTACATCCGGATCCTGCCGCAAAAAAGTGCGGAGCGCCGCGGCAAAAGTAAGGCCGATAGCCTCCTTAAGCTGCACCTGGTTTACGCCTTCCAACGTATATTCTACCGGGTCTTCAATGGTAAGAATATTACGGGTTTCCTTGTTAAGCAGCTTTAATGTGGCATACAGCGTGGTGGTTTTACCAGAGCCGGTAGGTCCGCTAATCAGCAGGATACCATTTGGCCTTTTTGCCCCCTGGAGGTAATTATCCAAATCAAACGCCGAAAATCCGAGGCTGTTCAAATCTATATCTGTAGCATCGTTGTTCAACAACCTTAGTACCACCTTTTCGCCGTAAAGCGTAGGCAGGATAGACGCCCGGATGTCAAACTGGTGCCCCTGGTGACTGAAATTGATCCTGCCATCCTGGGGCAGTCGTTTTTCGGCAATATCCAGATTACCCATGATTTTTACTTTGTTAATCAGTGCCGGGTAATCATCCTCCTTCAGCAGGTAACGCTCCACCATGTTCCCGTCAATGCGGATCCTTACCCTGCACTTGTTCTCGTACCGTTCAATATGAATATCGCTGCTTTTCAGATTTTTGGCTTCGCCAATCAGGTTCATCAAAAAGCTGTCCTCGTCATGGCGTACATTGGCCTGCAGTGCTCCTGTAGTGGTATTATCTTTAATATAATAGGTAGCCAACAACCGGGCAATTTCTGATGCAGGTATGGGTTCAAGGAGGATATCAAGGCCCAGCATTATTTCCAGCTCGGCGGCAAGGCTGCCGGTATCAGTATTTTCTTCACAATACAAAGCAAGTTGCCCATTAACCCGCCCTTTGGGCAGCACACGGTAATGCCAGGCCATGTCCTTAGAAAGGATATGGATATGCTCGGTTAGTAATGTGATCTTTATTGCTGTATCCATGGTGTAAGGTAACGGAACAACCAGTAATCATCGGTAACACGGATATGAAAATACCACCAGTCGCCAGCTAAAAATACAATAAATAATAAGGACTGTAACCCGGCCAGTGGAATATGTTTGCCTTTATTGCCGGTTATAAGCTGATAAAATAGCCATAATATTAATACTAATGGCATACTGACGATATAAAAAAAAACATAATTAAGTACCGACAAATAAAACCCGATAGCTACCAAAAATAAAATATCGGCCCAGCCCATTAACCCTGTAGTAATGTTGATGAACCGCCTCCTGCTGATGAAAAGATAGCCGGTTAATACAGCCAGCACCATCACCAGGAAGCTTAAGTTAACCGCAATCTGTTCGCCGGCTAAGGAAGCATCGTTGCCTTCGAGCAGTTTCAGACTTAACAGGCCGATAGTCAGCAACGGAAACAGCGCCCAGTGCACAGCCCGAAACCAAAAGTCCTGCAGGAGAATAACGAGCAGCGACAATAACAAAACAAAACGGATGGCCAGCAACACTTTAATCCGGGGTTACTTCTTTTAATACCTTGTCCTGGTTCATCTCCCAAACGTTAAAATTCCCGTCCTGGTTAAAATCAACTACCGAGGTTGCCCTGGCGGTAAAACCGGTATTGGAAGCATTGGTGATCTCTATCTTATAGTTCGCCCTGGCATCCTTGCTTTCGGTGCTTAGCTTTTCCTGGATAAAGCCCAATTCGTTAAGGTCATTGGTATATTTGGAATGTTCGTAGAAATAGGTTTTCTCCAACATAGATACGTGTTCAAGCTGCAGTTTAGCTTCGGTGGTTTTTGCGCGGGTAATTACGGGCAACAGGTTGGGCAGAGCCAATAACACTAAAATACCGATGATGATCAGTACAACCAGTATTTCCATGAGTGACAGCGCTTTTAACGCACGTTCGGGGTTTGGTTTGAGGTATTTCTTGACAAAAAACATAAAATAGCGAATATACGGCTCAGGCTTCAGGGCAATAATTTTAATTTGGAGTGAAAGTTAATAAAATTTCGTTAATTATAGAATTCTTGCATTAAATCACGAAAAAAAGAAATAAACATGCCTAGTGTTAAGTCAACAGTATTAAGTCGTAAGTCTAAAGTTGAATTTTTTCTGTTTCGACTTAGGACTTTAGGCTTTGGCTAAAGACGATCCGTCAATTTATCGTTGACACGACACTAGTATATATCAGAAACCAAAGCCTGCTCCTTCAACGAAATATTAGGCAGCAACACCACTTCGGCTTTAATGGGGTTCAGGAATGTCACTTTAAAGGAATCGAAAATATTCTGTACCTGGCTATTGATTGGGAAGGCTTTTCAGGTTTGGATAGTAAATTATTTACCGTATTATTAAACAACAGCGTCCTCCAAAGAAAAACCAAAAACCCCAAATCTACCTTTAAGTCGGAATATTTGTTAACCAATTTCCTGGCCAACAGCCCAAAACTTGCAGGTTATACTTGCTCGATTTTTAGGTTTCAGCCTGGCATATCCCACTATTATTCAATATTGCAACCAATTCTATAGTTCTCGTCGGATTAATAATTATTTCAATCACAAGGTTAACTTCGAACCTTTCATAATTGAATATTTATCGAAGCCAATATCCTCAAATCCTCCATAAAAGACCTCGAAAACACTGAGCCGTCGGTCACGAAATTTCGAAAACCGTTTCTATCAACAATAGAGGCGGTTTTTATTTTTTGATTCATTTTTAAACCAGCTCTTCCCGTTAATACAAAGTACTTTTTGGGTTCGCCCCGTAAGATCATTCCAATAGTACAGCGGGATCAGCATCGCTTTTTTTATTAAACAGCTACACAAACGAAAACCGAACGGCTCAATATGTAGTTTGCGCATAGTGTACCTATTTATTCCATATAATTTTTTATATTTCAATAACTTATAAGTTTGTAACAGCGCTTGCGTTTTAACATTTCAAATGGATACATATACCTTCCATATTAATACCTACGACCTGGCTTTCTTTGCTTCGATATTTATCGGGCTCACTTTTATCCTGCTTTTATGGTTCACCAAAAGGATAAACCAAACAGCAAACCGTTTTTTGGCCCTTGCAATGGTTACGATTGTTTTGTGGATGGCGCAGATATTGGGCATCGACATCGGGCTGTCGGCTTACATTACTAATTGGAGCCGGCTACCGCTGCAATTTTCGCTTGCCCTTGGCCCTCTTATCTTCTTTTACGTGCTTAAAATAACCCGGCCTGAATATAAATTCCGGTTTAACGATCTGCTGCATTTTAGTCCGTTGCTGCTGGAATTGGGTGCCCAGGCTTTGCAAGTTAGGGATAGTATAAATACCGGTGCAGCTACTTATGATACGCCTGCCTTTCGGCAACTGAACCCGGTATTGCAACTGCTGGCCTTTGTTTCGGTCACAATTTACCTGTGCCTGGCTCACAGGCAAATAGAAAGCTTTTACCGGCGGTTAAAATTTAATGGGGGCGACCGGTATCGGAACGAGTTGCGCTGGCTGCATAATTTGCTTATAGTTTTCGGCTTGTTGTGGCTATTCTGGATCCCCTTTGCCGCTGCAGATTATTTGTATTACCATCATCAATTGGGTGTGCATGCCTATTGCCCCCTTTACCTACTTTTAGTCGCGATAATCATCTGGATGGCCGCCGCAGCCCATTTAAGAGCAGAGCCAGGTCTTCGGGCGCAGTCCCCTTCATTTTTAAAACCACCGCTTCCTGCGGCAATGAAGCAAAAGGGAACCTGGCTAAAGAGGGCTGTACAAACCAACCTTTATTACCAGGACCCGGAACTAAGTTTAAGTTTACTGGCCGAAAAGCTTGATTTAAGCCCGCATGAATTATCCCGGATAATCAATACCGCGCTCAAAAAAAGCTTTAATGATTTTATCAGTGAATACCGCGTTGCGGAGGTGATCCGGAAAATGCAGGACCCCGCTTATGATCATATCACCCTACTGGGCATTGCGTATGATGCCGGCTTTAATTCCAGAACTACCTTTCACCGGATATTTAAGCAGCTGACAGGCAAAAGCCCGGCGGAATATAAAAGCGATCAAAAAAAAGGAATCCCATCTTATAACCTGGAACATCATCTGCAGTTTGCGTCCGTAATTTCGAACCAGGAAATCACGCCGAAGTGGTTTCATCAGAAATTGAACCGCAACATGATGATAAAAAACTATTTTAAAATTGCATTCCGCGAATTTTGGAGGCACAAGCTGTTTACACTGATAAATATTATCGGTTTATCCATCGGCATAAGTGCTTTCCTGGTCATTTACTTTGTTGTACACTACGATTTTACCTTTGATAAATTCCACAAGGACAGCGACCGGATTTACCGAGTTGTTATGAACATATCATCTCAGGGAAATAAAAACTATTCGAGCGGTGTTCCAGGCCCTTTAGCTGAAGCTATTAAAAGCCAGGCCACAGGAATAGAGGAAATTACGCCGCTTTATACGCTGTCGCCCCATTTTGTTTATATCGATAAAGATAAAATTGCACAAAAGCGGTTTAAAGACCAGGACAGGATAACACTTGCCGATCAGCAATATTTTAAAATTTTTAATTACGTATGGCTTGCCGGCTCATCGCAACACGCACTTGATGCCGTCGGCCAGGTAGTATTAACATCCCAACAAGCCAGGCTTTACTTCCCGTCGTTGTCATACCATGAAATGATTGGTAAAATAGTTACCTATGATACCCTTAAAACAACCGTTAGCGGGGTAGTTGAAACACCTACTAAAAACACCGACTTTACCTTTCATGACTTTGTCTCCATTAGTACGGCCACAACTAACAAAAGTATTTCTGCCGATTTAAGGCTAAACACCTGGAATAACATCTTTTCAGGATCGGAGGTTTTTATTAAGCTGGCACCGGGTACCCCGGCTACAAGAGTTATAAAACAG
Source organism: Mucilaginibacter sp. P4_C11 (assembly GCF_056402115.1). Classification (NCBI taxonomy): domain Bacteria; kingdom Pseudomonadati; phylum Bacteroidota; class Sphingobacteriia; order Sphingobacteriales; family Sphingobacteriaceae; genus Mucilaginibacter; species Mucilaginibacter sp. P4_C11. The sequence goes on along the minus strand of NZ_JBFUIA010000047.1, from coordinate 35,179 downwards.
ATTAATACCATTTTCAGTAAAAGTAATCCGCCTGGCAAAGGAGTCAGGGGGTTTACAGACAACGTGGATCTGACCTTGCAGCCATTGGACGACATTCACTTCAACCCCAACTACAATATTTTTGATTTCGCATCGCCAGCCAGCAAAACATCACTTTACGGCTTATTGGCTATCGCTATCTTTTTGCTGTTGCTGGCATGTATCAATTATGTGAATTTAACTACCGCCCAGGCCGCTCAAAGGGCAAAAGAAATTGGGATCCGCAAAACTTTGGGTAGCAGCCGGCTACAATTAGTAGTTCAGTTTTTAAGCGAAACATTTTTGATAACATTCTTTGCGGTATGTATATCGGTGTTGCTGGCACCAATTATTTTAAAAATGTTTGCCGGCGTTATATCCCCAAATATTCATGCGAATATGCTACGACCGGATGTTGTACTCTTCCTGCTGATTTTAACTATTGTAGTAAGTGTTTTGTCGGGTTTTTACCCCGCAATTGTGCTGTCGGGTTATAAACCTGTATTGGTTCTAAAAAACCAGGCGCAAAGTGATAGCAACAAAACCCGAAACGCGTGGCTCCGTAAATCGCTTACGGTTTCACAATTTGTTGTAGCGCAATTTTTCATAATGGCTACCATTTTAGTAAGTAAGCAAATTTATTATGCTTTACACAAAGATCTTGGGTTTAAAAAGGATGCTATACTGATTATCAGGGCGCCATGGAATGTAAGCAAGGTTAGCAGTAACAAGATATTGATGAATGATTTTCGGTTAATGCCCCAGGTTGCTCTTGTAAGTTTAGGTGATGAACCGCCGTCATCTGACACGTACAATAGAACAATGGGTATTTATAACGATGGAAAAAAAGAAACAAAAACAAGGGAAGTGGTGATTGAGCACGGCGATGAAAACTTTATTAAAGTATACCAGCTAAAATTACTTGCTGGCAGAAACATACAGGAATCTGATACCCTAAAAGGCGTTATCATCAACAATACCTATGCTAAACTATTGGGATTTATTAACCCCCGCGACGCTGTCGGCAAACAATTGGGGGGCGGCTTTGCTCCCCGGGGCAAAGCGGTAAATATTATCGGAGTGGTTGCCGATTACAACCAGCGTTCATTGCATTCGCCCATATATCCGTCAGCAATAGTCCCGGCCGGCGGCAAATGGGGCATGATAACACTACATGTTAGTTTGAAACCTGAAACCGCAGGCGGTAATGAGTGGAAAACCGCTATTGCAAATATGGGAAAGGCCTGGAAGAAGGTTTATCCCGACGATGATTTCGATTGCCATTTTTATGATGACACGATAGCCAGATTTTACGACGAAGAACAACACACATCAACCCTGCTTACCTGGGCAACAGGCTTCTCGATATTGATTAGCTGCCTCGGCCTGTTAGGCCTTGCCATTTACACCACCAATCAGCGCACAAAGGAAATTGGCATACGCAAAGTATTTGGCGCAAGCGTGGCTCAAATAGTAACCCTGCTATCAACCGAACTGATATCACTTATTTTACTGGCTTTTATCATAGTAACGCCGATTGCATGGTACGCCGTGAATAAATGGATGCAAAGCTTTGCCGACCACGTAACTATTAGCTGGTGGGTATTCGTTATCAGCGGCGCAGGAATGCTGCTAACAGGATTATTTACCTTAAGTTTCCGAACCATTAGAGCTGGAATGGCTAACCCGGTGAAGAGTTTGCGAAATGAATAAATTACATTCTCAATAAAAGCGTTCACATCTGTACTTTGGGGCTCACCAAATTTCAAAAACCGCTTCTAATTTATTTAGGAGCGGTTTTCATTTTTATACATTACTTTTTTGTACGATAGCGTAATTTTTTGTGTTCGACCCTCGTTGGGCAAGCGAAAACCTTAAAAGGCTACCAACTATTTCTTTCCAATCTGTCATGCTTAAATTTTCAGAATCTGCATCTGTTATCGCCTTACCCATACTCATAACTTTGCAAAGTAAATTCACATGGAATGCTATTAAGTAGTTTGCTGTCAATGTGAAATAAACCTTATAAATACAACAAGCATACAAGATAACGACAAGCAAAATGGAAACAGAAATTTCAGAACATTCGCCTTTAACGTCGTGGAGTAAAAACATGAAAGTACGAATAGCATATATCGAAGAACCACCTTTTTACTGGACTGACGAAAACCATCTGGTAAAGGGTGCCGACATCGAATTGGTCGAGGTGGTGTTACGGACAATTGGCATAACGTCCATCGAATATCAGCTCACTACGTTTGAAGAGCTTTTACCAGGCGTTCAGGCCGGACGTTGGGATATGAACGTGCCCATTTTTGTTACGCCCGAACGAGCAATGAATGTAGCTTTCAGCGTGCCGGTATGGTCGCTTGGCGATGGATTCCTCGTGTATCATGGCAACCCGAAGGCCCTGACAAATTATGAATCAGTGATGATGCGCAGCGATGCGCTGCTTGGCCTTATTCCCGGTCAAGTGCAGTTCGATGCTGCAAAGTCGGCGGGCGTGAGCGATAGCCAAATCGTGCTTTTTAACAGCCAACCAGATGCTACCGCCGCATTGCTGGCCGGAAAGATTGACGCTTTTGCAGCCACGGCAGTTGGAAACCATGCCACTGCAAATGCCAATCCGGAACTGGAAGCAGTCCCTTTCACAAATAGCAAAGGTGGAAAAGCCCCTGTTGGTGCCTTCTCATTTAGCAAAAATAACCTAAGTCTTCTGCAGGCTGTGAATGCACAACTTCACGAATACCTTGGTTCGGCCGATCACCGTAAACGAATGGCAAAATACGGAATCACACAAACCGAGATTGACAGCGTGGTAGCGGGCAAGGATGCCAAATAATATAACCGTTAAAAAAAAGCCGATGTAAAATCGCATTAAGCATCAGCCTTAATTTATACTGGTTTATGCCCTTTTACAGGCCGCCAAATTTCAAAAATGCGTCTAATGCATTTAGGAGTGGTTTTGTTTTTTCAATTGCTTTTTTAGGGAATCGCCGGCCATAAAAGTTTACAACTGCATCTTTACAAAATCATTTAACCTGCTATTGTAAAAACCAATTACAATAAATAAATTTATGGTGTCGGCAATAGTGCCTGCATAATAAAAACCTTATAACTTATCACAATGGAAAAAGCACAAAAAGATATGCTTTACGGCGCGTTATGGTGTGTCGGTGGCCTGGTACTAACAATGGCTCATATTGGCTTTATATTTTGGGGCGCGATAGTTTTTGGAGCGATCCAATTTTTCAGAGGGATAGCCAATTTAAATTAAACGGCGCCGCGCCGTTTACCGACATATTCCCTGCGTTTACCGACAACTTTTACCATCCTGCAAACTTTCGGTTTCAGCAGCTATTGCTTTGCCTATTTTTGTTCGACAATTAGATCAAAGAATATGAACATTTTATCAGGAACCATGACCGAAAACGCCGACGATAGCTTTGATACCACAACCATTTTTGGCGAGATAAAAAGAACCATACTTTCAAAAGATTTTAAAGGTGGCAGTGTAAGGAACGTATTTGGCAGCACCGAACTGGATTTTACCCAGGCCGATATTACAGGGTTTGCCTACCTAGATATATCGCAGGCATTTGGCCAGGTAACCATCGTAATCCCCTCCGACTGGCAAATTGAAGCCGATATAACACACTTTGCATCTCAGTTGGAAGACAACCGGAGCTACTTAACCAGGAAACAAAAATCTGCTAAAGTTTTGATGCTTAAAGGACTCTCGTTTTTCGCCGCTGTTGAAATTGTGAACGATCTGGAAGATTAACGATTAAGATCAAATACACTGAATAGTACAGAGGGCTTTGACAGTTGACTTTCATGTACCTGGCTAATGCTTCCACTCAATCAGTTTCTCATCTGGCGTATATTCAAAAACCTTTCTTTTCAAGGTATCTACATAAATCCACCTATCGCTAATAAACCTTTGCTTTATACATAGCAATCGCTTTTAAACTTTTCAGCTACAAAAGGTTAACCTTTGCAAGCTTAGTACACTTTAAGCTGCCTGGTAGAGGCAACCTGTTTGTAGAAAACGAATTCAACACTTCTTTTGCTCCTTAGGAGCTACCTTTCTTCAGGATCAACTTTTAAAAGCGATTGCTGGCTAATTGACCATTTATTCACTTAAAAACCCCCGCTAATTCCTACATTTGTTACTTATTATCAAAATGAAAATAACAACAAATAATAATTGGCAACCGCGTAGTATAAATTTATTGTAGCAGTTTAAATTATTGTTTATCGCGTATACACTTTAAAGCCTGCTTACTTAGCAGGCTTTTTTATTTAAATTATTTCCATGTCGTTTACCTTAAAATCTGTAGTCCCGTGGGGGCGTACTTTAACGGAGTACCAAAAAATGTTCGGCCTAACTCCCGCCGATTTAAACCTTAACTTTTTAAGCGTTGGTGATGGGCCGGCAAGCTTTAACGCCGAACTAACCCATATGCAAGGAAGTGTAACTTCGATGGATCCTGTTTACCAGTTTTCCAGGGCCGAAATAGAACAAAGGATCATTGAAACCAAAACCGAAGTTATTGAACAAATGACCGCCAACTACGATAAATTTGTATGGAACGAGATCAAAACCATAGACAATCTTGTTAGTATCCGCATGAACGCGATGAAAAACTTCCTCGCCGATTTTGAAAAAGGCAAACAAGAAGGCCGTTACGTAACCCATATGATGCCGGATAAAACACCATATCGCGACCAACAATTTGATATCGGAGTAAGCTCGCATTTTTTGCTTTTGTACGCAAATCTTGGTGTCGATTTTCACATTGCTACCATACAGGAAATGTTACGTGTTTGCAAACAGGTACGAATTTTTCCGGTTTTAAACCTTGATGCGCAAAAAAACAACGTTATGGATGCTGTATTAGCCCATTTTGCAAAAAGTAAAGTTTTAAATTTGATAAAGGTAGACTACGAGTTTCAAAAAGGCGGGAACCAGATGCTTCAAATTCATACTTAAGTTACCTGTTTAACTATAACCTTCACATTTTATGTAACAAAGTGTTTGCAATGAAGCCCGGTGAGGCATAAATTATCAATGCCTCACTCCTTTTCTCTAAATTAGGTTCATGAAACACATTAACCTGAATTTCGGCCTTAATATTTGGTACAAAGCACGACCAATTGTTATAGGCGCTTTACTGTATGGTGGTGTTGCCAACGCGCAATCTGCCAATCCTGTTATCAACAACATCATGACCGAAGAAACCGGCAACTCGCAACTGGAAAACCTTGCCCATCAGCTTTTTGATGGCATTGGCCCGCGTTTAGTTGGCACACCGCAAATGAAACAGGCCAATGATTGGGCCGTGGCCAAATACAAAAGCTGGGATATACAAGCCCACAACGAAAAATGGGGCGAATGGCGCGGCTGGGAACGTGGTGTTTCGCATATAGATATGATATCGCCAAGGGTAAAATCATTAGAAGGCACCCAACTGGCCTGGAGCCCCGGCATGGGCAAAAAAACGGTAACTGCCGAACTGATCATCTTGCCGGATCTGGCTGATTCAGTTGCTTTCCAACAATGGCTGCCCAATGTAAAGGGTAAATTTGTGCTGATATCCATGTGTCAGCCAACAGGACGGCCCGATTATAACTGGACGGAATTTGCCACCAAAGATTCGTTCGACAGGATGAAAGCCGCACGTACCGCCCAAACCGACGCATGGAAAAAGCGCATCAGCAAAACGGGGCTTACCAATAAAACATTGCCTGTTGCACTTGAAAATGCCGGCGCGGCAGGTATTATCACCAATAACTGGTCGGCAGGTTTCGGGGTTGATAAAATTTTTGGCGCGTATACCAAAATAGTCCCAACTGTTGATATAGCGTTAGAAGATTACGGAATGCTTTACCGCTTAACCGAATCGGGCACCAGCCCAAAAATCAGCATCCACTGCGAATCAAAAGAACTGGGTGTAGTACCAACATTTAACACCATCGCCGAAATTAAGGGCACAGAAAAACCCGATGAGTATGTAATGCTAAGCGCGCATTTTGATTCATGGGACGGTGGTACAGGCGCTACCGATAACGGCACGGGTACCCTTACCATGATGGAGGCAATGCGCCTGCTCAAAAAATATTATCCTCATCCAAAACGCACCATTTTAGTAGGCCATTGGGGCAGCGAGGAAGAAGGATTGAATGGTTCGCGCGCATTTGTTGAAGACCATCCAGAAATAGTAAAAAACCTGCAGGCCTTGTTTAACCAGGATAATGGCACCGGCCGTGTTGTTAATATCGGTGGCCAGGGTTTTGTTGAATCAAAAGATTACTTAACCAGGTGGCTTACGGCCGTACCCGATACAATAAAAAACAGGATAAAAACCAACTTCCCCGGCCAACCCGGCGGTGGCGGCTCTGATTTTGCATCATTTGTAGCCGTTGGTGCTCCTGGTTTTTCACTAAGTTCGCTCAACTGGTCGTACGGGTCATATACCTGGCACACCAACAGGGATACTTATGACAAGGTAGTATTTGATGACCTGAAGAACAACGCTATGTTGGCGGCTATAATGGCTTATATGGCCAGTGAAGATCCGGTAAAAACAACCAATACCAAAACCGAAGGCGTTAAATGGCCTGCACAAACCAAGGCAACGCGAAGGGGTGGATTGGATAAGTAATTTGTCCGATAAAAACGTTAACGACCTAAACAATTTGACGAGCCTCCGGATCAAAATAAACACTTTAGGTTCAATTAAATGTTTGTACTATTTTAAAAGCCTTCCGCGTCGCGGGGGGCTTTTCGTTATTAACATTTATTTTATTTATGAATGTTAATTTAAATTAATAAACTATTTTAGCTATTTATTACAGATTTAATCTAAACCGATAATTTATAAATGAGCAATTTTTCTGCATTTAAAAGGCTTGCATTTGCAGCAATCCTTTTTTTTCCTATTTGTTTAAAAGCCCAGGATGTAACTAAACCAATACCAAACTGGCAAAACCTCGACCTTAAAACAGATAACTTTTTTGGCATCAGTACCGAAAAAACTTACAACGAGTTACTTAAAGAAAAAAAGCATGTACCTGTATTAGTTGCCGTAATAGATGGCGGCGTTGATATTAATCATGAGGATCTTAAGCAGGTAATATGGACCAACCCCGCCGAGGTGGCCGGCAACAATACCGATGATGACAAAAACGGCTATATTGATGACCTGCATGGCTGGGATTTTATAGGCTCGTCAAAGGGCGATGTACACTATGACAACCTGGAACTTACCCGTCTGACGCGTTTGTACAATGCAAAATTTGCCAATGCCGATACTACAGCCTTGACCGGTAAAGACCTAACTGACTTTAAAGCTTACGGTCTGATGAAAACTGACCTTGATAAACGGCTTCAAAAAGCGCAAAAAACTTACGATATCATTACCAGGTTTAGCAGTTTGCTGGATGCTATGTTACCCAAGTTAAACAACCCCAACCCAAAGTTGGATGATATTAAAAGCTACAATCCCGACAATGACGGCGAAGCATACGTAAAACGCATATTGGTTTCGGCCCTTGGCGATTTTAAAGATCTCGCCGATTTTAGGGAACAAGAGATTAATAGTCCGCTTAAACACTATAAAGAGCAGTTGGATTATCATTTAAACATCGGTTTTGACCCAAGGAGTATTGTGGGCGATAACTATACTGATAGCAACGAGCGTTTTTATGGCAACACCGATGTTGCCGGCCCCGACGCCGACCATGGATCGCATGTGGCTGGTATTATAGGTGCTGTGCGTACCAATAACATAGGAGTAATGGGTGTGGCGAACGATGTGATGATCATGTCGGTACGTACGGTTCCAAACGGCGACGAACGCGATAAAGATGTGGCTAATGCTATACGTTATGCAGCGTCAAACGGCGCAAAAGTTATTAATATGAGTTTTGGTAAAGGCTACTCCTTTGATAAAAAAGCAGTTGACGATGCAGTTCGGTTTGCTATGAGCAAAGATGTACTTATTGTACATGCGGCAGGTAATGACAATAAAAATACCGAAGTTGACAACAATTTCCCTACCCGCGTTTATGAGGACAAAACAGAAGCGAAGGGCTGGATAGAGGTTGGAGCCTCCGGCTTAAAAGATGACGAAACCCTTAAGGCGTCGTTTTCAAATTACGGCAAAACCAGTGTTGATGTATTTGCTCCGGGAGTAAAAATTAATTCAACTACGCCAAACTCAACTTATGCCGAGCATGATGGCACCAGCATGGCATCGCCGGTGGTGGCAGGTTTGGCCGCGCTTATCCGCTCGTACTATCCTAAACTAAGCGCGATACAGGTAAAAGAGATCATCCTGAAATCGGTAGTAAAAATAGATCACAAAATAATTGTTAAAGATGGCGACAAGAAAAAGAAGGTTGCCTTTGAAGATCTTTGCGTTTCTGGCGGTGTGGTTAACGCATATAATGCTTTGAAGCTCGCGGCAACCTATTAATTAGCCCCTTAATAAATATTGAAAGCCACCCAACACTCATTGGGTGGCTTTTTTATGGAGTTTTATTTAATGCCGGGAAACACGTAATGGTAGGTTGTTATCTTTCAAAAGCTTAAAAACAACAATCAACATAAAATAAAACAATTTAGGAATTTAGTACTTATTGATTTATAAACTAAATTATCGAAGCCATGAAACATGCATTTATTTTTGGCACCACCATCTTTTTAAGCGAACAACGCACGCTTACCGTAAATGATGGTAATAACAGCACGGAGTTTTTGCGGATACTAACTTATTACAACGAGCAAAAAGGCAATGAAAATCAGCCACTCCGTATCGCCGCCCGCATCGCCACTACCGATGGCAAAGCATTAAACATTACCGACAATGTCGTTGCCGACAGAGCTGACATCCGCGTGGATTTAAGCAACTACAGAATTAAAATATACCAAACCGGCCATGAACAGCCCGTGCTTGATGTTTACCAAATGGACAAACATGAGTTTCACGGCCTGTCAAGCCATATTTTAAACGAAATTCATGCCCAGGAACCCGACCGTGTAATTACCATAAAAGGCAATTTCAATGTAGGCGAAGTGCACTTCTTTATTGAAAACGAAAAAATGTTTGTTGATAACAATGGCTATGCAAACGGCGTGGTAAACGCGCACCATGGCGTTATTTTATCACCTGTTGACCATGATTTTGATTGATGATATCTGCTACTAAAACAAGAAGCCCGCCTTAACGAAATTGAGACGGGCTTTTTGTTGGCAGCTAAATTACTGAATTGTAAACAATAATTCAGGATGGTTAACCTACTGCTGTCCAGATTAATGAAAAAATATTTTTTATACGGCAAACAATATAATATGCTACTTTTAAAGGGAATTTCTTTCAACTACACCCTAAACATCACCCTTTGCCGGTTAAAAATTACATATTATCGCTTTTTGTTTTCTTGCTTTTTGCGGGCCATATCAACGCGCAGGTAAGTAACTCAAAACTGCTTTTTTACCACTTGAGTGAGAAAGACGGACTATCTGACAACCAGGTGAACTGCTTTTTTCAGGATAGCCAGGGCATCATGTGGATGGGGACGCAGTATGGGCTCAACAGCTTCGACGGCTCGGTTTTTCATAACCTGCAAACAAACAATACCCCTACCGACTACAAACTATTCAGCAACCAGGTTAACGCCATTACCGAAGATAAAAACCATATCCTGTGGCTGGCAACATCCGAGGGGTTATCATCACTTGATCCGGTAACCAATAAAATCCATTCGTACAGGTCGGAATTTGATAACAGTATGAACAGCCTGGCGCTTGACGGTAACAAATTATGGATTGCCACTATGGGCGGTCTGTTATGCTTTGATATGGTTGAAAAAACATTCAGGCATTTTACCAATAACAGGGACGGCAGGCGCGAGTTTGTAAATTTTGATAACACCATCAACTCCTTAACCCTTGGGCGCAAAAAGCGACTGTGGCTGGCAACGGTAAACGGCGTTTGGATGTTTGATGTAGCCAAACACCAGTTTACACAATTTGACGGACCAGAGAACGATGCCGACTATGACGGAATGATAAATACCGTTTTTGAAGATCATGCGGGTAAAATATGGGCCGGTTGCTGGAGCAAGGGCCTTAAACAAATAATCCCTGAAAACTGGTCGGTAAAATCGTACGGCTCGATGCCCGGAACACCTCATCATATAGCAAGCATTGCCGAGCAAAAAACGATTAACAACCACTATACTATGTGGTTAACTGATAACTTAACCTCCTTTACCGAGCCTTTTGATAAATTTGAGCACCACGATTTGAAACCTATTAGCGAAGCAGCCGCGCTTGACCCGCATTGTTTTTATGTTTCGCGCGATAACCTGCTTTGGATATCTACAGCAAGGGGCGTTTACATACTTGACCCTACCCGCCAATTGTTCAGGCATCATTTCATCACATCGCAACCCAATATAACCAGCCAGGCCCCAACATTATTTTACCAGGACAACCAGCTATGGCTGGGCGGTGATCGTAACCTCGAGCTTACCTTGTTTGATAGCGCGTTTAACATCAAAAAAAACTACACCGCCGCCATTAAGCAAGCCGACACGGCCTATGCCAAAAACGAGCTGGCGGTTATGGGCATTACACCATATGGCAAGGATGAACTATGGTTTTCAACTTCGTACGGTATTTTCAAAATGAATAAGCTTACGGGTAAGTTTACCACAGTGTGCTACAAGGTAAACCAAACCGGCAAATACCCCTACAATTTCATTAACGGAATTTTTGTAAACAAGGGTAAAATATGGTGTTTCCCATGGCGCAGGGGAGTATGGGAATATGATGCCAAAACCAATAAATTTAACGCGCTGGTGGTTAAACTGCCCGACGGTGGCGGTTTACCCAAAGGCGTTAATATAGCAGGTGCTGTTGCCGATAGCCAGGGCAATATCTGGTTTACCGATATGGATTACGGAATAGTCAAATACTCGGTATCAACAAAAAAATTCGACAGGTTTATTGATAAAAATATTACCCCCTATAGCAGGGCGCTTAATATTTATTACCAGGACGGTAAACTTTGGGTAGTAGATAATTCCACCATTGTAGCTATCAATACTCAAAATAATACGTCGCGGGGCTGGCCGCTGCCGGCCGGCATGAACAAATATGTTTACGACTACGCACCCGACCATGCTAATAACCTTTGGATTGCCACAAGAAACGGGCTTGTGGTTTTTAACCTTGCCAACTATAGCTTTAACCAGTACACCGAGGAAGACGGGTTGATTAACAACGACATGAATGGCACACTGCGCACATTGCCAAACGGCAGTATGATTTACGCCGCCGAAAACTATATCACCAGCTACACTCCTGCCGATCTGCTTCATAAGCCAACAACAAAAAACTTACTGCTAACCAGTGTGAGCGCCAACGACAGTACCATCCTGAATAAAGAAAAAGCAGGCTACGTCGTCCCTCCCAACAGCGAAAAAATATCGTTTAACTGGGCACTTGTTAATTACACTAATCCGCTTCAAAACCGTTATTACGGCAAACTGGATAAAGTTGAAAAAGATTGGAACTATGTGGGCAACACCGGGAAAATCGACTACAACAGCCTGCCTCCGGGCGCTTATACTTTCCGATTTAAAGCAGTTACATCAGATGGCTTAACCAGCGCCGAAAAAAGGGTTGAATTTATAGTTAAACCGCCTTTCTGGAAAACGTGGTGGTTCGAAACCATATTTTGGGTGGTAGCCGGGTTATCGTTACTCGTCATTATCAGGAGTGTGCGTTTACGGGAGCGAAAAAAAGCGGCCCTCCAGTTGCAGCTTTCTGATTTGGAAATGAAAGCCCTGCGCGCGCAAATGAACCCTCATTTTATTTTCAACGCGCTCAACTCCATACAGGAATGCATTGTAAGTAAGCACACCAAAGCGGCATACACGTACCTCTCCAACTTTTCTAAACTGGTAAGGATGATCCTGGAAAATTCAGAAAAACAGTTTATCACGCTTGAGGATGAAATAGAAACTTTACGGCTATACCTATCATTAGAAAAATTGCGCTTTAACGACGATTTTGAGTTTGATATCAGGATAGGTAACAACATACACCCTTCATTTATCCGTATCCCAACCATGATCATACAACCATTTGCCGAAAACGCGCTTTGGCATGGGCTGATACATAAAAAAGGCGATAAAAAACTAATCATCAGCTTTGAACAAAAAATGGGTAGCTTGTTTTGCGAAATTGAAGACAATGGCATCGGGCGGCAACGGTCTGCCGGGTTTAAAACCATAAACGGCACCAAAAAACAATCAATGGGTATGAAAATTACCGAAGAACGGCTTTATTTGTTGCAAAACGATGCCGCCATTAAGATAGACGACCTGGAGAAGCCAACAGGCGAAGCATCCGGAACCAAAATAACCATTACCATACCTTTACAATTTTGATTTATGCTGAAAGCCATAGTTATTGACGACGAACCAAGAGGGCGCAACATTTTGCTTCAACTCATCAGCCAGAATTTTCAGCACATCAAAGTAGTGGCCACTGCTTCGGGCGCCGATGAAGGGATAAAGCGCGTTGACATGTACAAACCCGATGTGGTTTTCCTGGATGTGGAGATGCCCGGCAAAAATGCTTTTGATATGCTTAAAGAACTGGGCAAAGTTGATTTCAAGATCATTTTTGTATCGGCACATAACCATTATGCATTAAATGCCATCAAACTATCGGCACTTGACTTTTTACTAAAGCCCATCGATCTTGACGATTTAACCAAAGCTATTGAGCGCCTCCAGGAACAGCCCAAACAGGCGGCGCTACAGGTACCCCACCTGCTCAATCAGTTACAGCAGCCAAAAACCAATTTTGGAAAAATAGCCATAGCATCGGTAAATACTATTGAATTTGTAAACATCAGCGATATCATTTATTGCGAGGCCGACAATGTTTACACCATGGTTCACCTTTGCGATACCACTATCACCTCAACCAAAAATCTTAAAGAGTTTGACGATATTTTGCAGGCGCATTATTTTTTCCGCATCCATCACTCTTATCTTATCAACTTAAACCACATCAAAAAGTACATTAAAGGTGATGGTGGTACAGTTATCATGAGCGATAATACCGAAATTGAAGTAAGCCGCAGACGAAAAACAGCATTTTTGGAACAGCTGGCTTCGATTTGAAGTGAGCGTAAATAATAGCTACAGCTTTTCTATTTCTTCGATCGAAAGCTTCGTGAATTTTACAATTTGAGAAATTGGCAAACCATCTTTTTTCATTTCGCGGGCAATGGCAAGCGAATTTTCACGTTTACCTTCCGCTTTAGCCGTAGATACCGCATAATCCAACACATTTTTATTATCCCACTTGTATTTTAAGCTACTATCGTACATGTCTTTTTCCTCCTTTGTAAAATTAGTGTATTCTGCAATATTAAATAGTTTTTCAAATATCGGCTTTCGCAGGTAAACAGGAATTTTGTCCATCCGGCTCATGTTTTTTAAAACATAAAGCCATTTGTCTAAGTCTGTTACCAAGTCGGTATCCTTTTTAACAAATTTACTCAATTCTATATAAGTATAACCCAACCTATCGTAAAATATTTCACCAGTATCCCTGTTGCACAGGCAAATATCATGCAGATAATTATTCCCGGAACCAATTTCCAATGTAAAATCTTCCAACAAAGCAACCAGGTAAACCTCGGTTAAATTATACCCCCAAACATTCCGTTTACCTTTAGGTGCCTGGTCACTAATCAGGCGGCTTGTGTAAAACAAAGCTCTCTCTTTAAAATAGCCCTGCCTGCCGCGTTGCACTTCAATCAAAAACTGCTCACCATCAGTACCCGTGCAAAGCAGATCAAATATCGCAGCACCCTCGTCTTTCAAATCGCCCGGATGCTCGTTTTTATTATATACAAGGTCAACAATAACCTTTCGACCTCTAAAAACCTCGTTCAAAAAGGCCATAAGCAAATCTTTATTAGGCTCGCTGCCAAAAATTTTCTTAAAAGCAAAATCAACTAATGGGTCTATGTACTTTCCGGTAACAGGTAAACGATGTTCGGGCATATCCAAATATAAAAGATTTCATTCATCTGCACATCTGTAATCTAAAATCTGCACATCTGTCCTCCTACCACTTATTGCCTAAAATAACCACTTACTAAAAACGCCCAAAAGAAATTCAGGTGTTTGTCACTTTCGTGTTACCAAAAAACATCGAAATGAAAAAGACATTACTCCTCCTGCTAATACTATTTGCCTGCGCCACTTCGCAGGCCCAGTTTGGCAATATCCTTAACCGGGCAAAAGATAAGCTTAAAAGCAAAGCCAACGCCAAAATTGATCAGCATCTTGATAACGCTACCGATAAAGCAGTTAATACCGCCGATACTATATTAACCGGCAATGGTCATCCTGCATCAGCAAATAGCAGCAAAACAAATAGCGCCGCCCAGGTAACCACCAACGCTACAGCTGCCTTAAATACCAATAGCAATACCGCCCCGGCGCAAACTACGCCAAACTTTAGCGCTTTTAATAATTACGATTTTGTACCAGGCGATAAAATAATTTTTGAAGATCATTTTACCGACGACCCAAACGGCGAATTCCCATCCCACTGGAATCTTGGTGCAGGACAGGCCGTTATTAACCAAACCGGTGATGTTAAATCTTTTTTACTCACCGATGGCAACTACGCGCATGTTAGTCCGCTAATTAAATCACCATCGTATTTAGGCGATACGTTTACCATAGAATATGATAGTTACACTACCGGGGGTTATGGCCCGCGTATTTATTTTTATGGTAGTAATGCTGATGCATTGGCTGCTAAAAACGATTTGGGAAACATCAACCTATCCGGATGGACATCAGCCGAATTTGGTTCGGAGGCCGGCAAAGTAGATTTATCCGGCAACTTTCCCCCTTCAATTTCGGGCGAAAGCTATTATAATAAATGGCATCACGTAGCGATAGCCTATAAAAAAAACCAGTTAAAAATTTATGTAGATCAATACCGCATCCTGGTGGTACCCAATATTGGAATAATACCGCATGCTATTGACATTGAAGGCATTGGCAATGCCGAGACCCCTATTATTATATCCAATTTCCGGATAGCCAGCGGCGGCGGCATGAATATGCTGGGCAAAAAATTCACTGATGCCAAAATTGTTACCCATGGTATCAACTTCGATATCGACCAGGCCACCATCAGACCCGAAAGTATGGGTACACTCAACATGATCGTATCTGTATTGAAAGATAACCCAGAGATAAAATTCGAGGTGGATGGCCATACCGATAACAGCGGTGCGCCTGCACACAACCTAACATTATCGCAGCAAAGGGCCGCCGCTGTTAAAAAACAACTGGTAACCATGGGGATTGATGCCGCACGATTAACCACCAAAGGATATGGCGATACCAAGCCCATCAGCGATAATGTAACTATTGAAGGCAAGGCCAATAACCGCCGGGTTGAATTTGTAAAAATGTAAGATTATGGGTAGCGGTCGGAGAATCACCCAGCCCCCTAATACACCCTATCGGGTGCACACCTTTTTAATTAAAGAAATGTCATTTCGATAGCGCATGCGAGGGGAATTGTGGGAGTGCGAAAGAGAAATCTTATACGCCCTGCAATCGAGATGCGTGTGGTGATGCAGGGTATATAAGATTTCTCCTCACGCCTAAGCTTACACCCTCCCCGGCTCGTTCGAAATGACATTTTTGATAACAATTAAAGACTAAACAATTAAATAAATATATAACACCTTAAAAAAAACATCCTATGAAAAAGCAACTTTTATTCTTAACCTTTCTTGCGGCCCTGGCCACAGCATCCTGCTCAAAAAACAATAGCGCAACGCCAACAGTAAAGGTGGCAGCCAAGTTTACCTTCAGGGGAAAAGCTTATACTTCAAAAAAGCTGTATGCGTCATCATCTACTACGCTTGATGTGCTTACCGATTCGGCAGTAGCCGATGATAACTCGACCAAGGTATTGGTCAACTTCGTTTTCAGAAAAGGAAATTCAGATGCCGGCAGTTATACTATTGTAGGCGGAAACGACAATACGCCGGCGGCCAACCAGGTTGCGCTGCTTGTGTCTGAAACCAGTCTTAAAAACACTCAGAATGTCGGCATATATACTTCATTGGCGGGCGGCACACTTGTACTTTCGGGCTCGGGTAGCAGTTTCGCCTGCAAGTCGCCATCAGTTGATTTAAAAGGCCAGTATTATGATAATACCGATCCTCACAACACCCAAATAACAGAGGTAAGCACAACAATTTCGGCCGCTACTTTTACCCAAAATTAACCCCATTCATAGATAAACCGGAGGCCAGATACCGGCAAAAACGGGGCGTAATCGAAAAGCCTTACGAGTAGAAAATTTAACCCAAAACAAAAAACCATGAAAAAATTAATCACCGTAATGCTGGGCATTACTTGTATCGCGTCGTTTTCATTCTTTAAAAACGCGCAAAGGCTGGGCTTTACCAAGCTGGGCGCCAATTTGTATGTTACTAAAGAAGCTGTGCCTATGAGCGATGCGCACAAAAAAAGCCTTCAGGCTGTGCTGGCAAAAGAGTATGGCATTAAAAACTTTACCCAGGAAACCACGGTAAGCTACAAAAAAGTAACTGATGCCAAGTACCCCAAACTTACCGGTTACAACGTTGCCGATAAAACAGTGGGCGCGGGCATTTTTACCCAATCAATGGTAAACAAACCTGTTGGCGAAGACATTGAAGTAACGCAACGCGGCATCTATAATTCAACCGATAATGTATCGTCGGTAGCAGCAATCAGTGGCATTCTTGAAAATTACAAAAATTAACAATAAGCACTAAAGGTTGGCGGCAAATGCCGCCAGCCATAGTTTTTATAAGCATGAACACCAGGGCGGCATTATTTACAGTTTGGAGCAAATTCCACATAGGTTTTATCATTATAACCTCGGTATTTTTTGCTTACGATAAGTATTGCCGTTTTTATAAAGTAAAAAAAAGCACACCTGTAAACTACTTTTATAACCACTTTTTTTTTAATACCCCATTCAGGTACTACGGCAAACTAACCGCAGCGGGATCGCCTTACGGGTATTTCGCGCCTAACATCAAAGCCAGCGGATTGATTATTGGTGAGTGTGGCGGCCAAAAAATACAGGCGCAATTCAAGGGCTTCGAGGCGCAAATGCGCTTTTCGGTACTCTCCTCGCACGTTACCAATAATCTTTTAGAAGATCAAAACGCCCCTTATAAAAAATTAGAAGATAAATACATGGACTTGCTTTTTAAAAGCATAGCCGTTAAAATATATAACCAGAACACTTGCCGGCAGGATACCTTTTTCGTGAGTTATAACCTGATAGGCTTCCCTACCCTTGGCCAATATGCCGCAGGAGATCACAACTATTACCTCATCAAAATAAAAGAACTAAAGCTTACCAAATGAAAAACTTTGTTAAAAGCTTATTTAAAAATAACTCCAAAGCGCCTTCAAATAGCCTTTGGATGGTTTCGCTGCGTTGCGGAATAGCGTTAATATCCTTGCTCCATTTTATGGCGCTGCAGGCCGACTTTGATAGCATATTTTCATCTCATGCTTTTATCCCGCCCGATATTGCAGCGGGCACCCGCGACTTTTTAATTCCATCCATTTATAGTTTATATAAAAACCTGCAAGGCATCGTGCCGTTAAGCTACGAGGGCTTATTGTGGATTATAAGGTTAATTTACCCCGTAGCCTTGTTGATGCTTTTAGCAGGCCTTTTTACACGCCCTGCTGCCATCCTATCGCTTGCCTTGCAACTGTTGATAACCAACTCCATGGAGTTTTACAGCTATGGTGTTGATCTTTTTACCTCGATAGCGCTGTTTTATTGCTGCGTTTTCCCGGTTGGCAGCCTGCTATCATTGGATAGTTTATGGTTTAACAAGCAACCTGTATCAGCCGAAAGGACCGCGCGTTGCCTGAAATTATTTCAAACCCATGTTTGCCTCATCTATTTTTTCTCAGGTTTCGAGAAGCTGCTGGGCTACAACTGGCGCAATGGCGAAGCCATATGGCGAATGGTGCATGGTTATAACGCTACAGAATGGGTCAGTTTTGATTTTTTATACAATACACCTGTACCCCTGTTGGCTGGCTGGTTTACTATCATATTGGAAATGATGTACCCCCTTATCAACATCGCTGTTTTACGCAAGTGGTGGCTGGGCGGCGCCATTATTTTTCATGTATCCATCGCTTTTTTTATGGGCCTTTACTTTTTTTCATCGGTGATGATCACCTTAAACATCACCGCTTATTACATGCCTTTTGTTGCGCCCGAAAAGAGAAAAATTATGGTTGCCGAGGAGCGGCCGCAACTTATTGAAGCTTAAAAATCATTAACCCTAAATAAAATGAGAAAATTAGTTTACACCCTTATCCTGCTATCGGCCACACAGGTGCTGCATGCCCAATTTTTAAAAAAACTTAAAAGTAAAGTGAACGATATTGTAAATACCACATCACCCCCACCTAATAACTCAAATACAACCGGTTCGCCGACCGACGGAAAATTTACCGACCCGGCCAGGTTTGGCGTCCTGATTAAAGTATACACTAAAGCCGAAATTAACACTGCCATGCAAGGCGAAGGCGGAGGCAATTTTGGGCTGCATTTTCTGTCGTTTAAAGTAATAAATGGCCAGTTTACCGGCCAGATTGCCGATGTTATGGCGGTATATGATTATCAAAACGGAAAGCTGCAAAATACGGGGAAAAAGCCACCGCAAAACATATCTTTTAACGATGCCTATAACGGCAGTGAAAAAGATTTTCAAAGTACGGATTTCAGCACCCTTGATGCCACTAACGCTATTTTGAAAAAAGGACCGCATATACAAAGTGGCAGGCAGCCGGGTAAAATAGACCAGGAATTTACATTCAAAGGGAAGTCATTTGCCCGTTTTATGTCGGCAGCAATAGGCCATAACGCAGATTCGTCTGTAGTGGCTGCCGCCGGGATGAGTTATGGGAAAGGGGTTAGTTATGTAATGACCTCTTCTTCAGGTCAAACTACCCCTCTCCCTGGTTTAGTAATGGCAGCACCGTTAATAAGTCCGAATGGTAAAATGTGCGCCGCGATAAGTACAACCGCCACAGGCAGCACAGCCTACCGGATTGACGGCACTAAAATAGATTTGGCAGATTATGGCGGTGGTGGCTGGATTCGTAACAGTGGCGCTGTATTTTTCCTATCGAGTAAAGGCAACAGAACCTTGATGAGAAACAACCAAATTGTTGCGGCAACTCCTTTCCCGATAGACCTTAAACAGTTATTTATCGGTGCCAACGATGATGCTTTTTGCTGGCCGGGCGATCATTGCCTTTGTTTTAGCGACAATACCAGGTTTGAAAATGCCGACTTCCCGGTTAAAGTGACTATTAACGGCAAAGACGTGGTTTATTTTACCGCTGTTAATGTTATCACCGGCATGTTATACTTGTGCCATCATGATCTTTAAGCCCGGTATCATGAAAAAGCACCTAATCATTATCATGTTGTTTTGCTGCGCGATAAAAGGCGTGGCACAAACCGGCACATTCAATTACGAGTTTAGCCCTTTAAACGGCGGGCCGTCAATAAAAAAATCAATAGCAATGCCGTTGGTTAAATACAAAAACTACAATACCTATTGGTTTGTAAACCCAGCCAGCGGCGCCAGGCACCTGATGGTTAACGGATCATCAGATATCGGCATCATTATTTTGGATGACCGTGCCGATACCAATGTAGTTTACCGGGATAAATACCAGGGCGACCAGTTTAATATCCTGGGCAAAACAAAAACGCAGTTTTATATCCACCCGGATAACGACCACCGGCCCATGCGTGTGCACTATAACGTTTTTAACGCAGGCGAAATTTATTTAACGTTTGCAGGCAATGCGATTTACGAAGAACCGGGAGCATCACCGGGCACGATTAATAGCGTTCATGGCTTTATATCGGGCACATTGCAACTGTTTCGCGAACCTAAATATGAGCAAACAGATAAAATGCCCGGCTGTAATTGCGACCCTACCATTTACGCCAAATTTTACGACGAAGAAGTTGGCCGCACACCATCGGGCTGTGAAAATGCTTTGCTTTGGAAAGTTTTTAATACCATCCAAAAAGCATTCAACAACCTGGTACCCGCCATCAGTTTCAGAGAAGGCGCTGCCGGCCAAAGAGCGCCCGGCGATTTGATATATCGCGAAACCGGCGCAACCATCGATGTTACAGGCCCTATATCTAGCATAGATCCCTGCAATCCAAATAACGAAAGGCGGGCATTGGTATCTGTAAATGCTGCCAGCCGGCCATTTACCCAGGATACCTATGGCCTTTCGTTTTTTAAGCTGCCAGATTTTAATAGCGGGCCGCTTAATACGCAGTGGTTCAGTAAACGAATGGCTACGTTGTCCGATTCGACATCGAAACTTTTAAAGGCCGGAAAAATAACCGCCCTGCAGCAGCAAAAAATAATGATAGAAGCTATGCAAAAGGCAAGTACCAGCATGCCCGATATTAAGCTAATAGAAATGGAAGGCAGTGTAAAAATCAAAGTGATTATTAATACCATTTATGGTGAAGCCAGCGGGGGCGTAACCGGCGAGGATTACCGGCCGGTTATACGCCATACCATTCCCGGTTCATCCTTTGATATTTACATACCCGCGCATAAAAATGAAGACGGCTCCTGGATGCCCAATAAAGATTACATCTATTATGGCAAATTCAATTTAACCAATTCTGGCCTGGCCAGTGGCAATGGTATTAAAAGTATTACACCCGTTTATGCGCCTACCGTTAATAAGGTTTCCGTTTTTAACGTAATGATCATGGTTGAAGGTGGTAATGACCTTATAAAAAAGGTGCTGGCCAATGTCGATCTTAAAAACATACCGCAATTATTAGATAACCCCAAAATCAAGTGATATGAAAACAAAATTATTCATCTGCCTTTTGGCAGCGATTGCCTTTGCAGCCCCCCTATTGGCCCAGCAGCAATCACAGGTGTTTGATGTTACAGATACCGCACCACTTACACTCAACGGTTTAACTATGGGCTACCATATTAACAGCGAGGAAGTAAAAAAAGTGAGCGACAAAGGCGATTTCAGCCGCTTTTCGGTTAAGTTTTTTGTCACCAATACCTCCCCCGAATCAAAGATCATTTTATACCGTACCGGTTTTAATTTTCTTAATGAAATTGCACCCTACATCGTGCAGTTTAATGTGTTAAATGCCACAGGCGCCCGGCTCACCAGTAAGGAGGCCTTACTATCGGCCAATCCCTGTACCATACTGGCGCGCGTGGATGATAAAGACCCTAAAGACCCCAATAAAACCGTAAAAAACAAACGCTTTGTTGATATCGGCTACTGGATAAAGGCCGGCGAAACCATCAGCACCACGGCCATTGTGATTGTGCCGCTAAACGACAAGCCAAAGGTTACGGCCACCTACCTCATGAATGCGGTATCGCCGGTTGGCACTGTTTTAAACTCCGCTAATTATGGCACGCCATCGCCACCACCGGGATATGGGCAGGGCTATCGCGATGGTTATAACCGTGGAAGTTATTATGACATCCGCAATAGCTGGAAAGGCGTTTACCTTGATAACCGCGCAGGCTTTATCACCACCAACAACACCGAATCGAACCATATGTTGCAGTGGGAGATAATCCCGGTGAACGGAGCAAACTATTACCTGCTTAAAGGCAAGGGCCTTAACGCTTACATCAGCAGCGGCAAACCCGGCAGTGTGGAATTGAACAGCAACACCCAATACGCCGGCACCATGTGGTACATTGAACCGGTGGTAGGATCGGACAGGGTGAAGTTTAAAAATGTGGGCAACAACACCTACCTGAACATGGAAAGCGGCGCCCTGCAAAGTACCAATATATGGGATGATGCCGAAAGCGCACGCTGGGTACTGGAAGGAAGGTAGGAGCCGAAAGCTTAAAGCGGAAAGCCCAAAGCTAATCACCATTTTCCAGGACTATTTTACTACAATTAGTTTATTATAAAACATAAAATCAAAGCTTTATGCCTTATGCATTCAGCTTTTAGCTTAAAAAAAATGAAGAAGATAATATTCATAGTATTCGTGTTTGTTTGGGTTATGCAGGTGGCAAAAGCGCAGCATTATACCCCGCAACAGCTTGACGAGGCTATTGCCCGCAGGGCGGTGGCATTCACATTAAAACCGGATAAGGAAATTGTGGAAACTGATGAACAGATACAGATAAACGTTGAGCTACAGATTTTTCCCGGCGACCCGGCCACGATGAACCCCGGCGATGCCAATTATGGCCAGGATTACCGCTACGATGCCGGCAACCCGGCAAGCGAGCCCTACAAAATAAAAAACTGGAAAATAATGGAGCAAGGCGCAGGCAGCCTTAATGTAAACGACGGTTTTGCTACCTACATGGCCCCATCAACTATCCCGGCAGGACGATGCGCCACCATCAGCGTAGAACTCATCCCCAACAGGCCCGGTTTGGCCAAGATAGTACTGCTGCAAACCATTTATATTGAAGATAACCCCATCGTGTTTTATTTTGACGCCCCAACAGCAGGCATTATGCAGGAAAAATACATCATCAAACCAAATGATAGACAGATGGACCAATTGGCGACTATGAAGTTGCCAGCCAGAGCCAACGCCAGTGCCGCTCAACAGGCAAAACTGGCAGCGTTGCAAGCACAGCTTGCACAGGTAACACAACAGGCACGGGCTGCTACAGCTTCAAAGGGTTTAAATATGGATGTGGCCATGAGCAATGCTAAAGCCATTTACGCCCGGCAAAGCAATATCACTACTATGCAATTCACAGGGCATTTTACGGTGACCAAAAATGCACGCTACGCTGGTGTAAAAGAAATCATGATCACCCTAACCTTTAAAGGCAAGGCCCCGGGGCAGTATGGCTTAAAGCGGGCAAAGGAAAACACGGCTTACATGATATTTATGGATAACAAGCAAGCCTTTGGCTGCGCCAACGACCCAACGCAAAACCCCGGCGAAAAAGGGATTCACTGCGCAGGCGGCAACATTAACATCCTGAGTTTTACCAACGGGGCTTTTAAAGGCCTCGTACACGCCAAACTGGAAGGTTACGGCACAACAGGCACCCTCGACGGCAAATTCGCTGTAAAGCTGGCCAATATGGAGTAGAGAAGGGTAAAGGTGAAGGGTAAAAGGCGAAAGGTAAAAGGTTTTTCAAAACTAATCACAAACCAAGAGCCGAGGGCGGGAAGCTTTAGGGGTAAAGTACAAATGCGGTAATTCGTGTTGTATTTTATGCTTCCTGCCTTTGGCTATTTGTTTTGCTTTCGGCTTAATCGAAACGTCGAATATGTAGTCATTCTGATTGGTAAATTTTGCGAAATTCTAAGGAGGGATGACGTCGCAAAAATGGCTGTCATGGTGAGTGGTAAAATTTCGCGAAATCCTGAAGGAGAAATGACATCGTAAAAAATGGCTGTCATGGTGAGCTTGTCGAACCATTGCGGGCAAATGCCGCTCTGCGCGACCCTTCGAAAGGCTCAGGGTGACAGGCCTACACACCTCGAAAATAGAACATGTCATGGTGAGCTTGTCGAACCATTGCGGGCAAATGCCGCTCTGCGCGGCCCTTCGACAGGCTCAGGGTGACAGGCCCCCCGCCCCGAAAATACAAGACGTTATGGGTAACTTGTTTCAGGATTCCACAGGACGGTAACCAAGATGCTTTGCATTTTGCATGCCGAAACAATGAAGTAAAAAAGGTTAAAAGGTGAAAGGCAATACAACACTAATATCTATTGCAAACCAAGAGCCGAGGGCGGGAAGCTTTAGGGATAAAGTACAAATGCGGTAATCCGTATTGTATTTTATGCTTCCTGCCTTTGGCTTTTGGTTTTAAAAATTTGAAAGGTTCTTTTTTTGAATTTTTACTTTTGAATTTTGAATTTAATACCCCCAGGCCAAAGGTGCATCGGTAGGTTTAATGCCCCAGTTTTTGTTAGGTTTAGATCCCATTACAAATTCAAGTTTACCGCCGCCGGTGATATCATTTTGGGTAATATAAGTTTTGGTATAGCTTTTACCGTTTAGTTTTACCGATTGGATGTATGCATTTTGCTTGCCCGCATTTTTTACGTCAACTGTGAATACTGTACCATCTCCCAGGTCAATCTGCGCGTTTTTTAATATAGGCGAACCGATAGCATAAACTCCGTTGGCCGGGTTAACCGGGTAAAAACCCATGGCGCTAAATATATACCATGATGACATTTGCCCGCAATCTTCATTACCCGAATAGCCCGATGATGAGTTGTTATACAATTCATTCAAAACTTTGGCAACGTACATCTGTGTTTTCCATGGCTGGCCGGCATAATCATACAGGTAAGCAACGTGGTGGCTTGGCTCATTGCCATGCGCATACTGGCCAATAAAACCAGACGCATTGCCATTTACCTCGCCTGGTTTATCTTTTGTAGAGAAAAACAGGTCGAGCTTTTGGTTGAAAGCGGTATTCCCTCCTACTAAATCAATTAAGCCGGATACGTTTTGCGGCACGTACCAAAAGTACTGCCAGGCATTACCCTCGGTATAGGGGCTGCCACCATTGCCACCATAGGCCAGCGCGTCAAATGGTTCCAGCCAGTTGCCATCCTTCTTTTTGGCCTGAAAAAAACCTGTTTTGGTATTGTACAGGTTCCGGTAATATTCAGATCGTTTCATGAAACGGTCATAATCTTCCGTTTTATCCAGCTTTTTGGCTAATTGCGCCACGCACCAGTCATCATAAGCCATCTCCAGCGTTACCGAAACCGACTGCGATTCAATATCTTCGGGAATATACTGGTATTTTTCCCAGGTAGTAAAAGGCGAGCCGGGATGATCTGTTATGGATGAGCCTTTAACCGCTTCGTAAGCCTTCTCCTGGTTAAAACCTTTAATATCTTTCAAAGCCGCGTCAACAATAACAGGAATGGCATGATTGCCTATCATGCAATAATTTTCATCGCCCCATAATTGCCATATAGGCAGGTAGCCGTAAGTATCGTACTGGCGCATCATGCTGTTGATAAAGCCGGCAGTTTTTTCCGGTTGGATGAGCGTATACAAGGGGTGCGCCGCCCTGTAAGTATCCCATAACGAGAAGGTTGAATAATGCGTTTTATCCGGCGCGTTGGCAATGGTTAAATCTGTAGCCTGGTAATCGCCGTTTACATCGGCCATATTATTGGGCTGGGTAAAGGCATGGTACATGCCGGTATAAAAAATCTGTTTTTGCTCCAGGGTACCTTCTATTTTAATTTTGGTCAGTTCATGTTCCCATTGCAGGCTGCTTTGCGTGCTGGTATTATCAAAATCCCAGCCCGGCAGCTCGGCTTTTATATTCATTCGGGCATTCTCGGTACTTACGGGCGATAGGCCTACTTTTACCAATACTTGCTCTTTATCCTTAGTGCTAAAGTTTAAAGCAGCCTTCAGGTTTGTGCCGTTGATGATTGACAGATCGGGATAGCGGTGGCCGCCGCTGGCCAGTACACTACTGGTGAATGGTTTTGAAAATTCGGCATGGAAATAAATTTTCCGCAATTTGGCCCAGCCGCTTAAAACGCGGTAACCTTCAACGGTGTGGTCGTCTATTACACGTATCTGCGCGCTCACAATTTTACATGACCAGTAACCCCGCTTTTTGTCAAGCGAATGGTCCATATCAATAATTACGTGCGATTCATCACTTTTAGGAAAAGTATAACGATGCAAACCTACATGCGATGTTGAGGTAAGTTCGGCATTGATGTTATAGTCCTTCAGTATTACCTGGTAGTAGCCGGGCTTGGCTGTTTCTTCCTTATGCGAGAAGGCAGAACTATAGCCGCTACCAGGCTTATCTGCGCTGCCAGGCACCAGGTTAATTTCACCGGTGGTTGGCATCATCAGCACATCAAACAAATCGGCTACGCCGGTACCGCTCAGGTGGGTGTGGCTAAAGCCGATGATGGTTTTATCGTTATAATCATAACCGGATGCAGGATCATCCGGTGCTTCGCGGGTATCGGGGCTTAGCTGCACAAAACCAAACGGGACAGTTGAGCCGGGAAAATTACTGCCCGATAAACTGTTTTTGTCAACAGCGCCGGTACCTATAAAAGGGTTAACATACTGTACCAAATTGCCCGGGGAAGGTTTTTTTTGGGCAAACACAATGGGACACAAACAAACGAAGCCAATACTTAAAAGTTTTTTCATTAATCAATAGGGTTGATACCGCGAATATACCGCACAAAACCAAATTTAAATGTATCTACATATTTTTTTATACAAATATCATTGGTTCCGTGACGGCCTGTACGGGTAAGCATTTTTATTGATGATATCGGTCGGGATTAATTTATCCCCCAGTCCCGGGAACAGAACGGTGGTTCAGTCTGCAGTTTTGAACCGAACGATGCCTTATTTTTCAGGCTGCTTTTCTGATCTTTTGCATAAAAAATCTTCATTTTATTTTTGTGTAAATAAATGTACTTTTTGTATCAATAAATACACTATTTATTACAAATAAATACCAATTAATTACCTTATTTATACCTATTTATGCATCAATAAAAGGTGATTTTGAAATATAAAAGGAAGCTGGTAAATTTGTAGTGTTTACCAACAACGAAAACCAATTGCTACATCATAACAATACGGTTCACCTGGGTTTAACGTCCTCATCAAGCCCAGTCAAGCAAACCATTTTTATGGAACAGGGGCATCCAAAGAAACACATCGGCCAATAGTTCGGACGGGGGTATTTTATTAAATGATGCCGTCGCGGTTATGGCATCGTACAGGTTATCCCCCGCCTGGCACAACGAAAGCAGGGTATATTGCACTTCGGTAACGTCGGTCATCGTAACCCTGAAATTTTTACGGCTTACTGCGGTGAATGTTTTTTGGGGTGATGGCAGTTCATAATCCTCATCCCGGTAAACCGAGGTAAAAAAAGAGATCATAGGAAAATCCAGTTCCAGCAATCGCAGGCAACCGGGAGTAGTTATTTTAACAACACCAAACAGAATGTCCTGGATACTAATTTCCTGATCATGTTCGGCAACCCCTTCTGTTCCCGGCGCCCGTATGGCTTCCTGCCGGGCACGTTCCAATTTGGCAAATGATATGGGCAGGCTCATAAAATCACTTACATCCGGCCCTTCGCCCGGAGTAACGTGAGGCTTTGTTTTGGCCAAAAACCCGGGGAATGCGGCACCCAGATCGTATAAAGTAAACGAGGTGGATGGATGATATAACAGGTAAGCTTTGGCAAAGCTATCAAACACCTCATCGCCCATAAATTTCCGGCTGATGGCATAATCGGCATACATACATTCCAGCAAGCGCAATAAATATCCCGAGCTATAAACGTTCAGGCGGGTGTAAACCGATGCTGTACCCTCGTCGGCAACCACCACATCTGCTTCGTCAAGGCCGTGCAGATGCCATGCCTGCCCCAATTTTTGAGGCAGGTAGCCCGGCGTCATCACTACGGTTTTGAGCCAGTTTTGCAATAATGCCAATTTTTGATCTTTAACCATTTGCAGCAAGCAATTGAAATTCAACCGGGTTTGATACAGGCTGATGCTCAGATTTATTAACGCCCTGAACAGGAATATTTCCTTTTAAAGCTTCGCGGGCCTTGTAAAGTTCAATCAGCAAGTCAGGATAATCGGGTATTTTGGCGTCCCATTCCAACAGGGTACTTACACCGCCGGTGAGCCTTTGTGCTTGCGCGTATAGCTCCCAAACCTGCGATGGTACTGGCTGATCATGCGTATCTATCAGCAAATCGCCGCAATCGGTAGGGCCGGCAATGTGCATTTGTACAATATGCTCATGTGGCAGATTGTTGATGTAATTTGGCGCGTTAAAACAGTGGTTTGTTGCCGATACAAATACATTATTAACATCAAGCAATAGCCCGCAACCTGTTGTAGTAGCTAATGACGATAAAAAGCCCCACTCAGATATGGTTGATGCTTTAAATTGCAAATAAGTAGATGGATTTTCTAATATAAGCGGTCGTTTTAAATAATCCTGTATGCGCATTACGCGTTCGCAAACGTGGGTCAGGCTTTCCTGGGTCATGGGCATTGGCAGCAAATCGTGCGTATTGGTGTAGGCAACACCCGTCCAGCATAAATGGTCCGATATCCACTCCGGTTCGATAATTTCAGCTAATGCCTTCAGTTTTTCAAGATATTTAAAGTTAATAGGATCGGTACTGCCAACAGACAATGATACCCCGTGCATTACCACAGGTACCTGTTTGCGCACATGCATCAGCACGTGGCGGGCAAAGCCAAAATCATCCATAAAGTTTTCGCTGATGATCTCGAACCAGTCTACCTGCGCGGGGTTATGCAGCAGGTAATTAAAATGCTTGTTTCGTAAACCCACGCCAAGGCCCAAATTTGGCAGGCCGAGGCGTGGTAAATTATTATTATTCATAAAAACAATTTTGTTTAGGTTGACGGCGGAAAGGCCAAACGCAAATCACTTGGCTTTGGTTTTTCAGGTACGGGTAATCCTCTCTTTTCCAAAACTGCCTGATAAGCTTTCCAGGCCACGTCATAAACCAGTTCACCTTTTTCATAATCAAGAATACCAAATGATTTTGGTTTAAAATCGGGCTTGCTGCCAAAATCATATAGTTGCATCCGATACTCTTCTCCATCTTTTAGGGCAGGGTACATTTGTGATGCCGAAATAGGAACAGCGCAGCCACCCAAAGCTTTACAGGCATTATCTGCCGGCGGACYAAAAGGCAAAGCGTTTGCTGCAGGCCATCCGGGTTGTGTTTTATAAAAAGCAGTAGCCTTGCCACCGCACAGCCCGCCACCCGTGGTTTTCTGAACGAAGCCGCAACCACCTTCGGTTTTACAGTCATTTGATCCTTTGCAGGTATGGTAAATTGCCGTTGTTGCACAGGTTTCCGGGTTATCTTTCAACACATCATCCAGGCTCATTCCCTGGCAGGCATGGTAAAGGTGCTGAGTACGGTCTATTGGTTTATCATGCGGCGAGGTTACGCCGAGGCTGATATCCGGCGCCTTACCAAAAACAGCCCAACAGATTGACATCCTATCGCCCGAGCCTCCCATAGATGGGTATGGGAATTGTGTTTTAGGGTTTTTAAAATAATCGTTAAGTACTTTGGTTACACCTGCAATGGCACCGGTAGATGCGCGGCTAAACAGTTCAAAGTTTTTTTCATCTGCATCATTCAGCTTTAACCTGTTTAAAGCACCGGCAATATCACCTGATGCAGGCAGTTGCGGATTGTGTGAGGGATCATAAGCTGCGGTTTGTAATGATTCGGCCGACCATGAATTACCTTTGGCATGCCATTGGTCCCAGGTTTCAATCTGCCCTTCCATCAGCAAATTCATAACAAAAGCAAAAGTTTCATAATGGTCCATTTTTCCAAATGTGTCGCGGGCGTCGGCTTTGGCCGATGGCGCATCGGCACCGGTAGCAGTATATGAGGGATATTTATTCTTCAAAACCGGGCAACTTGGCCTAAACTGGTCTTGCACGGCGCTCAGGTTAACATGCTGATGGGCGCCCTTGCTTTTATTCATCCTATCCAGGATTTGTTTAATTACACCGCCGCCTTCACCCTGGTCGGTAATGCCGTTGATCATGTTCATGGCATCCAATAGGGCAGCTTCCGATTCGGTATTCTGGATACTGGTAGCAATGCCGGGGTATTCATCGTCGCCCGGATCTTGCGGATCTGGTTCTGTTTCAGGATCGAGCCTCTCCGGATTAAAAATTTCCTTTTGTACGGCTACATCACCCCCGCCCTTTCCTTTTTCAAAAACAATATCCCAAAGTGTTGCGCCATCGGTATAGGTTATGGACAGGTAATTCCACAATTGCAGGTACATGTTCCCTATCGATCCAAAGAAAGGTAAATCGGTACCAGGTTTCCAATTATCAAAAGGTGCTTTCTCACTGTATTTAGCAATTTTATCAGGGTCAATCAATTTTTCGGCATCAGTTTCGGTTTGTTCAATGGCCAAAAACAAGCGTACCTGTTCCTTATTCATTGCTCCTGTTTTAACTTTTACCTTGTCAAATGGTGCTACACAATCTTTAAAGTCGAGGATGTGCGGCAATATGGTTTTATCATCGCCATAGCATTTCCAGGCGTAGGTTTCCTCGTCTTGTAAGGGCTCGCAGGTAAACTTAGGGTCGTACCCAACCACTTTGGCCAGGTTTGATACAATTTGGAGGTGCAGCATTTCGGCCACAAAAACACTAAAGACAGCGTTAAATGCTTTTTCATTTGCGGTTGCAGGCTTAGCGGTTGCCGCCATGCCCGGCCAGGTTCGGCCAAGGTAAAAATTATTGCCCTTGCTGTTCATCTCATGCATCCCCTGCAGGGAGTATAACGAGGTCATATACAATGGGATTGTAAACAACTCGACGTTCACGGCAGCCTGTACAATAGCGTGCAGGGCCTGTTCGTCAACTTCTTTAAATGAAACCGGGCGATTTTTCAGCCGGTCGTCATGCGTAAATAGTAAGGTACTTTTCATGGTTAAGTTTTTTAGGTTTTATGTTTGTGGCTTAGTTGGTATTATACCGTTTGATATATCTTCAATTGCTTTTATCCCCGGCAAAAACAAAAACAAGCTACCATCGGTACGTATAAAGCGTTCAAGGCCGGGCATGCGTTTATAGGGCTGATCGGTTGGGCCATCGGGAAGGTAATCAAATTCGTTATTAGGCGCATAATCATTTTTAGAAGGGCCGAATAAAGGATCGACACCACTGCCGTTAGGGCTTTTATCAGCAGACCTGAAACCGCCATGATTAATCCAGGAATCCATAATAAATATAAACTGCTGGGTTAAATTGGCGCATATAAACAAGCCGACCAATCCCCTTTTTATTTCAACCCCACCGTCTTTTTTGGCTACTTCATCGTCTCTGTAATCGGGGCCATACGGGCCGGCCCTACGCATAATCCTACGCGTTTTCGCGTCTGCCGCCGGGCCACTATTGCCTTTCACTTTTTCATCATCCCGCGGATTTGCCCGCCTAATATGGGCTGCATAAGGGCATAGTTGCCCCAAATCGTCGCTTTTCGGTTTCGGTTCGCCCCGTTGATTGGCTGTGGGGGTGATATAATTAAAATTGGTATAATCAAAATCTTTCAAATTAGGGTTCGGCTTATCCGGCGACACTATCAGCGGCGTACCATCAAACCATCTGCCGCACATTTTTGCAGCTACCAGATCAGGAGGTGTACCATCTTCAGCAGAGTTTATATATTTATTAAAAGCGGCTACATCCTGGTATAATAACCTAAAGGCCGCAAAACTGCCATTTTCTAACAGAGGATGAGGATTATACCTTAATGGTTGAGGATCAACAGAAACCTTGGTAATGCCTATCACAAATTGGTTCATTGGCACTACCGGCCTGTCGTCAACAGTGCTTTTGCCAGCACGCAATCTTCCCTGTGTAGTATTCCAGGGCACATCTGTTAGCCGCGGCTGCGAAAAACTGTCTTTATACCCAAAATGGATATAATCATCGCCCTGGGATAACGGTTCTGAGTCTTTTAAAAAAACAGCACTCAAAGCCTTGCCATCTGCATCTTCGGGCACCATGCCCAACAAGGCGTTGTAATAAGTATCAAGGCTTTGGGTGTCATGCGCAAAAAGGGTTAGCTGTATATGCAAATCCGAACCATCCGGGGCAGGGTCAGTATCTTCGGGGATCCAGCCATCATCTTTCCACCATTGGTCGGGTGCGCTTTCGCCGATGTCGCCAAGTCTCTCGGCAGTTTTAATGGCACCTGCTTTAAACGCACTAAAAAAATCCAAACTCCAGGCGCTCACTTTATTGAAGTTCGTTTTAGTTATCATTTTTTCCAGGCCGCTGGCAGTAAAACCTACGTTTAGGCAATAATCGGGCTTTATGCCGTTGTGCCATGGCAAAGCTGTGGTTACGTGCATTGATGCACTACTCCCGGGCAATATATCTTTACAAAACCGGCGCGCCCCATCTACATTGTTTATAGTAAAAATAATATAGCGTACAAAAGGTAAATTATAGCCTCGCAGTATTAAACCCTGTATATCGCTAAGTTTAGGTATAGGCTGGGCAGCGGCATTAATATCGGTTAAATTCGGGTTCATGGTAATTCAGTTTAGTTATAACGCCCCACCTATTACAGTGGGGCAAATTATTTTAGCATTGCTCTGGTGGTACAGAATCTTCAAACTGAATGGCTACCGGTTTTGTTGGCCATAATTCACGTGCATGTGGATAATTTGCCAGTATATTGCCAACAGTTAAACCAGGGAACGTATAACCCAATATAAATTTTTCTTCTTTTGTTGATTTTGCAGCAGCAGGTATAGTTGGGTCCGAAAAATTATAGCGCATCAATAGGCAAATAAACGCCGCCTTATTTAACGCCACCCCACCATTCGCTTTAATCGATACCGCCGAAGTAGGGTCATCAAGGTCAAATATGCCATCTTCATCAATATAATCTAATAAAATATCGAGAAAAAAGGCCACCTTAGGATTATCAACAAATGAGCTGATATAGGGTACAAAATCGGCATCGTAAATTGCCTGCACCACCAATAAGCCTTGCTTCTCCGGCGCTTCAAAACTCTTGATGGGTAAATTTGCCGATCCGCCGGCATCTAAATGGTAAAACATAAAAAAGTGCACACCGGTTAAAGCGCGCATATCCTCATCTGCCTGGACAAATGATTGCTTAACCGATGTTAGGGCTTCGTTAATAAGATGCTTTTTTTTTGCTTTTACGGGCACAAACATAAAAAGCATGTGTTGTTGCTCGGCTTGGTTCAAATGAATAATGGGATCCATAATAATTTTTGCTTGGTTAGTTTTTTGCACCTACTCTTTTAAGGCTTTTCGGTATCTGCCTGTTGGTTTTATCAAAAACAAGGGCAAAGTATTCCCGCTTAGCCTTTTAAAGGCTATGAACAGGTTTTAAAAATTGTACTTTGATATTCTGGTTTATAATAATTTATTGCCGGTTACATTTCCAAACCTGTAACTTATGCTTACTTCATGGGTGGTGATATTTACACCGCCCAGGTTATTTGATGATGTGCCAAACTGGTAGCTATACCCTACCCTGAATACTTTACCAATTACTGATAACATAGCCGCCGCTTTTTTATCGGTACGGTAATTTAAGCCTACGCCCAATTGCTCCTTAAGGTATAATGTGCCCGAAATATTTGCCAAAACTGTTGATCCGTTTACATAACTAACCAAAGTGGCCGGCTTAACCTTTACATCGTCGCTTACATCGGCCAGGTAGGCCCCCGTAAAATAATAATGTGTGCGCAGGTAATTGGCCTGCTGTTGGGATGCCGTGCCCAGGCTACGGATGGTAAACTCGGGAACCGATAAGCCTAAATAGTAATTAGTGCTATACAACATTACCCCGAAACCAATGTTGGGCTTTGTTTCGCGCACATCATTCATAAACTGCGGGTCGGTAGCATCCAGTTGCGAATAGTTGCCCACATAGTTACGCACCCCTAAATTTAACGCAACAGCCAGGTAATCGGTTTGGGTAAGCTGCACTCCTTTAGCAAAAAAAACGTTAGCCTCAATTTGTTTCTCTACCGCAGCCTGGTCATTCAGTACATACACACCAGCCGCGCCGTTGATAGATTCGATAGGAAAATTGGCATTCAGCATGAGGCTGCTTGGTGCCCCATCTATTCCTATAAATTGTTTACGCCCCAGCACACTTACAGATCCGGCCTTATCAAGTATGGAATACGCCGGGTTAACTGCGGTAAGGTTATCTGCATATTGACTGTAGTTATAGATTTGCTGCTGAGCAAAAGCCCTGCCACCTATTGCAAATACAAGCACAAGACATAGCTTTAGTATATTTTTTTTGATGGACATTTTTTTTTGTAATCCTGGTTAGCAATTCGTTTAAGAGGAAAGTATTATAGTTTGGCCATGGGCAGTTTGCCGCGCTATTTTCGGCAAAACCCTGCTTATGAAAAACTTAGTAATGATAGGCCGAATTATTAACTTACCTATGGTGTTTATCCGCCTGATTTGATGCTTTTAGCAGGCTATTTTCACCCTATTACAGCAGGTTATTTACAGTAAAACCCCGGTTGCCTATCTGCTATCAACAACCGGGGTTTATTACAATGCCCTATCGGGCCATACCTTTCCCGGTTAATATTTCAGGATGATATAACCTGTTTTTCGTTTGGTTTCATTACCATCCTTGTACTCTAACGAATAATAGTATGTACCCGGCTTCTGCATCATCCCATTCTTGTTTGAGTGACCATCAAACACGTTACCGTTACTTCCGTAGCCTTTTACATCGTATACCAATGCCCCGCCGGCATTCATGATGCTCAGGCGGTTATCGGCATAATTTTCAATACCATCAATGGTGAACACATCGTTAATACCATCGCTATTTGGTGACAAGGCCTGGTGAACGGTGATGTTTCTGCTGTCAATGTCATTTGATTTTTTTGCAATACCGGTTGGCGGGCTTAAAAGCAATGAATTTAAGGCTATACTACCCGGATCGTTTTTATTTACAACAATGGAATAAGTGCGGATACTGACACCATCCTCGGCTGTTATTGATACATGGATTGTTGTGGAACCGGTTGCATTCAGTGTTATTGGGTCGGATGTAACCCCGCCGGCTACAGGGTTGCCCTCAACCCGTATGACTGCATTTGGATCTAAAGTTGTTACTACAACGCCAACTGTAGCTGTAGTAACCGATACCGAGGTTTGGTAATTTATATTACTGGTACCCGTTGTTACCGACAATGGACTTGACGGGCTTAATGCCAATGAACTTATTGAAGTATTACTTGATCCGTTTTTGTACACGGTAATGGAATATGTACGAATAGTGGCACCATCTTCGGCTGTTACAGAAACATGAACGGTGGTAGCTCCGGTTGCGTTCAGCGTTATCGGGGCAGATGCATTGCATCGGGGCAGATGCATTGC